>JAUNFZ010000041.1 GCA_030524785.1 Eubacteriales bacterium
CAAAGTGTGGTGGAATTTACCTCTGCACTGGAATTTACTTTTTCAAGTTAGCCCTCTGTTTTACTTGCTTTAAATCGTTGTTAGTTTTGGTCTGATTTGACCGGATACGTAATAGACGTCACAGACGGCAAACACCGCCGCCTGTGCTTGAATTGCTTTAGATTATTCTGTTTCTTTTTGCGCAAGCGCCGCATACTCAGTTTCAAACTGGCTGATAGATTCTGCCTGTATCGCTTTCTTTAAAAGTGACCGCAGCAGCAAAATATCTGTTTCCGCCATGATGCGCTCGCGAAGGGATTGCGGTATATCTCCCAGCTCTGCCAAAAAAGCAAGAATATCCTCCGCTTTTCCTTCCGCTTTTCCTTCTGCTTTTCCTTGCGCATGTTCATCTCTGAGCATTTCTTCCAGTATCATGTACCTTTCCTCCATCTCCCGGCTTGTCTTGATATGCGCTATAGTATTCTGAAGCTGTGAAACAAAAGCGTCCCCATAATCTTCCATACTTGCTTTCAGGTCCGCCTTTACAAATTTCAGAAACTGTACCAGTTTCCGGGGTACGTCCTCGTCATTTTCTCCTACGGTACTGAGAATCACTGTATGGCTTCCATCATCACCGCCGAGAACATAAAATTATCTTTTATAGTAAGCTCCTGCAATTGTTTACTTCTGCTCATAATTCCTCCGTTTTCTCAGAGGAATTCTATAAGCCTATATTAGCATATACTTTTCACAGTGTCAATATAGTTTTTGTTGCATTTTCATATTTTATGTTGTATATTTGTGTCGCTCGCTTCACATCACACGGTCAGCCGCCAGACCTTCCGCACGCGCCTTTGCCAGCGCCGATTCGATTACCTTATCCATATCGTAATACTTATACTCGCCCAGCCGACCGCCAAAAATCACATTTTTCTCCGCCTGAGCAAGTTTGGCATAGCGCGCGTAGAGAGCGCCGTTTTTTTCGTCGTTAATGGGATAATAGGGTTCGTCCTCGGGCCTCCATTCGCTTGGATATTCCCGTGAAATTACGGTCTTGGGCTGGACGCCAAATTCGAAATGCTTGTGCTCGATGATTCTTGTATACGGCACGCTGCGCTCCGTATAGTTCACCACAGCGTTGCCCTGGTAATTTGCCGTATCCAGAAGTTCTGTCTCAAAGCGCACGCTGCGGTATTCCAGAGTGCCAAGGCGATAGCCAAAGTATGCGTCCACAGGTCCCGTATAGATAATTTTTTCTGCCAGCGCATCCCATGTCTGCTTATCCGCCAGATAGTCCGTGTTCAGTTTTACCTCAACGCCCTCCAGCATTTTTTGCGCCATGGCGGTGTAGCCGCCCATGGGGATACCCTGAAAGCGGTCATTAAAATAATTATTGTCGTAGGTGAATCTGACCGGCAGCCGGCGAATAATAAAAGCGGGCAATTCCCGGCAGTCCCTGCCCCACTGTTTTTCCGTGTAGCCCTTCACCAGTTTTTCATAAATGTCGCGCCCTACCAGAGAGATCGCCTGCTCCTCAAGATTTTTCGGCTCTCCCGTGATTTCCCGCCGCTGCTCCTCGATTTTTTCCTCCGCCTCCCGGGGCGTGGCGATATTCCACATTTTAGAAAATGTGTTCATATTGAAGGGCATATTATAAATTTCATCCCTGTATCGGGCAATCGGGCTGTTGACGTAATGATTGAACTCGGCAAATTGATTTACGTAATTCCATATTTCCTTGCTGGAGGTATGGAAAATGTGCGCGCCATACTTATGCACATGAATCCCCTCTATGTCTTCACAGTAAATATTTCCTGCAATATGATCCCGCTTCTCGATCACCAGACATGTTTTTCCCGCCTTTTTTGCCTCATGTGCAAATACAGCGCCGTACAGGCCGGCGCCGACAATTAAATAGTCATACTTTTTCATCTGAATGTCCTCTTTTTCTACGCTTTCGCATATTTCATCGCGGCTGTATCTTTGCCGTCAGTCTGCTTGCAGCGACACCCGCAACACTGGACGGATGTCAAAGGAATCCCAGGTAACCGGGCAACCGTAGGCCATTGCCCTGTGTTTTGTCGTCATATAGGCAACCGTATCCGATTCCTTTCCGGGCGAGCGCAAAAGCCAGTTCAGACTGAAAGAGGATATCTGGTCTGCATACGTCTCCGTATCCTCCAGGCTCATCAAATACACATAATCCTGCGTATCCTCTCCGCCTTCCGTTCCGTACACTTCATTATCGGAATTTTTTACCTCGGAAAGAAGGATCTTTGCCCGGTCTTCCTCCTCAAAGCCTTCCAGAAATTCAGAGTTCAGCCACGCCCGCAGCGTGCTGTCAGCCCAGGTTACCGCCTCGTCCGTATCATTGTAAGTCACATTGCTGGTTTCCTCGTAATAATCAGCGTGAGTCATCACCAGCAGCGCCGTATCGTCAGCGCGCTCCAGTACTCTCCAGGTATACGGACCAAATGTCACTTCGCTGCCCACAGCGGCATCCTCTAATCCCACATTCGCCGTCTCTGTGCTTTCTCTCCGGCTTGAGATCACAAACGTTATCACCGCCAGAAATGCCGCCAACATTCCAAGAATGATGCATGCCGTTCTGGCATCCCTGCGTTTTGCCGCCGCAGCGCTTTTCGCCCTGCATTTCAATGCCCGCTCGTCGGCGTCCTTATAGCCTTTGACCCTTTCAAACATATCGATCGCCAGCTTATAATCCACCGTCTGCTGGGCTGCGTCCATAGCCGCGCACGCTTTCTGATACAGACGTTCTCTGCCTTCTTTTTCCGTCTTTGCCGCCGTTTCCCGATATTCTTTGGCAAGCCTGCGGGAGTCTTCAAACCCTTGTGCCGCGTCCATCTCTTTTGCTGCTTCCCGATAGGTTCGGGCAATATCCTCCGGCTGTATCAAAACTTCTATGGTTTCCAGTTTTTTCTTCCCATTCAAATAATGCAGTTCCCCTGCTGATGCCATTGTCTTTTCCTTCCTAACCCTGTCTTCCAAGCCAGGCGATTACTGTGTTTTCATCTCATAAATACTCGCCACCCGGGCCGTGTCCCCGTAGGCGATCATCTGACCGTGCTCCAGAATCATTGCTTTGTTGCACAGGCGCTGCACCTGCTCCAGTGAATGGGATACAAACAGCACCGTCACGCCTTTGTCAAACATTTCCATCACACGCTTCTCGCTTTTCTTTCTGAACTTGGCGTCGCCCACCGACAGCACCTCGTCCAGGATCAGGATATCCGGTTCCACCACCGTTGCGATGGCAAAACCCAGCCTTGCCCTCATACCGGAAGAATAGTTCTTCAAAGGTACATCAATAAATTTTTTCAGCTCCGAAAACTCTACGATCTCATCAAATTTGGATTCCAGAAATTCCCTTGACAGTCCCAGCACCGATCCATAGAGAAAAATATTTTCCGCACCAGTGTACTGGGGATCAAATCCCGCCCCCAGCTCCAGCATCGGGGCAAGCTTTCCGTGTTTTTCCACTGTGCCCGCCGTAGGCTTATACACACCGGCGATAATCTTCAAAAGCGTACTCTTTCCCGCCCCGTTCAATCCAAGGATCCCAAGGCGGTCTCCCTTTTTCAGCTCAAAGGAAATGTTGCGCAGCGCCCAGAATTCATCATACTTAATTTCACGCTTTAAAAACTTAATCACATACTCCTTCAGGCTGTCTGTCTTTTCTTTGCTGAGATTAAAGCGGATGCTGACATCATCCACTTTTATTGCCGTATTTCCCATAGTACTCTCCTAAATATGCAGAACAAATTTGTCCTGTTCTTTATAAAATCTCCAGAATCCGATGATAATCGTAACGATACTGAAAACAAACGCATACAATGCGTAGTACAGATTAATCCGCGTTCCAAAAATTGCAGAACGGAAATTGTCTATGATGCAGAACAGCGGATTATATTTCAGCACAAAGGCATATCCCGACTCCAGCAGTTTTTCCGGATAATAGAAAATAGCGCACATATACATAATCAGCATCAGCGCCACATTCCAGAGATACTCAAGATCCCTGAAAAATACAGAATATGTCCCAAGAATCATCCCGACCCCCAAAGACAAAAGCAAAATCGTAATCAGCGGGACAATCGCCTGCAGCCAGTAGACGCTGGGATAAACCCCCAGCACAATCGCCACCACAAACAAAACGATCAGTGACAGCAGAAAGATGACGTAATTGAACAGCACGCTGGACAAAGGATACAGATATTTCGGCACATACACTTTCTTTATCATTGCGCTGTTAGAGCGTATCGCCCGCATGGCCGCGCCTGTGGCGCTGGAAAACATTGTATACAAAAGTCTTCCGGTCAGAATATAAACCGGAAAGGTTCTTGATTTATTTCCCAAAAGCGTACCAAACACCACTGTCAGCACAATCATTGTCAAAAGCGGCTCAATCAGCGTCCAGATCAGTCCCAGATAAGAACGCCTGTATTTGAGCTTGATCCCCTTTTTCACCAGCTCCATCAGGAGAAACCGGTATTTCATGAATCCGGCAATCATCCTTTTCATATTGATTAATCCTCCGTCAGCTTTTGTTTGATTAATTCTGCAATTCTCTCGGCACTGTGCCCGTCGCACATTCCCATATAAGTTTCCTTAAACGCTTCCAGCTTCGGCAAATCCGGACTTTCAAGGGCACGCTCCAGCGCGTCCAGAAGTTCTTCCTGATTTGTCGTCAGCTCGCCGTACAGGTCCTCCGGGAAATCAAGATAAAAATCACGCTCATAGCTGTCAAAATCCGGGCAGTAGAAAACTGCCGGTTTGTTCAGCAGCGCCGACTCAAAAATCACAGAGGAATAGTCTGTCATTATAACGTCGCACACAATCATCAGACGGCTCGTTTCTTCCTTGGGCATATTTATGATATTATCAAATTTCTGCCCTTCCAACAGGTCATATTTCATCACCGGATGATTCTTTACAATCAGTACACAGTCTTTACCCAGCCTGCAGCTGACCTTGGTCCAATCCAGCCCCGGATGAAATACAACGCGTTTTCCGGCAGACTCTCGAAAAGTCGGCGCATACAGAATAATTTTTTTTCCTGAAAGAGCCGGGAATTTTTTGAAAAAAGCTTCTTTTTCCAATGCCAGATACGCTTTGTCCAGCAATTTGTCCGTCCGCGGAGTTCCCAGCGCTTTTACCTTCTCCACGTCGATTCCGAACGCTCCCGCGTATTTGCTGCGTATGGCTTCCGAGCTGACCGCCACGGTGTCGTACTGAGCATGGGTTTTTAATTCTGTTACAATATCCGCCGCCGGATTATCCACGCCAAATTTTTTAAACGCTCCGCAGGCATGCCAGATCTGTATGATTTTCTGCTTCGGTTTCAATCGAAATTTTCTGAAATATCTGAAATAATCGTCCGTTACGATCACTTTACTGGAGAACATATGCCAATAAAGCCAAAGCTGCTGTTTTTTAGAGTGAGGATACATATGGGCGAATACCAGCTTTTTTCCATCGTAAGCGTCATAGACCGCCTTGCTGTTCTCCAAAAGCTTATTTCCCCGCACAGACACAAACAGTACCTTTTTCTGAACAGGAATCATTTTAATAACAAAGCGTTTCACTGCCCAGATCTTATCCTGTCTGTTCTTTTGCTTCTTTTCTATTTCCCTGGGAGTTTTTGACATCTGTCGATCATACCGGCGTTTCCATGCAAGCTTCACCCGCCAGTCCTTCACCCGTCCAAGGATTTCATCCTCTGTAAGCGTTGTAAAAGTTGTGATCTTATCTGCCGGTTTAAAGCGAAACTTTCGATAGCACTGTGCGATATCTGTTTCCGGATAATTCGTAAAAACAAATTTTTTATCCCGAAGGGCCTGAACCCGGAACAGCTTATTACCCGACATCCAGTCCACCGCATGGTACATTGTCTTTGTTTTTACAGGAAGATATTCCTCGAAAAACATAATATCATGGGCATGGCACCGGCGGGCCTTTTCTGTTCCGTCAAGCAAACGCAACTCGCAGGAGGCAAAATCAATGTAGTCCACCTTCTCCATAACAGGATACAGCCTGCGGTATGTTTTCGTATTCATATAAACTGGCTCGTCAATAAAATTAATATAGGGACTGGCAGCCCTCTGCAGAACCGCATTTTTAAAAGCAGCCGTATCCATGGCTTCATCACACAAAACAACACATTCTTTATCTAAAAAATTTTCAGAAATTTGTCCTTTAAATTTACCATGAATAAAAAGAACGAACGCCGGCATGCTCTGATTAAAAATGGACTTTACAACATTTTCCACACATTCCTCCGGCACCCGATCTGAAATTCCCACCGTAACCAAAGGCTCCGCCAAAAGCTCTGCTTTCGTCAACAGCCCACGTTCAAGCCGTAAATCCGGATTTGCATCAACAATCCTCTGCCACATATCCGGAAAAAGCGACTGTTTATAATAATCCACCCGCTCTTTTATCATTTCCAGAACAGCGTCATCCCTTTTCCAGATCTGACGGTAATATCCGTTCACCAAACTGATCTCAATGATACGTGCATGAAGTTCTGAGAGATATATTTCAAACAGACATTTCGTCTGTTCAACATATAAAAATCCATCGTTTCCTTTTTCTTCTGCCTGCTCAATCTGAATCTTTTTCTGCTCCCGGGCCATTTCCACAATCCGGTCCACAGCATACAAAAGATCCGCCAAATGCGATTCACTTGCGGACTGTGTGGCTGAACCCTCCTCCCAGAAAGCCCGTTTGCGATATTTGTATACCACTTCCTGACATCCGGCGACCGTTTTGCACCTATAAAGAAATTCAAATAAAAACAGCCCGTCCTCCGCATGCCTGATTCTCTCAAAACGCAAACCATTTTTTCGTATAATCTCCATACGCAACAGCTTATTGCAGGTACTGAAGGTATGCAGCATCAGCGGATCATACTTATCAATTATTTCTTTATTTGCCAGATCCATCGTTTTCGCATACACAGGTTTTCCATATATCCCAAATTCCTGCATGGCTCCGACCACCATATCGGCATTTTTTTCCTTCGCCTTGCGATACATAATTTCCATCGTTTTTCTGGGAATCAGATCGTCGCCATCCACAAACAGCACATACTCGCCTGCCGCCCGGTCAAGTCCATAATTGCGAGCCGCCGAAACGCCCTCGTTTTCTTTTTTATATCCTTTGAAGCGAACGTCTTCCTGGCAGAACTGATCCATAATCTTCTGAGAATTATCCGACGAACCATCGTTTACCATAATGACTTCATAGTCCGTCAAGGTCTGCTTCTGAATAGAACACAGTGTTTCCGCAAGATATTTCTCTACGTTATATACCGGTATGATAACTGATATTTTCATCTATTATTCTCCTGATAATATAGCTAAAGGCGTATGGTCTGCTCACCTGTTCTGAATATTGTCCCCTGACCAGACAGTCCCAAAACATTAGTAAGATTATAATACAAGTATTGCCAAAAATCAACCCTGGCAGCCTTTCCTCTCAGAGTTGATCAAAAACAATAAGATTCCATATTGAAACACTTTTCTGAATCTGATATACTGAACAGGAAATTTTTAAGGGAGGTTTCCAATGATATTTTTTGTATTCGCATTACTTGTGATATGTTTATATGGCATAACGATTTATCAAAAGCCCGATTTCTGCCGGGACTATCTTTCAAAGACAAATACCATGTCTGTCCGTGGCCTGTTTGTTCTTCTTGTAATCGCCTCACACTTTAAACAGTATGTGGAATTAACGGGGTCCTACGACACCATGTACAAGCGGCTTTCAGGATATCTCAGTCAAACAGTGATCGTAATGTTCCTGTTCTACTCCGGCTACGGAATTTATGAATCTATAAAAGCCAAAGGCAGCGGCTATGTCAAAGCTATGCCTGTGCGCAGAATCCTTGTTACTTTTGTAAATCTCGCCTTGGCTCTGTTCTGCTTTCTTTTTGTAAACCGCCTGCTGGGCATTTCCTATGACCGGCGCACAATTCTTCTCGCTTTTACCGGCTGGAAAACCATAGGCAACAGTAACTGGTACATTTTTGCCATGATGTTTCTGTATATTGTCACATGGCTTTCTTTCACAGTATTTCGAAAGCATCCCGTTGCTGCCATATCGGCTGTCACCCTTTTCTGCGGCCTTTATATGGTAAGGCTTTACGCCATCTATCCAAAGCAGGGATGGTGGTATAATACGATCTTCTGCTACGCCTTCGGCATGTGGTATTCCTTTTTTAAGGATGATATTGAACGTCTTCTGTTCACCCCCCCACCTGTATTACGCCGTTTTGTTTCTTACAGCCCTCAGTTTTCTGGCTTTGCGTCCCCATGTAGGGAACATTCTTATTTATGAATGTTGGGCTCTGCTTTTTGCCGCAATGATTGTACTGATCACAATGAAGATTTCCATACACAATCCTATCTTAAACTGGCTTGGCGAGCATACCTTTGAAATCTACATACTGCAACGCATACCGATGATGATACTTCAGCGTCTCCATCTGGACAGCCATCCTTATATCTTTCTCCTGACGGCACTACCATGTATCTTTGCAATGGCCTATGTTTTCGGTAAAATTCTTCACATTGTAGACAGGTGGATTATTGAAAAATTTAGGAAAAAGTTATAGCTTTGTTTATCTCGGTTTCCTTCGATCCCGGATCGGCCGAACGTCTGTCCTTTCCAGCAAATAATCGACGCTTACATCATGAAGATCCGCGATTCTGATCAAAATATCCAGCGGTATCGTACTGCCGGAGTTTTCGTACCGGCTGTAGGTTCTCTGTGAAATATGAAATTTTTCTGCGATCTCACTCTGAGAAAGATTTTTCTCCTCTCTCAGTTCCCGTATTCTTTTATATTTTCTCATGTTTACTGCCTCCCCTCTATACTATGGCAGTTTATTCTTTTGTACCTGTTTCTTTCTTTGCATCTTCTTCCAGCGCTATCATCTGCGCCAACATCCGTACCCTGGCCGTCAGCCTCGACAAAGCTACCGTCAGAGAAAATATAATTGCCACGGACAGCACAAATCCCAGGAAGAAAACCATATTCACCGGTGAATAAATGCCAAAAAATCTCGCTACATGATCCATTAACTGAGGAAAAATTACAAAAAGCAAAAGTATGATGCCGCTCATTATCCACACAAGAATGTACTTAAGCTCCAGCGTTCTTTTTCGCACCATATTCAGGAGCAGGGCCAACGCCGCAATCAAAACCACCACCATGATAATTTGTACTTTTACTGTCATACATCCTCCTATCTCTGCACATTTCTAGCGCAGCCGTTCAATTAAAATGGCAAGAGTTACTTTTATCATATAATACACCGCCCTGCCCGGCGAGATGGAGGACTCTCCTCCCGCCCGTTCTCTCATAACCACCGGAATTTCTTTCACTCTGAATTTGTGACGCAAAAGGCGCGCCGCCGTTTCCGGTTCCGGATAATCTGCCGGATAATCCTTGATAAACAATTCCATAACCCGCCGGTTGCACATACGCATGCCCGACGTGGCGTCCGTAATCCTTGTGCCGAATAAAACTTTCAGAAGAACGCCGAAAAAATTTATGCCAAACCTTCGCAGAGCATAGGACTTAAATCCCCCGCTTTCCAGGAATCGGGAACCGATTACCATATCCAACTGTTCCCTTTCCAGCGTGTCCGCCATGATGTTAAGATATTTTGCATCATGCTGGCCGTCTCCGTCGAACTGCACTGCGACGTCATAGCCATTTCTGTACGCGTAAAGATATCCCGTCTGCACCGCTCCACCAATCCCCAAATTGATCGGAAGGTTCAGCACCTTTACGCCATCTTTCCTGCACATCTCCAGCGTACGATCCCCGGAGCGGTCGTTTACTACCACAAAATCAAACTCCGGCGCATTCTCTCTGATATCATTTATGGTCTGAAGTATGCTCTCCTCCTCATTGTAAGCAGGAATAATCGCAAGTTTTTTCATTATCCTTTTACCCCTTATACCCGAATCAGTTCTTCTTTTTCTACAATTGATTCGATTTCTGTCCCGAAGCATAGATTCCGGAAATCATTTTTGCCACAGGCACAGGCCAGAACTTACAGAACATTTCGTATTCCTCCCGGGTGCGCGTATGGTCGTCAATCGCTGCGGAAGTTTCTGAATCTGCATGGATCCGATGCCCCATCAATGCCTGCGGGGAATAAACAAACTCTCCTTTAAGCTTCGACAGTTTCTCCCAGGCCTCCCAGTCCTCGCACACCCGGTAATGGTGTGCAAACACAGCCTCCGGCAGATACTCTGCCGCGAATGTTACTGACGGACAGCAGATCGGAGAACCCAGGGACAGTATGCGTCTGCGCACCCAGCGAGAGCCCTGCAGCAGCTCTAGGCGCAGCGGCAAAAGCATCAGGCGTTTGATTCCAAGCAGCTTATTCTTTGTAACCCTGCGGCCATCTCTGATTTCATAATAATCGCAGAAAAAAATCAGAGGCTTTTTCGCCCTTCCAAGCCGCTTCAGCGCTTCTTCCAGATACCCCGCATCATAAACGTCGTCCTGATGGGCAATGGTAATATACTTTGTCTTTGTCTTTGCCTTAGCATAGGCAAAATTCCAGTCCTGGGTAATCCCTTTTTCTCCGTGATTGATATAATAAGGGATCTGATATCTCGCCGCCATTTTTTCAATATAATCATTTGGCGTAGAGGTTACTATGATTATATTGCTTTTTATAGTCTGCGCTCTCAGCGAATCCAGGCACCTTTCCAGGTAAGGACTCTCTTTGTATGCACAGACTGCAAAGGTGTGCTCTGCCATCTCTATTCTCCCTGCATGCCCACAGCCGCTGTTTCGTCCTGCTGTATCTCCGCTCCCGAAGTTCCCACAGTCTGTTTTGCTTCTCTAAATATACCCGGCGTCCCCGCTTCCATCTGAGCCGCCAAAGTCTGAACTTTTGCTGCCGTAATGTTCTCCGATTCAAGTCCTGCATCCAGAAGCTTCTCCAGCGCCTGCATTACCGCTGCCGGGGTATCCTCCGGCAGAAGTCCCATTTCAAGCAGTGCCTCCCGCACAGTTGAAAGCGTCTCAAAATTCATTGACAATTCCAGATATACAGGAATGCCCTGCTCATACACCACCCGGTATAAAGCAGCTCCTTTGATCTCGTCGCAGGCAATTGCCTCAGGGAGACTGTTTTTCAGATATTTATTAGACTGATATATCCATACATACGTGTATCCGCCTTGCTGCAGAAGGGCCGGAAAATCCATAATCGTCGGATATGCAGAATCCGCCAGCCGGATTCTGCTGCCTTCCTCCATAAATCTCCAGGGTTCTATGAGATAATTGCTCACCCGTTCTCCAAGATAATACTGCGCGGTATTTGTAATATATTCCGTCGTACTCGCCTGATCTATAAGATAGATTCGGTCGTTTTCCGTCAAAATTTCTTCCATATAAGAAATCTGCTCTTTTGCAGTACTGATATCCGTATATCCAGGGACTCTCTCTCTGTCAAGCCCCGTCATAGTAGGAATAAAATACATATTCAGCCCGGAGAGAAACACCAGCAACATTCCCAGCGCCAAATAAGTCTTTACCTGAGGTTTTTGCCCACGCTCTCTTTTAAAAAACCACGTCAGCATAATCACAAACAGATAAATCATCCAGAGAGATAAATATCTGGAGCTCCCCGCCGCAGTAATACTCTCCTCATAACTAAATACAAAAATATACGCCATCAGCAATACTGCACAATAAAGCAGAGAATTTACCGCTATATAAATTGTGTAAACAATCTGCTCTTTTTTCTGATGATACATATCCGCCGAAATTTTTGCCAGTACGATCATCAGAACAATAAAGGGAACAAAGGCAATTTTCAACGTAGAATAGGACGCAATAGTTCTTCCTGTTACCACCGTCAGGAACGTACTGCAGGTTAGATTAATCTTCTCGTCATCAATCTGCAGAATCTGTCTGCGCGCCAGCAACGGCCCCGACAAAAGTTCCGTAACATTTGTATTCATTGCCCAAAGAACTACGACTGCAGCCACAGCGATGCAAAGACCCAGAAATACCAAAGCCACTGTCAAAAACTTTTTTCTTTGCCGATGCTCACCCAAGATCCCTTTTTCCACAATAAAAGTCTGCATCAATATAAATATCAGCACAAAAATCGCCATCAGAGGGCCTGCCATCATTTTAAAGAAGCACAGCATAAACAGCCCCGCCGCCGCGATCAGGCCATTAGACTTCTTTTTTGTCCGATTCATCCACCATCCTGCAAGACCGCCGGCCCAAGCGGCCGTCTGAAGATCCACATATAAGTTCTTTGCGCCGTAATGATATAAAGAAAACAACGATATATATAGAATCACTGTATAAGCCGCAACCTTTTTCCAGTCACGCATTTTATATTCGGAAAGTGGCAGCAAAAATCCAATCCACATCAGCAGAAACGCCGATGCATACATATTTCCCTCACTATATCCCGTAATTTTCTGGAAAAACAGGTAGAACATGCTTGTTCCATAAGGATGGCTCGAATCCAGTAAAGGAGATGTCCCTGGCATCAGATCCGTCTCCAACATATATTTTACTGCCGCAGCCCACTGATGGAACTCATCAATATGCTGAATAAAATCGCCCGCAAATACAACAACTGCAAAAGCAAACAATAAAAACAGCGCAATCATATACGGACAGCGCCAGAAGGCGACAGTCATACTCCCTTTTTTTATCCGCACAAAAAGTCCGGACAGATATCCCAGCGCAGACAGGGCAAAAATCGCATACATGGAGACAGTAAAAGTCCCAAAAAATCCCCCGCCGGCATACATAAGCGCAATGATGCTCGCTGCAGCCAGCAGTACTCCCTCTCCTGTATTCACTTTCAGTAAACTGCAATAGATCAGCGCTATGCCCGCTATAATCAGAAAGGCCAGCATCATCCATATCAAATTCATGATTATTTCTCCTGTCCGCCGCTCTTTAGGCCCGGCGGATACTTCTCTATTATATATATGGTATCTATTTACTGTCAAATAAATTCTATTTGATGCCTTCAGCAAAATCTGATATACTCATTAAGAGTATTCCGATATAGAAAGAAAGGATCACACACGGTTATGGAACGTATTGAGCATTTGGAAGATTTGCCCTCCCTCAGCGATAATCTCGTGCTGACCTCCCAGGGCGGCAATATTACCATGAATTCTTCCCAAATTGTGTTTAAGGGAAAAGGCAACATTGTATATCTGGAGGACTCTGTCCATCTGGAAAACTGCCGGATTTCCTGCGAGGGCGACGGAAACCTTGTGTATTTAAGCAGCAGCAAACATAAATATTTTCTCAACGCCACGCTCTACAATCATTCAGTATTCTTTATGGGCAAAAATAATTATCTAAATGCCAGGCTGAATGTAATCCTGTCAGAGCAAAAACATATCCTGATTGGAAACGACTGTCTGTTTTCCTTCGGCATATGGCTTCGTCTGGCTGATCCCATCTGATTTATGATGTAGGAAGTCATCAAAGAAAAAATCCCAGCAAAAGCATTTTCTGCGGGGATCATGTGTGGATCGGGCAGAACGCCTTTCTTCTGAAGGGCACACAGATCGGCTCCGGAAGTATCGTAGGCGCTATGGCGGTAGTTGCAGGCAAGAAAATCCCCTCAAACACAAGCTGGGGCGGGAATCCTGCGAGGCAGCTTGGAGATCGCCTCTTTTTTACCTCTCCCTGCGTCCATCCCTACACACCGGAAAAGACCAGGAAGTCTCAGTACGAAGAAAGCAATGCCTATATATATTCTGCCCAGAGCGAGGAAGTCCTCTCCTTTGATGAGATCGACCGCAGGCTCTGCGAATGTAAAGACGCCCGGGAACGGCTCGACTATTTAAACGAAACTGTCATCAGCAATACGGCCAAAAACCGCTTGCGGTTGCCCCCTCTCGGGCATCCAAAAACAGCAAAGGATTCTTAAGAAACTTATTTTGCTGAAATAAGCTCAAGGATTCTATCTGTCGCATGACCGTCGCAGGCGCTCATAAACTTATTTCTGAAATCAGCCACCCTGCGACGGTCAAATTCTGTATCAATGTTCTGAATGTAATGTACAATCTGCTCTGTGGTGTCGTAAATCGGCCCCGGCGCCATCTCATAATAATCGTAATAAAAGCCGCGCCAGTCAAAATATTCGTCCAGATCGTAGGCAAAAAAGATCATCGGGCGTTCAAACAGAGAATACTCAAATACCAGGGAAGAATAGTCCGAAATACAGATATCGCTGACGCACAAAAGATCGTCAATCGACATCTTATCGGTAACATCCAGTGCAAAGGAGGCACAGTCCGCCGGGATTTCCGGCGCGTTCCGCACCAGCGGATGCTGCTTAATCAAAAGCACATAATCTTCTCCCAGCGCTTCCCTCATCATTGGAATGTCCAGGCGGTCCGGCGCCTGGCCGTGGGCTACCCGTCCCCGGAAAGTGGGCGCGTAGGCGATCACTTTTTTGCCTTTGCTTTCCGGCATAACCTCATGAAGATGCGCATAAGCGTTCTCTATAAATACCGGATCGAAAAATACATCCGTACGGCTGATGCCCACCGGCTGCAGGACTTCTTTGCGGTCGTGCAGATTCATGGCCTCCTCATAGGCCCAGGCTACCTCGGGACTGCTGAGCGTCACATAAGTATAATTTGTGTAAAATGGATATTTCAGCATTTCTTTTCTCGTCAGCCCAAAAATCAGTTCCGCCGTACTGAAGCCGAACTTCTTGAAAGCGCCGCAGCCATGCCAGGTCTGCG
This sequence comes from Eubacteriales bacterium, assembly GCA_030524785.1. Taxonomy (GTDB): domain Bacteria; phylum Bacillota; class Clostridia; order Lachnospirales; family Lachnospiraceae; genus Marvinbryantia. Next base: position 14,778 of record JAUNFZ010000041.1, read on the forward strand.
TCACAATCGTTTCCGGCCGCTTCTTTATACATCCCAGCACGTTGGAAGCCTCGTTTACAAACACATATTTTGCCGTTGCAATATCCTTCAGAAAAGCGACGCAATTCCTGTCGTATACTTTTGACGGTACAAAGCTGTTGCGCAGAAAATGATCGTGTATCTCGTATTTCCCGCTCTCCTCCAGCCTCTGATGCAGCAGCCGGAAACTATTTGTGATCTCGTTCAGACGGATTTCCACAAACACCACTTTTTTCTCATCCACCGGCTGAGAAGCATATTTCTTATATACATGCGGGAACCAGACTTTCAGCGTATAAAATCTGTGTATTCTGCTCCGCGCCTTCTTCATCAGCTTCCACCCGGCATGGACAAAGGGCACCTTCTTTGCCACGCACCACACCTTCCACACCGGCGTATCCTTCAGTTTATTTCCCAGTTCACTCATGATGTATCGATACTCCTTTATTTCTCCCCGTTTTCCAGCAGCTTCAGCAGCCGCTCCGTAGCATGACCGTCACAGGCGCTCATAAACTTCTCACGGAATTTTTTCACACACTCTGCGTCAAAACGTTCTTCTATATGCAATATATAATCTACAAGCTGCTCCGTAGTGCGCAGTACCGGCCCCGGCGTCAGCTCCTGATAATCATAGTAAAAGCCTCTCCAGTCCTCGTACTCCTCCAGATCGCAGGCGAAAAAGATCATAGGCCGCTCAAAGAGGGAATACTCAAACACCAGAGAAGAATAATCTGAAATACAGATATCACTAACGCAAAGCAGTGTTTCTATGGACTGTTCCTCTGAAACGTCCGCCGCAAAGTTTTGATATTCCCGGGACAGCGCAGGCCGCTCCTTCACCAGCGGATGCTGTTTGATCAAAAGCACATATCTGTCTGACAGCTTTTCTGCCATCTGCGCAATATCCGGTCCTGCGGGAGCTGCGGCTGTACCCACCTGCCCCCGAAAGGTTGGCGCGTATAACAGAATCCTGCGCCCCTGAATCCATGGATACGCTTTTTGTATCTTTTGGCGGCAGTCCTCTAAAAATTTTTCCTGAAAGTAAACGTCCGTGCGGCTGACGCCAATAGGACGGATAACCCCGCTTTCCTCCGAAAGATTCATGGCTTCCCGGTATGCCCAGGCAACACTTGGGCTTGAAACGGTCACATAATCGTAATTCTTATAATAAGGATATTTTACATATTCCCTGCGGCTGCCGCCGAACCGGTACTGGGCCGTACTGAATCCAAAGCGCTTAAAGGCGCCGCATCCGTGCCATAGCTGAACAATCATTGTCTCTTTTCGGGGACTGATACAGCTTACAAACCGGTTTCCCTCGCAGAGGAAGACAAAGCGGGCCGTGGCCATATCCTTCAGGCACCGGCAGATATTGGCTGCCAAGCGCTTCTGACCCACATGGCGCTGCCGTATATAATGCACATGCAGGTCATACCGGCCTTCTTTCTCCATCACATGGTACAGATAATCCATGCTTTCTGGAAGCGTCTCCCGCTCCATCTCGATAAAAACCGCCTTTTTTCTGTCCAGAGGGCAATTTCTGTATCTCCTGTACTGCAGCGGAAACAAAATCTTATACAGGCCGAACCGAACCGCATTTTTTACATATCTATTCATCCCAAATCATCACTGTTTTTCCTATCATTTTATGGATATCCGTCTCGAAAGCCTTCACCATATCCTTAATGGTATGCACTCTGAACTGCAATCCGACAATATTTTCAAGATAAGAGGGAACATCAGGGTTTTCCTCATACAATTTCATCAGTCCCTCGTAATCCGCCCGGCCGCTTCGGCTGCTGCCGAACATATGAAGTCCCTTTTCCAGCACCATGCGTGTGTTGACAGGCACATGGTCCTCGCTGACTCCCAGAATACTGATCGTCCCCTCCGGCTGAATCAGGTCGATGATCTGGTCGATAGCTTTCCCCGACGCGCTGCCGCCCACACATTCAAAGGCGTGATCCACTTTTATCTTCTCCGGGACACGCGAAACCAAAAACGTATCGTCCGCAAAGGAAAAATCGTTAAGCTTGGTCTGATTCACACCGAAGATATAGACCTTCGACTCCGGCAGCATCTTTTTCAAAAGCAGCGACGTAATGTAGCCAAGATTGCCGTCGCCCCACACTCCAATCACGTTCCGGCGCTGATGGGAAAACCTTATAAATCTGGTAATTGCATGGTAGCTGACCGTTACGATCTCTGTAAACGCCAGCGTCACCCGGTCGACGCCTCTGGGAGCCAGAACCGCCCGATCCGGCAGAAGCTGCACATATTCCTGCATAAAGCCGTCCTTGCTGCTGCCGCAGAATTTCGTAGAACGCAGATAATTTTCCGCAATGATATCGTCCTCCTCCGTCGGATGATTCGGTATCATCACCACCTCGTCGCCGATCTGATATGTGCCGGTGGGGTCGTAAACCACTCTGCCGATACCTTCATGGATCAGGGCCATCGGCAGTTTTGCCCGCAAAATTTCCTCCGGCCGTGTTCCCTGATAATACCTCTGATCTGCATGACAGATAGACAGATGGGTGGGACGCACCAGCATATGCTGATCGTCCAGCTCGATATCCTTAAAGACTGCCTCAAACTGTCTTGCCGACTTTAACTGATAAACTGTATTCAGCATTATTTTTCTCCTCCAAGCAGGGATTCCGCCATTCTGAGATCGTTTGGATAAGTAATCTTAATATTGAAGACCTCGCCGTCCACAAGATGTACTTTTTCGCCCTTCAGCACCAGAATCTTACACGCATCTGTGAGGATTTCCTTTTCTTCGGGCGTCAGCGCCTCATACACGTCGCGCAGTTTTTTTGCTTTGAAGCTCTGAGGCGTCTGTCCTTGATACATATAGGAACGGTTTGGAATATTTGTGATATACTCCCCGTTGGTGCTCTCCACAATCGTATCGGTAGCGGGAATCACCGTATCGCAGGCCCCCGTCTCCTTTGCGTAGCGGATATTTTCTTCCAGAATACGGTGCGTCACAAAGGGACGTACCGAATCGTGAGTAACGATCACTGTCTCATCATCCAGTCCGTAATTTTTTTCAATGTGGCGGATGGAATTCATCACCGTCTCGTTTCTCGTCTCCCCGCCCTGAATGACATCGATTCTATCGTTCTGGGCAATATACTTTCTGACAACATCCTGGGTGTACTGTATCCACTGCCTCGGGGAGAGCACAATAATTTTCTCAAACTGCGGATTTACCACAAATTTTTCAATGGTATGGATGATGATTGGTTTTTTCCCCACCTCCATAAACTGCTTCGGCTTCTCCACATTTCCCATGCGGCTGCCAATTCCTCCGGCCAGCACTACGCCATATACATTTGTTCCCATAAAATCTCCTCCTGAATTTATTTTATCTGTCCGATACCGGGCATGTTTTATGGCAATCCTTTTGCGCACAGACCGCCGCAATCCGCTCTGCCGCCCTTTCACAGGCATGCCCGCTCTCTAAGCTTCCCATCCTGCGGTGATGTTCCCGAATCTGTTCCTTGGCTTTTTTCGCATCGTATTCTTCGATCTCTTTTTTCAGTTCCTCCCATGACCCGGCCGTCGGGAAGGGCCAGTCGTGAATGTCCACATAAAATCCTGTTTTTTCTGTATATTCCTGAAGATCCGGCACGTAGAGAAAACAGGGCCGAAACAGAAACGAGTAATCCCATACCACCGAAGAATAATCGGTAATCAGCATATCCGCCGCACACAAAAGCTCCTGCATATCGGGGTAATCCCCGGCGTCCTGATAGTCACCCTCTACCCGTATACCCTCCATGCCCTCCTGGTAGCGGTGAGCTCGAAACAGAAGATGCCAGCGCCCCCTTCTTTCTTCCCCGCCTTTGCCGCAGCTTATCGAGCTGTTTTCAGATTCCTCCAAAAGCTTCAGAAGACGCCCGCCATCCAAAGTCACGGTCTTTTGGGGGCTTCGGTAAGTAGGCGCATAGAGTACAATTCTGTCTCCCTCCGGGATTTTGAAATAGCTCTGCACCTTTTTTCTGCCCGCCTCGGTCTGTCCATTTACAAGACAGTCATTTCTTGGCATCCCGGCTTCCATAATCTCCCCGCAGTAATGAAACGCGCCGCGAAACAGTTTCTCCGTAGCCATCCGGCAGCTTGACAGAAAAAGATCTATATTTTCCGCACAAAACTTCGTTCTTCGCCTTTCCAGCCAGCCTGCTCCGGGCAAATCGTCCCTGAGCCGTTTGTAAGCCCCGCCGCCGTGCCATGTATTTATCACATACTGATTTTTTCGAAACGGAAACCATGGCGCATAGGCGCCGCTCGTCACCACCACTTTTGCCGTCAGAAGATAGTAGAACGAACGCAGGCGGTAGTGCTGCAGAAAGCGTATGCCCCTTTTTTTCTCTTTTTCATATTTCCGGGGCTGCGCCACAACCCAGAGAATCTCAAACTCTCCCGGCAGGTTGTCCAGCAGGTACTCACAGATATATTTCAGATTGCAGGAATATTCATAAGTATTTCCCCCGGTCAGAGCAGTAAAAATGATTCTTCGGGGATGAACCGGAAATATCCTCATCGGAAACAGCAGAATCCTCAGCATAACCGAGTATACCGCCTTTAAAATGTTAATCATTCGTCATTCCTTTGTAATTTTTTGTTAATCTTTTCTTATTCTAACACAACCGGCGCCTTATTTCAATCCGCCATATTTTAAAACCCCATGCAGCGCATAGCTGAAAAAGCAGGCTGAAGATTTCAGCAGCCCAAACCCCATGCAGCGGTAGGTTCCAAAGGTCATTCTGGCAGACTTCCACTTGCTTCCCGATTTTCCCGCAGACGTTAAGCGGTATTTCAGCAGGGGTTCGTTGACTCCGCAGGCGCTTCCGTACTTTTTCAGGATTTTCATCCAGGTCAGGTAATCCTCATGGACTTCCTCATGCTCCATGGGAAATTCCAGCAGAACTTCCCTTTTCGCCAGCACGGAAGAACAGTTAATGCTGTTGTGCTTTAAAAGATCCCGGTAACTGATGCGCTCCTTCACCGGTATGATCCTGCCTGTGAGTTCTCCCTGGGGCGTAACAAGCTCTCTGGCTGTGCAGCAGAGCGCATATTCTCCCTTTTCCATCAGCGCCAGCTGCTTTTTCAGTTTTCCCGGCGCCCACCAGTCGTCCGCATCCAGAAAAGCCACATAGGTTCCGCGTGCCAGCTCTACTCCCCGGTTGCGGCTCATTGCGGCTCCCAGATTCTGTTTGTTCCGGACATAAGAAATCACAGGGCATCCCCGGTATGCTTCCATGATCTCTGCCAGCCCGTCTTTGGAGCAATCATCTATCACTATGATCTCCAAATCCGTCTCCTGCATACGTGCAGATTCGATTGCCTGGCGTATCGTACCCGCGCTGTTGTAGGCGGGTATCACGACAGAAACCACTGGTCTCTCCATAAAAGCACCCTCCGATACCCTGTGAATCATAATTATTGCTTTATATCATCTCTGCGGTCTTCCTCTTTTGTGGCCGCCGTCACCTGCCACGCTTCCACGCCCTCCGTGTTCTCTTTCTGAAACAGGATCTTGAAGGTCAGCATCAAAAGCTTAATATCCTGTACCACAGAATAAGTCTCGATGTAAGTCAGATCCAATTTCAGTTTGTCATAGGGCGTCGTATTATACTTTCCATATACCTGAGCATATCCGGTCAGGCCGGCTTTTACCTTCAGCCGGTAATCAAATTCCGGGATTTCCCTGCGGTACTGTTCCGCAATTTCCGGGCGCTCCGGCCGCGGCCCTACCAGGGACATATCTCCCTTCAGAATATTGAAAATCTGCGGAAGTTCATCAAAGTGAATATTCCGAATAACCCTGCCCACCGGCGTAATGCGGTCGTCCTCCTTGCAGGCCAGCCTTGCCCCCTGGGTTTCCGAAGCCACCTTCATGCTTCGAAATTTCAAAATATGGAACACCCGGCCGTCCTTTGTCAGACGTTCCTGCTTATACAGTACGGGGCCCCCGTCGTATGCCTTAATCAGTACTGCAATCAGCAGCATTACCGGCGAAGCCAGTATCAGCCCAGCCGCCGAAAATACTATGTCCATGGCACGCTTCATAAACATCTGCTCCGCCGTCAGCCGCCGGTTGCGCGAAAGCAGCAGCGTTGTGTCAAACAGATGAATATCATCTGCGTTTCTCAGAATAATATCCGACAGCTTGGGGATACTATAGCAGCGAATATCTTTTTCAAAACAGTATTTCAGATAAAGATTCCTGTGATGGGAAGGAATATCCGCCAGAATCACCGCGGGGTATTCCTCTATCTTCTTTTTGATAAATTCCTCGCCTCTGGAAAGATGAACCTGTTCGCAGATATCATACTTATCCTGTCTGGTTGATATTTTTCTGATCAGATCCCGCGGACTCTTGGAGCCATAGATCAAGAGCATCCTCCGCGGAGGATAAATCCGCGCATAAATCCACGATCACAATGTCTGCCGCAGTCATGTAGAGAAACGGCAGCGCATTGCTTCCAAAGGTCCACCGGCCGATCAGACACAGCTGCAGATACGTGATGATATTCACACAGATGATCGACAGGATCTGAGAATACAGCACCTCAAACACCCGCAGATATCCCACCTTAAATCCGCCGTAAATTCTGAAAAACAGATACAGCATCACCGTGTACAAACCTATGATAACATAGTTTCCACGGACAAATCCCCTGCCGATAATTCCCGATCTGGCAAAGTATTTATACCACACATATGCAAAAATGGATGCTTCCAGTGCCAGAATCAGAGCAGAGGAGAAAAACATAATAATTCTTTTATACTGCTCTCTTTTTTCCATTTTCTTTTCCTCTATTCTATATCGTGAACCGCCTGCGGTCCGTTCTAACCTACCAGATTGCTCTGTTTTTGCGTCAAGTCACATTCTACACTATTTTTCTGCAAAAGACAACTTAAAACAACTGGTAATGCACTGTCTGCCGGAATCAATCCACCCGGTAAACGGTATAGGAAGACGTTCTGCCGACAATCACACAGCCGATTTCCTGCATCCTCTCATCCATATCATATGCAGTTTCTATCACAACATAATCTGTATTTGACCGTTCCAGCGCCCGCCTCATCTTTTTGGGTCCCAGTTCCCATCCCATTACGATGCACAGCAGGCGATGCTGGCGAACACGCTCAGCCCCTTTAAGCGGCATCACGTCATCATAGCCGTAAGTATCCCGCAGTATGGCATTTTGAATGGTCGGATCATACATGCGAAGTGATCTGGCCAGGTTAAAATCACTGGCCACCACCGGAGATTCCATCTCTTTATCCCCGCTGATCATATTGCAGACCTCCTCTGTCTCCGGACTCAGGTAATTCACCTGCGAAGGAGCAGTAAAGCTTTCCGCACTCACGTAAGGAACTCCTGCCAGCATAATGATCACCGCAGAAGCTACTGCGGCAATTCCTTTCCGGAGGACTGTTTTCTGCGCTGTCACCGCATCCACCGCCACATATCCCAGAATCGGCACCGCCGGTATCATCCACAAAAAGCGGTAATACGTCTCCTCTCCCACCAAATGACCCGCTATTTTATAGGCAAGGTCGTTGAACACACATAAAACCGCCGCTGCCGTCACCAACAGAATATTGCGGCGGTTCTCCCGGTCGGCTTTTACAAGCAAATAAGCCGCTGCAGCCATCAGCAGCGGAAAGAACCAGGTATCTCCATTATATCTTTTCACAATTTCCAAAATACTTACTGCGTCTTCCATAATTACATTCCTATTCTAAGTACCCCCTGGCTGTAGAGCAGGTAGACTGCCAGATACAGTACGTTCGGCAGCATGCACAGCACATACAGGCGCGCTGTCCTCCAGGTGTGTGTTTTCCAGAATACCGGTATAAACATCAGGGTAAGCAGCACCGGCGCCGTCACCAGCCCGCTCATGGACACCGCCACGCTTCCGATAGAAGCCGCCAGAAGCATCACCCTGTTTTCCCTCTTTTCACTGTCCCGCCACATCATTAGCCCAAGCAAAAATAAAAACGGCAGAACAAAATTTGCGCAGTACGCCTTTGCCTCCAAAGCCCGTTTCATAAGAAACTCCGAGGCGGTAAACGCCGACTGATAAAAGAAATGAATAAAGACAGCCGCAATCACCATCGCCGCCCCGCAGGCTGACGTCTGACGTGCGGAAATTCTCCCCTGATGCCGCTTTCCGGAAAACAGAAAACGTCCCATCTCGAACACAGTAAGGTTTGTGAGTATGACAAGCACACCGCCCTGCACGATCTTCGCATAATAGAGCGCCCGCACAGGAAGCACCTGACACCACACGGCTGCATGCATGTAAAAAGAAGACAGAGCATACCGCAGATCCAGCACGGTCCGCTTCCATCCTGTCTGCCCGCCATACTGATACATAGTATCGGTAGCCACACTGGTACCGATAGTCGCCACGTAAGAAAGGGTGTCCCAGCCCAGGTATTCACTCGTAACCACGTAATACATCTGGACTCCAACTGCCAGCAGCATACACAGGTAAAGAACTGCCGCAGAAACACTTATGCAGCGCGGCGCGCCCGTCTTTTTGCTAAAAAAAGCTCCGGTCCCTGCAGCTTTTGTCTCCCCCCACAGCCCGTTCTGACCTCTTTTTCTGTTCTTTCTCTCTAAAAACAGCCAGAGTACTCCCACCGCCGCGATCGTAAGCATCCACAAAACCGTAAGGACGGACAGAGGAGATTTCAGAAAAATCAACGGAAGCGCCTCCGCCTGAAACAGGCCGTGATATACAAACACGCCTGTCAGCAGGCACATCCCAGCACCGACAGGCCTCTTGATGAAAAGAAAAAGCGTTCTTCCAAAACACCAGTATAAAAAAGGCAGCAACAGTATTGCTGCCATACAGCTTGCAATTTCCATATCGTACCTTTCACTATTTTCCGTACATTCCAGCGGCGCCTCTACTCATTCGCCAGGCCGCCATTATCTGGCCGCCGCCCATTCGCCAAGGCCGCCATTGTCCGGCGTCCGCCCATTTGTCGGGGCCGCCATCATGCGGCGCGTCCGACTATTCGCCAAGACCCTCCGCAATCAGCTTGCCCAGATTTTCCATGGCCTCCTGCTCGTCTGCGCCTTCACAGGTCAGCGTAATGCTGTCGTTGCACTTCACGCAGGCGCTCAGCACATTAATCACACTTTTGGCGTTCGTAACCGTATTTCCAAAGGAAAGCGTGACCGAGGACTGATACTTCATCGCCTCGGTACACAGAAGCGCTGCCGGCTTTATGTGCAGCCCTGCGTTATTCTTTATGACGAATGTTCTGCTTATCATTCCGATTCCTCCGTCAAAAGCTCTACTTCTTCTTCCTGTTCTTCATCCTCCACATTAAGCACAATTGTCACGTCTTCTCCGAGCTCATAACCCGGCGGCAGCGTTGCCGTCACAAGCAAAGTGTAGCTTCCGTTGGCGCTGTATTCGCTCAAATCAACATAAAGGCCTATATCCTCTGCGGAAATTTCTTCCAGGCGTCCGGAAACCGAACGCACATTTACCGGCACATAATCTGCCGGGGTAAATACCAGCTGCTTCCCGGCCGGAGGATTCTCCACCACCATGGAAGATACCGGCACATCCAGCGTCTTTGTTCCTATTTTATCCACTTTCACTGTCACTATGACAGTGGAGGAAACATCCGCCTCCAGGCGCACATCCTGCATCAATCCCAGGGTATCGTTTAAATCTACTGTAAACTCCTGCGTCTCTGAAGCCCCTTCAATATTGAACGTATTCTGCAGGGTAAGGCTGCCGTCTATATATCCGATTGCCGCCTCCGTGGCCGCCAGATTCACCGTTTCCGGTGAAACGGAAACCTCTGCTACCTGATAGCCTTCTGCTGGTTCTCCCGTCACCAGAGCCTCCAGCGCAACTCCGCCGTACAGCTTCCAGACCTCCAGGCCCACCTCCGCCATATTGTCCTTGATAACTGTGCCGTCCGTATTCTTCAGCTCCAGATTGCTCATCTGGCTGGTGTTCAGCTGCGTACCGTTCTTATCTTCGATGCGTATCTCATACAGTCCAATGGTATTTTCATCCAGATAGCTGATATCCACCGGAACTGTCACCTTTCCAATAATATTAATCAGGGACTGGGGACCTGCGATTTTTATCGTATCACCGTTCAGAACCGTAGCCCTTCCAAGTTCATATCCCTTTGCCGCTTCTCCGCTGGTCTTTGCCACAATGCCGAAATCCGCTTCCACCTTATCCTCCAGCTCAATTTTCAGAGAAGCAGGAGAAAAACGCATATTTTCCTGGGATACAGCCGGATCCGAGCAGGTCACCTCCAGCGGAACCGAGCCCAGCGCCTCATTGTAGTTTTCCAGGTCTGCCGTCACCGTAAAACTGGACGCAGACAAACGTGAATGGACCGAGCGCCTTGCCGTCACATAGACCGTTACTTTGTCGGTATCATCCACAACAGAATACGTCTTATTCGCTTTTGTGATGGTAGCCTGATTTTTTATTGTCACCGGAATATTGCGGTAGGACGTACTGCGCTCAGGATCATTGCTGTCCATCACCAGCAGCCAGATCAGACACGCGCTGAGAACAGAAATCAGTTTTAATCCCAGATTGTGCGTCAGTTTATGCTTCATTCTGTTCCTTTCCTTTCTCATTCTTGTCCTCAGACTTCCATCTTGAAAAAATCTTTCTTCCGCCGAGAAGCTTTCTGGAGCTGACCGATTTATTCTGCAGCGCCTCCAGCTGAGCCCGCAGTATGGATTCGTCTACGTTTCTTGTAAGTTTACCCTTTTTTGCAATGGAAATGCCGCCGGTTTCCTCTGATACAATGATCGTCAGGGAATCCGTCACTTCACTGATTCCCACTCCCGCCCGGTGACGGGTGCCCAGCTCCTTGCTCAGCATCTGATTTTCCGACAAAGGCAGATAGCAGGTTGCCGACACAATCTTATCCCCCCGGATAATGACCGCTCCGTCATGCAGCGGAGTATTATGCTCAAACACATTGATCAAAAGCTGGCTGGACACAATTGCATCTATGGTAATGCCTGTGCGCTCATACTCAGCCAGAGTTTCATTTTCCTCCAGCACCATCAGCGCACCCGTTTTCACCTTCGCCATCTCCAGCGTCGCCCGAACGATCTCATTCACCGTCCTGTCGCTGCAGCGCTGCACGATTTCTTTCATGCTTCCATTCGGAAGAATAGAGGAAAAGATTTCTTTCTCGCCAAGCCGCTCCAGCGCTCTGCGCAGCTCCGGCTGGAATATGATCACGGCCGCTATAATCACGAGATTCAGCCCCTTGCTGATAATAAACGTCAGCGTATCCATCTTGAACAGATACGTCAGCATGATAAAAAAGCCGACAAACAACATTCCTTTTAAAAGAGTCCAGGCCCTGCTGCGCTTAATCCATACCAGCACACTGTACACAACAAAGGACAGGATGATAATCTCCAGCACATCCGTAATACCAAAGGTAATTGCCGGTGCTTTCAGCCACGGTAAATTCTGCGTTATCCACGCTCTCAGTGCGCCCATTACTTATCTCCCCTCTGACCTTCGTCTTCTTTTTCTTCGCCGTATCTTCTGTTTCGGAACAACTTTCACATAATAATAATATTCATCATCCTCGAAACGGACATTTTCTGTTTTTTTATAGTCAAGACTGAACAGCATCACCTGCGCCGTCCAGGCAGCCGCCATGCATACTGCAATTTCAAGCAAAATTCCCAGCGGTTCCAGTGCAATTCCCATTGCCGCTGCCACGATGCGCAGGATAAGATACACCAGGCATCCAGCCCCCGCCGCAATCAGCCATGCATACCGTATTGCCAGTGTCCGTATGAAATATACCACCAGCAAAACCAGGGCAAGCGCCGCCATCATAAGCGGCATCTCTTTTTCTGACAGAATGTTCTGTATCAGTTCTGCGCTTCTCTGAACCATGGCCTCCGCCGCTTCTGCCGACGCTGCGGTAAGGCTCCCACCTGTACGCGCCACTATCCGTACCAGGTAGTACGTCATTGCTCCGAAAGCAACTCCCACCGCTGACAGTGGACCGCCCACCAGTCCAAAGAGCACCGCTGGCACGCATCCAAGCCCCAGGGGCATAGCAAGAGCTGTCAGAATCAACGGAAGGGCAGACCGCGGTGAAATACAAAAATACAGCAAAATAGCAATCACCAGCACTCCGCCGCCCACGATCGCCGCCTCTGCAGAAATGCCGTAAAAATGTCCCATAATCAGCCCCGCTCCAATCAGCAGAATACTGTTGGAGGGCAGGAACATACAGGCTGCCGCCAGCGCGGCCAGGATGACCGGCTGTTTCAGCACCGGCGTCTGGCCCAGCGCAACGCCAATCGCCGTAAACGCTGTAAACGCCAGTAAAAACTTAAAAAGCAGCCTAAGCAATGTATCATATTTTCCATAAAATCTGCCCAGAGAGTCTCTGACTGCAAGCATCAGCCTCATTCGCCATTCCTCCCGGATTTTCTTCTTTTTTCAGCATCCTCCATCTGGTAGGACAGTTCCAGTTCCTTTAACAGTTCTCTGTACTGATACAAATCTTCCATTGCCCTGCTGTAGCGAACCGCCTGTATCGCATAAGTAAATACAAGAAAAATACACATAATCGCCGCATACAAAAACAAAATGCGGGAACCCAGGGCCATCACGTCAATTTTTGTAATATCCACGATCAGCGTCTCCGCATTATATACGCCCCAGCCCGCCAGCGCCAGCAGAAATGCCAGGGTAATGCGGATACCGTTTTTTATCATTGCTCCGCCGATATAATCGCTTCTGAAAAACGTTCTTGCCCCGCTCAGCTGATCCTTATGATGTTCCTCAAACACAGCGAGCTGCGTCATCAGATAAATTCGTTTCTCATTTTTCATAATTTCCCCCGCTGTACTCTCCTGCGTTCAGTATAACACAGAAACCAGGCCTTGCAAAGCCATTTTCACAGAACCAGATTCACGCCTAAAATGAAATTTTAAATTCCACCGCCCGCTTATGCGGTGGAATTTACTCCTG
>JAUNFZ010000105.1 GCA_030524785.1 Eubacteriales bacterium
CTCTGTCGTCTGTGCTTCCGTTGCCGTCTCTGTCGTTTGAGCTTCCGTCGCCTTTTTTGCCGTGTTCCCGCATCCGCTCATTATCACCGCCGTCAGAACCAGGCCTGCTGTCAGTATTCTCTTTTTCATACGAACCTCCATTCTGTTCCAGTCATTTTCTCTTGTTTTCTTTGCTGCCGCGGGCGCTCCTGCCCGCGTAAACAGTTTAACATATCTTGCTCTCTGCCGCCAGAAAAATTTTATTTAGATACTCAATTGCCTCTCCCTGCCACTACCCAGCTACCGCGCACTTTTTATATTGTATCTACTGCCGCAGCCGTGGTACAATCATATTAACAAACGGCTGCGTCCGTCAGACGCCGGGAACATTTTCCCATTTTCGTTTAAAAAAGCGGGTGCCGTCAACAAAAGGGAGGTATGTATGACAAACTGGATAAAAGGAATGGATCTTTCCACTTTGCCTGAAGTGGAGGCCTGCGGCGGAAAGTTTTTTTCAGGCGGAAAGCAGGGCGACGCTATGAAAATTTTAAAAGATCACGGGATGAACCTTGTCCGCCTGCGCCTTTGGAACGATCCTTACAGCGAAACCGGCGTGCCTTACGGAGCCGGAACCGACGATCTTCCGCGGGTGATGGAGATTGCACGCCGGGCAAAAAATATGGATGTGGACTGGATGCTGGATCTGCAGTACAGTGATTTCTGGACCGATCCCGGAAAGCAAATCCCGCCGAAAGCCTGGGCCGACATGACGCCCTCACAGCTGGAGCAGGCAGTATACGACTATACAAAGGCTGTTCTGATTGTTCTCCGTGAGAGCCGCCTTACCCCCGCCCTCGTATCCGTGGGCAACGAGCTGAGCTGCGGTCTGCTGTGGCCCAGCGGCCAATATCCGCAGTTTCACCATATCGCCCGCTATTTAAGCGCAGGTATCCGGGCCGTCCGGGAAATCGCCCCCGGCGTGCCGGTGATGATCCACTTGGACAATGGCTGCCGCAACGAATTGTTTCACGACTGGCTGGACCAGTATTTTGCCAACGGCGGAGCGGATTTTGAGTACATCGGCATGAGCTACTATCCTTTCTGGCACGGACAAATGGAGCAATTAAAGAAAAACCTGAATGATCTGGCCTCCTCTTACGGCAAAGATATGATTGTAACGGAAACCGCCAGCGGCTTCAGCCTTCAGGACTACCAGGAATATGAAAAGCTGCCGGCAGACAAGCGCGTCGGCCCTGCCGCCAATCCGGATACTTTAAAGGATGTTCCCTACGAAGTAACGCCCGAAGGACAGTGTCAATTCATACGTGATCTGACCGACGTTCTTCGCCAGGTTCCCGGCGGCCACGGCAAAGGTTATGTCTATTGGGAACCCGCATGGCTCCCCGTTCCCGGCAGTCAATGGGCCGACGAGGCCGGCCTTGCCTACATGAAGGAGACAAAAAAAGGCGGCAACGAATGGGCCAATCAGTGTCTGTTCGACTACGACGGCCATGCGCTGCCCGCACTCAAAGTAATTCGCGACTATTAAATTGATATGTACCTGCAGAAAAATCTGTGATTTCCTGCGATTATCTGTATTTATCTGTGCTTATCTGTGCTTCATCCGGCGCTATGCTGCAATTCGTATTAACCCCAAAATCAGCAGATGCGCCGGATAAAATCCGTAGAAAAACCATTTTGAAAATGTTTTCCCTTTCTCCATCCGTTTTCCATTATAAAAATACACAATGCAGATTCCCGCCAGCGCCACCCCGGCCATGTTTCCTGCCGTAATCATCAGATTAGGCGCTGCGGATAAGGTTTCGGCTCTGCTCATAAAGTTTAATAAGCCAAACAGCCCCGTGGCAATACAAAAGGCTTTTTTCGTCTGCTCTCCGGAACCATACGCCTGCATAAAAAGAAGGGTATAAACCGGCGCCAGCACTCCCCAGTCCCCAAAGGAGCTAAGCACTATCAGTCCTGCTGCAGCCGCTCCCCTGGCCGACACATTGCTTATCCTTTCCTGTGACTCCAGCAGCACAAAACATAAAAACAGAGTAAAAATCATATTGAAGCCCTGAAACTGCAGAATCCCCTCTTTTGCAAACGCCATGTCGAAGGGTATCTGCGAAACGGCTGCAAACAGCAGGAGGCGCTGTCCGTACTGTCTTTTCGAGCGGGTATATCTGTAGCCTTCCACCAAAAAATAGCACATAACCGGCGCCGTAAAATATCCAAGGTCGATAAATATTTGATGCAGAGCCGTATCCGGCGCAAGAAATATCGTTGCAATATGATTTAAAAGCATAGCCAGCATGGCCATATATTTGACTACATCTCGATTCAATGCTTTACCCTGTCCTTTATATAATTCTTCATTTTCAAAGTTTTCATCGTGAGCTTCTCAATGCTTCCATACAGCATTTTCCCCAACACTCGTTTTTATAGGAAAAAGTACCCTCCTTCACCGACAGCACCGCAAATCCGGCATTTAAATAGCACTTTCTTGCCGCACTATTGACATCAAAAACGTTAAGCTGTACCGACAGCACATCTGCATCTGCAAAAGCCTGTTCCAGGGCCAATTTCATCATCTGCGTCCCATATCCTCTGCCGCGCAGCTCGCTATCCATCAGTACCAGCTTTAAAAAGCCGGACTGCCCGGCCCGATTGGCCGAATACACAAAAAATCCCACCGGTCTTCCATGCTCCCGCTCCTGTGCGGCAATGTAAGCAGTACCGCCATTCATTTGCGCATCCCTCGCTAAAAATTCCTTCAGGTTCTTTTCTGTCAGCGGGTAAGGGAGCAGATTTGCACACCACAGACAGTGGGTTCTTTCACTGTCTATCCATTTCTTGATATACCGGTAATCTTCTGTGTGATTATACGGTCTTAATTGCACTGGGAGCCTCCTTATCTTGTGTACGATTACACTCAATTTTCTGATAGAGAAAGGGCTTCCCGATTCCTCGGAAAGCCCATAAAATCTAACTTTTTAGAGACGCTATCAAAGATTACTCAATGATAGTAGCAACACGGCCTGATCCAACAGTACGTCCGCCTTCACGGATAGCGAAAGTAAGACCCTGCTCCATAGCGATCGGGTGAATCAGCTCGATGGTCATCTCTACGTTGTCGCCAGGCATGCACATCTCTGTGCCAGCCGGAAGCTCGATAACGCCGGTTACGTCCGTTGTACGGAAGTAAAACTGCGGTCTGTAGTTGTTGAAGAACGGAGTATGACGTCCACCTTCATCTTTTGTAAGAACGTATACCTGAGCGGTAAACTTTGTATGGCATGTTACTGTGCCCGGTTTTGCAAGAACCTGTCCACGCTCGATCTCGTTTCTCTGAACGCCACGAAGCAGAGCACCGATGTTATCACCAGCCTGAGCCTCATCCAGCAGTTTACGGAACATTTCAACGCCGGTTACAACAACCTTACGTGTTTCTTCTTTGATACCAACGATTTCAACTTCATCAGATACATGAAGAACACCACGCTCTACTCTACCAGTTGCAACAGTACCACGGCCTGTGATAGAGAATACGTCCTCTACCGGCATCAGGAACGGCTTATCTGTGTCACGCTGCGGATCCGGAACCCAGCTGTCAACAGCATCCATCAGCTCCATGATCTTGTCGCCCCACTCGCTGGACGGATCTTCCAGAGCCTTCAGAGCGGAACCCTGGATGATCGGTGTGTCATCTCCC
>JAUNFZ010000042.1 GCA_030524785.1 Eubacteriales bacterium
CAAATGTTCACAAGCGCCAATCCTGCAAATATCCGCAGGGCTTACCGCATAAATATGGGACTGCCGTTTTCTGCAGTCCCATTCATTATACTACTACTTAAAATATTTTTCATCATATTTCTGCCGGATCTCTTTCTCATCAATCCGATACCTTGAAAGATGCGCCGCCATCGCCGCGTTGGCCTGCTCCGGCTCTCTGCTTTTTATCAGCTCCACCAGCTCCCGGTGATCCTCTACAATCTTCAGGTCTTTCACCGCCGTCAGCGCCATGTTTCTCACCCGGTCAAAATGAAGGGTCAGGTTCTGCATCAGCATATAGATCTGGCTTTTCTTTGCAGTATCAAACAGTATTTTGTGAAACTCATCATCCAGCTCCATCAGCCTGTTTGCATTTCTGCTTTCAAGGTAAAACTCCTGCAGGCGGATATTCTCCTCAAGCTTCAGAATATCCTGGGGCGAAGCCATCTCACATACCAGCCGTATTACTTCCGTCTCCATCACGCTGCGCATAAAGCGGGCTTCCTCTACAAGAGAGTAATCAATCAATGATATCACGCTTCCCCTCTGGGCATAAATTTCCACAATCCCACCCTTGGCAAGCTCGATCAGCGCTTCTCTTACCGGCGTCCGGGACAATCCCATCTGATCTGCCAGATGTTTCTCGCTGACATGGGAGCCCGGCGCCAGTTCCAGCCATATGATGTTATTTTTTATCACGCGAAGCGCGTATTCCCTACCGGTTTCCCTTGGAAGTCTTTCCAACAATTTCATATCGCTGCCTCCCGGTATTGTCAAATTGCCTGGCACTGCCTGTTGATATCAAATCCAGCTTCTACTTATTTGTTTGCTTTGCAGATAGCTTCCCAGAGTCCGTTGATATAAGTTGCGCCCAGCGCACGGTCATAGAGACCATATCCGGGACGTCCAACCTCATCCCAGATCATACGTCCATGGTCGGGGCGGATATAGGTATCCGGGCAGGTATCGTATACAGCTTTCATAATCTCATACAGGTCGAGATCGCCGGTGCTGGACAGATGAGCCGCCTCACGGAACTTATGGTGTCCAAGATATTTTACATTGCGGACATGCAGACAGCCGATGCGCTTCATCTCGCCGAAATGACGGATAATCGCCGGAATGTCGTTGTCGGGATTGGAACCCAGGGAGCCTGTACACAGGCAGAGGGTATTGCAGGGTGAATCGTGCAGCGCAACAATTTTATCGTAATCTTCCTGGCTGTGGGCAATTCTCGGCAGTCCAAAAATCGGCCATGCAGGATCATCGGGATGGCATGCCATCACAACGCCGCACTCCTCGCAGGTGGGGATGATTCCATCCAGGAAATATTTATAATTTGCTCTCAGATCGTCCGGCGTAATGCTCTCATAGCGTTTCAGCGTCGTCTCCAGCTCAGCAAGGCGCTCCGGCTCCCAGCCCGGCAGAGAGAAACCGTTGCAGTCCTCGATGGTCTTGCGCACAATATCCACCGGCGTCATATCGCCCAGCTCTTTCTCATCAAAATACAGGCTGTTGGAACCATCCTCCGGAATCTCCCGGGCAAGGTCTGTACGCAACCAGTCAAACACCGGCATGAAATTATAAACGATCACTTTAATGCCGTATTTTGCAAGGTTGCGGATTGTGATGCAGTAGTTTTCAATATATTTGTCGCGGGTGGGCAGACCCATCTTGATATCTTCGTGAACGTTTACGCTCTCGATTACCTCGCACTCCAGACCTGCTGCATGAACATGCTCCACATACGCTTTTACTTCTTCCTCTGTCCAGATCTCGCCTGCCGCCTTCTCGTCCAGCACGCCCATCAGACCGGACATTCCCGGAATCTGTTTGATCTGTTTCAGAGTGATGTTGTCGCGGCCCTCGCCATACCAGCGAAATGTCATTTTCATAGTGTAAATCCTCCCTTGTATTTGTTTGTCTTTGATAATTTTAGTGTATCACAGGTAATTCCTGCTTGTCCAGCACTGTCTACTAGTATACTAGTAGAAAATGCACGGCGATTTTTGGATATTTTTCACAAACCCACTTGACAAGTTTTTTGTCCTGTGCAAATATGTTTTTCACAAGGAGGAGATTCTTATGCTTGTACCCGTATTACTATTCCTGGCCGGTCTTATTATTATTTGTATCGGCGGAGATAAATTTGTAGATAACGCCGTCATCGTTGCGAAGCACCTGGGCATGTCGGAAATCATGGTCGGAGCTACCATTGTAAGCATCGGCACCACCCTGCCGGAAGTGCTGGTTTCCACAACGGCAGCCTTCGACGGCTCTGCCGCCATCTGCGCCGGAAATGCATATGGCTCTGTGATCTGCAACACAGCTCTGATCGCCGGCATCAGCCAGTTATGCCGCCCTGCCGCAGGCGTAGACAAGCGTTCTTTCCGATGGAATGTCAGTCTGTTTTTTATGTTCAGCGTTTTCCTGTTTGCTGTCCAGTATTTCTCCGGGCGTATCTCCCGCTCCACCGGCGTAATTTTGCTGATCGGATTTGTGGCCTATACCCTGGGTTATATCAACATTGCCAAATCCCAGCCGACTGCAGAGGAAACCAAAGATAAGGAAACGACTTCTCTTGCCTGCGCTCTGCTTTTAATGCTTCTGTTTGCAGCCGCACTTTTTGTCGGCGCAAAGCTTCTGGTAAACAATGGGATCATTATTGCGCAGGCGCTCGGCGTTCCGGAACGCGTAATCGCCGTCACCTTTATCGCCCTCGGCACTTCCCTGCCGGAGCTCGTCACCACAATCACTTCCCTGACGAAGGGATATGCCAGCCTGGGTCTTGGAAATGTTCTGGGCGCCAACCTGCTCAATCTTCTTCTGGTTATCGGCATCCCTGCCGTCATTACCAGCTTTCCGGTGGAAAGAGCGACCACTTTTATTGACGTCCCCATATCCATAATTGTTATGCTGGTACTGACCGTTCCTGTTATGATAAAAAAGCGCGGGTTCCGCCTGCAGGGACTGGCGCTTGTACTCATCTATGCGGGATACTGCATATATAGTTTTCTATAGTTATCTTTTTTACTGCCGGGCCAAATTTATATCCGGCGCGGTGCCGGGAGGACGGATTCTTTTTCTATCGTTTCTGTCCTCTCAGGCTTAACCGTCTGCCTTTTTGCGATTCAGATATCCAATATATTCATTTCCCCATGCCTCAAGTACCGTCAGAACGTCTCTGAATTTTTCACCGATTTCGCTTAATTTGTATTCTACCCTGGGCGGAATCTGCTGATACTCGGTACGGATAATCAGCCCTTCATTTTCCAGTGTTTTCAGCTGGCGCGACAGTGTGGTATGCGTCATTTCCCCCGGCATCCGCCGCTGGAGCTCGTTAAAGCGAACCGGACCTTCCGTTAATAAATACAAAATATACATGGACCATTTTCCGCTGAGTACTTTCTGGGCTGTCACATAAGGACAGCATCCAAACAGGTCTTTTTTCCCCATAAACACGTTCCTTTCTGATACTAGTATCATAAAATATCGTACTTGTTTTTTTACTCTTATAAAATATAATTATACCTGTAAATGAAAAAAACGCAACTGCAGGCATAGAAAAACAGGAGGAATTTTTACATGAATGAAATACTCGAATATTTAAAGAACTGCGGTACATTTTATCTGGCGACCAGCGAAGACGGCCAGCCGCACGTCAGACCCTTTGGCGCCGTATGCGCCTTTGAAGGCAAACTTTATATCGTTACGAACAATCAGAAGGACGTATACCGCCAGATGAAAAACAACAGGAAAGTCGAAATCTGCGGGATGCATAAGGGAACCTGGATTCGCGTAAAAGGCGAAGTGGAAGAAGATCTGCGCCGGGAGGCCAGAGCCGCCATGATGGAGGCCAACGGTTCCGCACTCAGCAGTATGTATACGATAGACGATGGTCTGATGACGGTATTCGCCTTTAATCATGGCACCGCCGCTGTCTATTCTTTTACGGAAGCTCCAAAGATCATAGAGTTTTAATTGCTGTTTCTTCTGCGTACAGCCATCCTTGTCATGGCAGCACGCAGAAGATTATTGTTCTTAATTTTCAGATAATTAGGTTCTATTTCTACTTTAATCTGCTTATAAAAAATTTTTTTGATTTTTTTCAAATTTTCTATTGACATACTTTCTTTTATCTGTTATTATGTGTTTAACAAAAAACAAACACAGACTAAACATAAGGAGGACGGACCACCGAAAACGTAAAGTAACACCTTCAAAAAGGAATTCAACCTTTTAAAAAAATAAGTATAAAGGAACTCAACCTTTTAAAAAAATAAAAACAAAGGAAACAAACCTTTCAAAAAAATAAAAAAGGATGCTAACCTTTCAAAAAACAAAAAAGCGGAAGCTTTAAAAAACTTCCAAATGAAAAATTTGCAATATAATTTTTCAAGAAAAAATTCTCAGAAAGAGAAGGTAAAGTCCAATGGAAGTCTCAAATTCATAAGGGGCCATTCGATAGAATAGATCTTATCGGGTGGCTCTTTATCATGTCCAAAAAACAGGAAACGGAAAACAGCCTTACACTTCCATCAATCCGGGCAAGCGCCAAAAAACTATGAAAGCCGGACAGACGCACGTACACGCCCACCCGGCTTTTTGCCGCAGGAATCAACAGATCTCTGCCCCCGACGGCATTTCTTTTTCCGGCACCATCAGCGCCAGCTCTCCTTTTTCGTCCTCCGCGCAGAGCAACATTCCCTCGGACATCACACCGGCCAGCTTCGCCGGTTTCAGGTTTACAAGCACCATTACTTTTTTGCCTACCATCTCCTGGGCACTGTAATGGGCCTTAATGCCCGATACGATCTGCTTTACCTGGTTTCCGATCTTCACCTGGCTGCACAAAAGCTTTTTGGACTTCTTCACTTCCTCACAGGCAATAATCTCGCCCACCTGAAACTGCATTTTGCCAAATTCCTCGAAGGTAATTTCTTCCTTCGGCTCAATGTCGATAACCGTTTCCCCGGCCTTTGCTTTGTTATCCTCCGCCGGCTTTTCCTGGGATGCATCTTCCACTGGCGGATGAAGTTTTTCCACCTTTTCCATTACTTCCTTTAAATCCAGCCTTGCAAAAAGAATCTCCGGCTTATCTGTCACTTTATTTCCCGAAGGATAACCGCCAAATTTTTCCATATCCTCCAGGCTTCTCTTTTCGGTGTTCAACTGTGCCAGGATTTTTTCCGAAGTCTCCGGCATAAAGGACGCCAGAAGGGATGCGCCGATGGTAATTCCCTCCACCAGATGATAAAGCACCGTTGCCAGACGGTCTTTTTTCGACTCGTCCTTTGCAAGCGCCCAGGGCATCGTCTCGTCAATATATTTATTGCAGCGTTTAAACAGCACAAAGATTTCGCTGATCGCATCCGCCACCCTAAGCTTTTCCATCTTCTCCGCCACTTTTTTCGGAGTCTCCAGAACTACGGCTTTCAATTCCTCATCCACCGCTTCTTCTACGCCTTTATTGGCCACAATACCGCCGAAGTACTTATTCGACATGGAAATTGTACGGTTTACCAGATTTCCCAGCGTATTGGCAAGGTCAGAGTTCAGACGTTCCACCAGCAGCTCCCAGGTAATCACGCCGTCGTTGTCAAAGGGCATCTCGTGCAGTACAAAATACCGCACTGCGTCTACTCCAAAAAAGTCTGCCAGTTCGTCTGCATAGAGCACATTTCCCTTGGATTTGCTCATCTTTCCGTCGCCCTGCAGAAGCCACGGATGTCCAAAAATCTGTTTCGGAAGCGGCAAATCCAGCGCCATCAGGAAAATCGGCCAGTAGATGGTGTGGAAGCGGATAATATCTTTTCCAATCAGATGAAGATCCGCCGGCCAGTCCTTCTTAAACTGCTCTGTAGATGCCCCGTCGCAGTCATAGCCGATGCCGGTGATATAGTTTGTCAGAGCGTCCAGCCATACATACACCACATGGCGGTCGTCGAAGTCCACCGGGATTCCCCACTTAAAGGACGTCCGCGACACACAGAGATCCTGAAGCCCCGGAAGCAGGAAATTGTTCATCATTTCATTTTTTCTCGACACCGGCTGGATAAACTCAGGATGCGTATTAATATGCTCGATCAGACGATCCGCATATTTGCTCATTCTGAAGAAATACGCTTCCTCCTTGGCTGGCTTTACCTCCCGGCCGCAGTCCGGACATTTGCCGTCCACAAGCTGAGATTCCGTCCAGAAGGACTCGCAGGGAGTACAGTAAAGTCCCTCATAGGATCCTTTATAAATGTCACCCTGGTCATAAAGCTTTTTAAAAATCTTCTGCACCTGTTTTTCATGATCCGCGTCGGTGGTACGGATAAACTTATCGTAGGAAGCATTGACCAGATCCCAGATACGCTTTACTTCCCCCGCCACTTTGTCCACATATTCCTTGGGCGTTACTCCCGCCTCCGCCGCTTTCAGCTCAATCTTCTGGCCATGCTCGTCCGTGCCTGTCTGGAAAAACACATCATAGCCCTGGGCTCTTTTAAAGCGCGCCACCGCATCCGCCAGAATAATCTCATAAGTGTTTCCGATATGCGGCTTGCCCGAGGTATAGGCAATCGCAGTCGTCATGTAAAACTTTTTCTTTTCCATATCTTTTCTCCTTTCCCAGGGCAAAACAAAAAACCTGCCCTCCCTTTCTGAGAAGACAGGCTGTTCACCCGTGTTACCACTTCACTTTATCCGCACCTCACGGTGCGAACCTCTGCAGGTACATGCATACCCTGCCGCTTTAACGGGCGGTTCCCGTTGCAGCCTTGCCGCTTTCCCCGCGCATCTGCAAACGCACTTTACGTGCATTTTCATTTTTTGCCACAGGCATCCCCGGTTCGGTGCACCACTCAGAAGCCATCTTCGTCTTACCCCTGCACATCCCTCTCAGCAGCGGGCAAGCGCCCTTTGGGATCTCTCTGTAATGCAGAATATAAGCTTACTTTCTTCGTCTCTGCGTTTATCTGTTAATCAATGTAGCATAAAAACAGGGGATGCGTCAAGGCAGATTTGCTATATTTTTAAGATTGCAGTCTCACAAACGCTTAGAAACAACTCATGTATTCTGTTATCTTCATCCAATTCCGGATGAAAAGCCAGTCCAAACTGCATACCATACCGTACAGCCACAATTTTTCCCTCATGTTCTGCAAGAATTTCTACATTCTCCCCGACTTTCTCAATATACGGAGCACGAATAAATGTCATAGAAACAGAACCAATCTCTTTCATTTCCTGTACCGTGTAAAAACTTCCCAATTGTCTCCCATAACCGTTTCGCCGCACAGTAACGGGCAGCGTACCAAAATATACATGCGGATCATTCACCAGCCGCTCTGCCAGCAAAATCAACCCGGCACAGGTTGCAAGCACCGGCGTTCCCTGCTCAATCATCTGCTTCAATGGCTGAAGCAGATCAAGCTCCAAAAGAAGTTTTCCCTGCACAGTACTCTCCCCGCCCGGCAATACCAGCCCGTCCAAATGGTGTTTAAGATCACTCTTTTTCCGGAGTTCTATACATTCTGCCCCAAGACTCTCCAGCTTTTTTCTATGCTCGACAAATGCACCCTGCACAGCCAGTATCCCTATCTGCATTTTATTTCCCTCTCTCAGCCATTAAAAGCTGTATTTCCTGTTCATTAATCCCAACCATGGCTTCTCCCAGATCTTCGGAAAGCTCTGCCAGCAGTTTGCTGTCCTGATAATTCGTCACTGCTTTTACAATAGCCGTAGCACGTTTTTTCGGATTGCCTGATTTAAAAATACCGGAACCTACAAACACTCCCTCCGCGCCCAGATGCATCATCAGCGCCGCATCCGCAGGAGTTGCAACGCCGCCGGCAGCAAAATTTACCACAGGAAGCCGTCCGTTTTGATGTACATATGCAATCAATTCATAAGGTACTCTCAGATTTTTTGCTTCTTCAAACAATTCATCCTCCCGCATGGAAACTACTTTGGCAATCTCGCCGTTCATCTTGCGCATATGTCTCACTGCCTGCACGACGTCTCCTGTCCCCGGCTCCCCTTTTGTGCGAATCATGGATGCGCCCTCGTTAATTCTCCTGAGAGCTTCCCCTAAGTCTTTGGCTCCGCATACAAAAGGAACTTTAAATTTCCGCTTATCAATGTGGTACACATCATCAGCCGGCGACAGCACCTCGCTTTCATCAATATAGTCAATTTCAATTGCTTCCAAAATCTGTGCTTCCATAAAATGACCGATTCTGCATTTCGCCATGACCGGAATGGTTACTGCCTCCTGTATTCCTTTAATCATTTTGGGATCGCTCATTCTGGATACGCCTCCCGCCGCGCGAATATCCGCCGGGATCCGTTCCAATGCCATAACTGCACATGCCCCGGCTTCCTCAGCAATTTTTGCCTGCTCCGGCGTTGTGACGTCCATGATAACGCCGCCCTTTAACATCTGTGCCAACTGCTTATTTAATTCATATCTTTTTGTCTCCATTATGAACTCCTTTTTCATTTATATTTCATCATTTTATAAAAAGGCCACTAAATGAATAGTGACCTTTTCCAGACTTATTCGACCTTTCCGCCTTCTACAACCAATTCTTCTTTGTATTCTTCTCCATAAGTATCCGCCAGCGTCTCATCATAAGCTTTGTGGAAGAACTGTTCATCTGCCAGAGATTCAATCTCCTCATTGATCCAGTTCAGCAGGGTTTCATTTCCTTTTGAGACAGCCGGCGCGATCGTATCTTTGCTTCCAAGCTCCGGAATCCCAACCGTATAGCCTTCATTCTGCAGAGCAAAGGCAATGACCTCTGTATTATCATTTGCCCATGCCACGCCGTTTCCGTTTTCCAACGCATTTTTTGCGTTTGCATAGGAATCATATTTCTGCAGCGGAATGTCCGGATAATTTTCCGTCAGATACGTTTCCGCCGTTGTACCGGAGATTACGATGATCTGATCATCCGTATTCCAGTCATCCAGGCTTGTAATCACATTGTCATCCGGCGATACTACCCCAAGCGCCACATTCATATAGGGCAGCGCGAAATCCACTTCTTCCGCCCGTTCATCCGTCACCGTAAAGTTTGCAAGGATCACATCTACCTTTCCAGTCTGCAGATATTCAATGCGGTTGGCCGCCTCCGTAGAGACAAAATTGACCTCGACTCCCAGATCTTCTCCGATCCGATTCGCAAAATATACATCATACCCCTGATATTCTCCGTTCTCGTCCACATAACCAAATGGATTTTTATCAGAGAACACACCAATGTTAATGGTTCCGTCTTCCTGGATCTCCTCTAAGGTACGATAAACCGTGTCCGTGTCCTCGGCATATGCCGTTATGGAAAAAACGGTTGCTAAAGCTGCGGTAACTGCTGCTAATTTTTTAATTTTTAAATTTTTCATAATCCTGTTCTCCTCTACTATAAAGTTTGTTTTTTTACTGCATGAAATGTAAATGTGTTTAAAAATTGCTTTGCTCTTTCTGTTTTCGGATTTTCAAAAAAGATCTCCGGCGGTTCGTCCTCTATAATCCTGCCGTCGTCCAAAAACAATACCCTGTCCGCGACAGCACGTGCAAACTGCATCTCATGTGTCACGATAATCATGGTGCGCCCCTGCGCAGCCAGATCTAAAATAACATCCAACACCTCCCTTACCATTTCCGGATCCAGTGCGGCAGTCACTTCATCAAACAGCAAAAGCTCCGGATGCATACACAGCGCTCGGACAATCGCTGCTCTCTGCTTCTGTCCCCCGGACAGTTCCCGTGGAAAGCTGTTTGCTTTTTCCCGCAGTCCAACCCTTTCCAGAAGCTTCATCGCCTCCTCTGTGACTTCCCCTTTTTTTCGCCTCTGTACTTTCATCGGCGCCAGTAAAATATTATTCAATACCGTAAGATGCGGAAACAGGTCGTAACTCTGGAATACCATCCCAATCTTCTGCCTGAGACCGGTCAAAGATTTACTCTCCCGATCAATCACCTGGTCTCCCAGTTTCATTATCCCGCCCTGTATCGGCTCCAACGCATTGATACAGCGAAGCAGCGTACTTTTTCCGCATCCGCTGGATCCTACAACTACAACTGCCTGACCTTTTTGTATATTTAAGCTTATGTCATTCAGAATCATCTGATCGCCGTATCGTTTGACCAGATGCTTGATCGTAAGCAGTGGTTCTTCCACGCGTCATCACCCCCATTTTCTCTCCAGATATCCTGCAAACATACTAATCGGCCAGCAGGCAAGAAAATATAACAAAAATACAACCAGATAAATGCCAAATGCCGCGTTCGGACTGGACATCCGGTTTGCCTCGATAATCTGCTGTGCCACTTTCAGAATTTCTACCACTCCAATCATCAGTATCAGGCTCGTTGTCTTGATCATTCTGGTAATCAGATTAATTGCCAGCGGAATCAGTCTTCTTACTGTCTGCGGAATGATAATATACCAATAGGTCTGCATCCTGCTCATTCCCAACGCTTCACTGCTCTCATACTGGTGAACCGGAATACTGATCAACGCGCCTCTTACAAGGTCGCTCATTTCCGCGGTCCCCCAGAAAGAAAATACAATGATAGATGCATTTTCTCCGGATAAGTTCCATCCAAACGCCCTCGTGGTGCCAAAAAATACAAGAAACAGCAAAACCATCTGCGGCATAATTCTGACAATCTCAAGGTAAATCCTTAAAACTGCCTTTATCAATGGATTTTTCCCTGCCATAAAAATTCCAAGGACAATCCCCAGCGGAATACTGACCGCCACAGATATCATGCTGATCTGAAGCGCCGTTCCAAGTCCTTCAAGCAGCCGGATAAAATTTTTTCCTTTTAAAAGAACCTCAAGACCCAAATCCGGCATAGCGCAGCCTCCTTTCCAGAAAACTTCCCGCGATTGATACCGGAAGCAGGATCAGCAGGTAAAACACCACCAGCAAAAATAGGCTTTCTGTGGTTTTATAATATAATCCGATCAAATCTTTTGCCGTAAACATCAGATCCATCAGACTTATGGCGCTGAATACGCTTGTTTCTTTCAGCAGGAAAATAACATTTGCCATAAATGCGGGAACGCTGAAAGAAACTGCCTGCGGAAGGACCACATACCGCATCACCTGTATCCGATTCATGCCCAGACTCAATGCGCTTTCCGTCTGAATATCCGCAACTGCTTCCAAACCGCTTCGGAACGCTTCTGCCATATAACTTCCCCCAAGGAAAGCCAGCCCCGCAACTCCGCACATCCCGGCTTCCATCTGAATCCCGATCTTCGGAAGGCCATAATAAATAAAGAATAGCTGAATAAGAAGCGGCGTATTTCTGCTGAGCTCTATATATACGGCTGCTATTTTCCTTAAGAAAGGAATTTTCTCATATTGTATGACTGCGCAGATCAGTCCCAGAATGATCGCGCATGCAACCCCGGCAGCTCCAATCCGTACAGTAAGCCATGCCGCCCTCTCATACATGGGCAGATATTTCATGATAAATTCCCAGTTCATTGCTTTTTCCCTTTTCTTTCCATCCAGTACCAGACCTTATCAAAATTTTTTATGCAAATGTCTTCAGCACTTTTACAAGCGCGTCAATATCATCTGGGGAATTATAGAGCGCCAGCGTCGGACGCACACAGCTCTCATATCCAAAGCGCCGTAATATCGGCTGAGCACAATGATGTCCTGTCCGCACGGCAATTCCATAGTCATTCAGCCTTCTTCCGACTTCTTCGTCTGAATATCCATCCAGTTTAAAGGAAAGGACAGACGCCTTGCTGGCTGCCGTACCGATCAGATGAAGTCCCTTCACAGCTCTCATTTCCTTCATTGCATACCGCAGTAATTCATGTTCCCACTGGTTCACGCCCGGCATACCGATCGCAGACAAATATTCCAATGCTGCTCCAAGACCAACCGCATCCGCAATGCTTCCGGTCCCCGCTTCAAATTTATTGGGCGCCGGGTTGTATATGGTGCGCTCAAAGGTTACATCCGCTATCATATTTCCTCCGCCGTGATACGGCCTTGCCGCTTCCAAAAGCTCCTTTTTCCCGTATACGGCGCCAATCCCGGTTGGGGCGAATACCTTATGCCCGGAGAAAACAAAGAAATCCGCATCCAGCGCCGATACATTCACCGGGATATGGGCGACTGACTGCGCGCCGTCAATCAGTATCCGTACCCCGTGCCTGTGTGCGATCGCTACCAGTTCTTCCACAGGCGTTACCGTTCCCAGAACATTGGAAACATGCGTAACTGACACAAATTTTGTTTTCTTCGTAAACAGCTTTTCGTACTCATGCAACTTAAGCTGCCCCGTCTCATCACAGGGAATTACTTTAATCACAGCGCCTGTTTCCTCCGCAATCAACTGCCACGGCACGATATTCGCATGATGTTCAAGTATGGATACAATTATTTCATCCCCTGGCTCCAATGTCGGTTTCACATAAGCATTTGCCACAAGATTAATCGCCTCTGTCGTGCCGCGCACAAACACGATTTCATTTGCCGAGGGCGCCCCGATAAACCGCCTGACAGTCTCTCTTGCATTTTCATATGCATCCGTAGATCTGGCCGCCAGTGTGTGCGCTCCCCGGTGTACATTTGAATTTTCGTGTTCATAGTAATAGGTCAGCCGGTCGATCACCGCATGCGGTCTTTGCGTCGTAGCTCCATTATCCAGCCAGACTAAAGGATTTCCATTGACACGTTCTGACAGGATGGGAAAATCAGATCGAATCTGGGATAAGGTTTTGCTTCCAATGACAATCGAATCATTCCCGGATGCCCCTCCTGCTTTTTTCTCCGGTTCATTTCCGGCTCTGCTGCCATCCGGAGACGTCGGCGCATAAATCGAATGTTCCCTTTGCTTTGCCTGTTCCTGCGACAGTACGGACGGAGAATATACGGCCGCTTCCGGCTCCACACTGTATGCAAAAGGATGTTCCCAGTTAACGTTTTCCAGCTTTCCGGCTGCTTTATGTAATACAGACAAATCCCCTCTCGTTACCAGCTCGTCAATTCCCTGCGCACAGACTTCCGGTTCGAAGCCGTAAGCGCCCTCCGGATTTCCGGACAGATCCGAAAACAGGGAATTTGCCAGTCTGCTCACCTCGTCCGCAGTAGGAAGTCCGGCTAATTCTTCCGGCTTAATCGTAATCATAGTATTCACCTACCTCTACATCTTCCAGTACTGCGATCGCGTCATCTGCTAAAATAGCGGCTGAGCAGTACAGCGATAAGAGGTAAGAAGCAACGCCTTTGTCATCAATCCCACGGAATCTCACAGACAGTCCCCTGGAGTGCTCATTTTTTAATCCAGCCTGATAAAGGCCAACCACACCTCTTTTTGCTTCTCCTGTACGGATGAGCAGGATGTTTGTTTTTCCGCTCTGCGATTTCGGATTCTTCAGCCCATCTACAAGAAGTTTATCGGTAGGAATCAGCGGAATCCCTCTCCACGCAATAAAAGTACCTCCGGCAATATTGACCGTCACAGGCGGGACTCCTCTCTTTGTACATTCCCGCTCAAAAGCGGCAATCGCCCTCGGATGAGCCAGGAAAAAGGAAGGCTCTTTCCATACCTTTGAAATCAGTTCATCAAGATCATCCGGCGTGGGCGCTCCGCTTCTTGTCTGAATCCTCTGCGTATCCGCTACATTCTTCAAAAGTCCATAATCGTCATTGTTGATAAGCTGGCTTTCCTGCCGTTCGCGAAGGGATTCGATTGCAAGTCCCAACTGCTCCTGCACCTGGTCATAGGGTGAACTGTATACATCTTCTACCGCCGTGTTCACATTAATAATGGTCGAAATAGAATTTAACCTGTATTCCCTTGGTTCTGTTTCATAATCCACATAGCCGTCCGGAATAATATCAGACTTTTTCGTCTGGCTGCAGAGAATGTCCAGGGGAGTTTCTCCCTCTACAACTTTGTTTACTCTGAATATGCCTGTTTCAAGCCCTTTAAACTCAAGTACTTTTGTCAGCCACTTCGGCGTAAGAGCGCCGTACTGCGGTCTCGTTTTGGTAACATTTGCAAGATTATAAGCTGCCCTTACACCTAATGCATGAATTCCATTTGTCTCCGTTTCTTTTCCCATATATTTGTCCTCCTCTTTTTTATCTATTTTGAAATCCATTTTCATGGATCGTCAAACCTACAGCCATGCCCCTTCATTCGAAAAGATAATTCCTTTCGCTCCGTCAGTACCGCCTTTTAAGTTATACATCGGTCCCCTGTATCCGGCTTCTGTCAGTGTTCTGATTGCAAGGATACTTCTCTTTCCCTCTTTACATATGAAAATAGTGTCAATGTCCGGATTCAATTCTTTCTGTCTTCTTGCCAGCTGTCCAATTGGAATTACAATCGCATTTGGGAATCGATGTACTGCGCGTTCATGGGGTTCCCTCACGTCTACAATTGTAAGATCCTCTCCTTTTTCAATTCTTTCTGCCAGCTCGTCCGGCGAAATTCCCTCTACCGGAATCTCGTCTTCCTCCTGCTTTAATCCGCAAAAATCGTCATAATCGTAATACTCCACTTTATGAATTGACGGATTTTTCCCACAGACCGGGCAGCGTTCACTTTTATGTACTTCAAGTATCCTTGTATGCAGGTAAAGACTGTCCACAGCCAGAAGCTTTCCATCAAGGCTTTCCCCGATTCCGATGATCAGTTTTAGTATCTCATTCGCCTGGATGCTTCCAATAATCCCGGGAAGCGGACTGATCGCCCCGCCCTCCGCACAGGTCGGTACAAGACCGGCCGGCGGAGGCGCCGGGAACTGGCATCGAAGACAAGGGCCCCTGTTCAGATTGAATACGCCGACCTGCCCCTCGTATTGATAGATTGCCGCAAAAACCAGGGGAATCCCACTCAGAGCGCAGGCATCATTTATCACATATCTCGCTTTGTAATTATCGGTGCAATCCGCCACAACGTCATACCCTTCAATGATTTCTTCCACATTATCCGCATCAACCTTTAGGCTCTCCATTTCAATTTTGATTTTAGGATTGATGGATTTGACCGTGTCTCTGGCTGAAGCCGCTTTCGGTCTTTTCACATCCCTTGTTCCATGAATCACCTGGCTCTGCAGATTTCCCAGTGAAACCTCGTCAAAATCCACAATTTTAAGTGTCCCCACTCCCGCAGCGGCAAGATATTGAATAACCGGCGCTCCTAATGCCCCTGCTCCGATCACTGCCACCCTCGCCGCCTTGATCCGTTTCTGACCCTTCACTCCGATTTCCCTTAACATCAGATGCTTATTATAGCGGTCGATTTCCTGATCATCGAGCGTAATCTCTTTTCGCCTTTCCTCTGAGATCAGGCTTCCGGTCGGTGCGCCCCCGGCAATTACCGGGAGAAAAAGCACCTCGTCGTTTTGCCCAAGCGGTATGTCCCAGTTTTCCTCAGCGGTGACGTTTTTTTCATTTACATAGATCTGGATAAAGCTTCTGAGCTTTCCCTCTTCATCCCAGAACGCTTTCCCTGCATCCGGGTACTCATCCATTAATCCTGTTATGATTTGCCTTAAGGATTGTCCCTCCGTCTCTACCTGTTCTCTGCGTCCAAAAAAGCCTCTTAATGTGGAAGATATATAGACGTTCATTCCCATTCCCCCCTTTATCCGCAGTCAGTCGTTATCTCATATACTTCACCATCACCATTTTCTTTCATAAAACATTTTATTTCTCCGCATATTCCCTTCATAACAGGTACTACCAGATAGACGCAGCCCTGTATCATAAATGATATGTCTTCCGCAGAAAGTACCGCCGGATAATCCGTATGAGAATGGTAAAACCCAACAATCTCCATATGATTCTTTTCCGCTTCCAGCTCCACACGATAAAGTTCCAGCGGATTCATCAGAAAATGCAGATTTTTCCGGTCTATGGCTGCCACATTCTTTGCCCGATAAATTTCCTGCACACTTCCCGTCCTTTTACTTCCGAGAAGGATTCCACAACATTCATTCGGATATTCATCCACAGCATACTGACAAAGCTTCTGTATTTCATTTTCACTGATTTTCAACATTTTTCCTCCGGCAAATTTCTGATCGGAATATTCTTTAAATATACACTTTCCCCTATTTTTTTCTATGGATTATCCGTTCCATTTTTTCCATATGGTTATTGCCGAATAAGTATCCTGCTATCCCCGGCTCCTCTCACACCTAATACCCACAGCACGATCTCTGGTTTTCTAAAAATACTTCCGTATCGTTCGCCGGGTCTTCCGTTACGGTGTTCCCATCGCTCCCATTTTCTTTCACGCTTATCGTTCCACGGATCATTCCCATCCAGCAACTATATTGAATCGTCCCCGTCTCTGTCGGGGTAAATTCAATCACATTTTCTCCTGTTTGAAACGTGTACTCAATATTATACTTCTGAATATACATCTTATAATTACATCCATTTAGGCTGCTTTCCGGCGCATTAATAACCCATCGGACGGGGATCCCAGCCTGAACCGTTATATTTGGATAGCTTCCCGAAGATAATGTGCTGTATATAACCTGTTCTCCACCTGCTGCCCCTATCTCCTGTTTTGCTGTTTTCCATCCACTCAAAGACAGCCCGCTTAAGCTTCCCCCCTGTGATATCATGGCAAGGCCTAAAACCACTACTAAGACCGCGCCTGCCGTCATCACTTTATGCGTAAATTTTTTCCCAAGAGCCGATACTATTGTTCCCAATCCCATCATGAGCGGCACGGTACCCAAGCCAAACATAAACATGGCCATGGCGCCTGATAAAGGATTACCCGTTGCCAGCGCCACGATCCACATGGCTTGCAGTGGGCCGCAGGGCATAAAACCATTCAATACCCCAATCCAGAAGGGGCGTTTCTCCGTATTCCTCTTTTTATAGACAGTATTCACAATAAAACCATGCATTGGAATCATATATCTGCGAAGTTGCGGGACGAGGCCCAGCATATTGACCCCAAAGAGAACCATAAGCACACCTGCCACAATCTTTAAAATTCCCTGCAAAAGCATGGACACTCCAAATGTTCCTCCGCCGCCTGCCAAAAAACCAACGGTTCCAAGCACAGTTCCAATCATTGTGTAGGAAAAAACACGTCCCAGATTATAGAGCAATGACGGCAAAAAAATCTCATATCTGCTGCCCTTTTCTTTTTTCTCATCTTCATATTTGGGAAGGCACTGTGTAAGGTTGATTCCGCCGCACATGGCAATACAATGAACAGATGTGAACAGCCCTGTTACAAAAAGCATACCATATCCCATCCTGCTGTCGGCAAGCCTGCCCGGGACTAAGAAATTCAATATCCCCGTCAACTGCAATACCAAATACACCAAAGCTATAACAAACAAAATAACCGATTTTCTCTTTAAGTCTCCGCCGGCCTTTTCTTTTCCTGACGACATATCATAGCCCAGTTTTTCAATGACATCTGCAATTTCTCCTTCTGAAATGATGGTTTCATCATATGTCAGATGTGCTGTACTATTTTCATAGCTGACAGAAACATTGATTATTCCGTCCATATTTTTCAATTTTTGTTCGATTCTGCTCTGGCAATTTCTGCATGTCATTCCACGAATATACAATCTGGCATTTTTTCTGCTTTTTTTCATTTCTTCTCCCCATTTTTACCGTAAGACACACAATCAGATTTTTTCAGTTTATCCGTTCCCCGATTTTATATCTATGGATTATTTGCTTCATTTTTTCCATAGAAAAAGCGCTTCCAACAACCTTTCTCCCGTTGTTGAAAGCGCCTTTTTGCATCACAGCCTTTATTTATCAAATACTCCCATGGACAGATATCTCTCCCCTCCGTCCGGAAGCAATACCACAATCGTTTTTCCTTCATTCTCCGGTCTTTTTGCCAGCTTTTGCGCTGCACACAGGGCCGCCCCGGAGGATACACCGCATAAAACGCCCTCTGTCTCCACCAGTTTCCTGCAGGTTTTGTACGCGTCCTCATCGCTTACCGCTATGATCTCATCATAAGCCTCTGTGTCCAGGATATCCGGAATAAAGCCAGCGCCGATTCCCTGGATCTTATGCGGACCGGGAATTCCATCTGACAGAACAGGCGATCCCGCAGGTTCCATTGCCACGATCTTTACCGCCGAATTTTTTCCCTTTAAATACTTTCCAATCCCTGTGATGGTTCCGCCGGTGCCCACTCCGGCAACAAAAATATCAACCCTCCCATCACT
Source organism: Eubacteriales bacterium (assembly GCA_030524785.1). GTDB lineage: Bacteria > Bacillota > Clostridia > Lachnospirales > Lachnospiraceae > Marvinbryantia. The sequence continues at coordinate 18,219 of JAUNFZ010000042.1, forward strand.
GTCCTCCCAGATTTCGGGACCCGTCGTGTCATAATGCGCCTGCGGATTATATGGATTGGTAAACTGGCCGGGAACAAATCCGCCAATCTCCTCCGCCAGCTCATTTGCTTTTTTTATTGCACCCTTGGTCCCCTTTGACGCAGGAGTCAAAACCAGCTCCGCGCCGTATGCGGACAGAAGTTTTCTTCTCTCCATGCTCATGGTTTCCGGCATGGTGATGATCAGACGATATCCCCGGGCTGCTGCCACACAGGCAAGGCCGATCCCCGTATTTCCCGAGGTCGGCTCAATGATCACATCTCCTTTGTGCAGGAGGCCCGCTTTTTCCGCTTCGTCGATCATCCGCACAGCAACCCGATCTTTCACAGAACCTGCCGGATTCAGGTACTCCAGTTTTGCAAGAATCCTTGCCTTACATCCATTTACCGCCGCATATTCCTGTAATTCCAGCAGCGGGGTTGCTCCCACCATATCCGTAATTTTCTGATAAATCTTCGCCATATTCGCCCGCCGCCTTTCTTAAATCTGAAATTCATACGTTTCCGGGATCCGATATTGGGACGGCGTCACACCGTACTTTGCCTTAAATTTTTTCAAAAAATATCCCATATCTTTATAATCCAGTACTCCCGCTATGTCAATCACCTTCCTCTTTGTATGTTTCAGCAGATAAGCTGCCCGCTTCATTTTCACCGTATTGACATAATCCACAAAATTCACTTTGATCTGAGCGGCGAACACCGTACTCAGATAGGAACGGTTGATATATAGTTCTTCCGAAATTGTCTTCTGTTTTAAGTCCCCTTCGGGTCTGTTTAAAATGTAAAGGAGTATATCATCTAGTCCATTTCCATGCGCCGGATACAAGTCCGAAAATTCAAGAAAAAATGCATAAAAATCGTCAATGCTTTTCGGTATCAGTTCCTCATAATCAGAGAACGCTTCCCCCTGCGGGATATAATCTTCCGGCGCAAAATAAGCTTCCAGCCATTCGTGCCGTTCAAAAAGCGCCGTGATCACGCTTTCTATGATCCGCTTCACACAGGCAAAGGCTTCCGACAGATCCATATACTCAAAAAGCGCTGTATAAAGCAGTCCATCCAGATACTCTTTGACCGCGTTATCCGCATGTTCAAAGTAACTCAGAAGTTCCTCTTTTTTACAGATTTCCGCTGCTATTTTCCCATGCTCCGTATTCTCTATTTTACTGAACAGCGCGATAAAAGGACTGATTTCAAGAGGAGTGGCAAGATAATCATCCACGCCCAGCAGAAAGCTTTTCCGCACCGTCTTAAAATCAGGATTCTGGCTGACAATAGCAACCGCATTGCAGAGCTTTTCTTTTTTGATCGTCTGTAAAAGCGCCAGCACATGGTTATCCGGCCTTGCCTCCAGCAGCACCAGATGGTAATGCGTCTCCTGTAACCGCCCGATCAGTTTTTCAAAGTCAGAAGTGATTTCACAGATCTGAAAACCGGTAGAGTCTCCCCAGATACGAAGCCTCTTTAATTCCTGCAGGATGATTTTACTTTTTACTGCAAGTAGCACTGTGTACATATTTCACCTCTCCTTTGGTCCGTATCGCGGACACTTCCATTCCGCTAATCTCTGATCTCCAGATTCTCTGTCTCTGCCTCTCCGTTCTCTATATGGAACGAGCGCAGCACCGGCTTCGCTTCCATCAGGGACAGAATCAGATAACTTGCCTTCGGATCATAAGCAAGCCGTTTATCTTCTTTGGACGGACGCGACGGCGACTCCGGATGGGAATGCCAGTTTCCAACCGGCCTAAGCCCTCTGGCTCTCATATCCTTCACTGCCTGAAGCTGCTCCCTCGGGTCCATCGAAAAGTGCTCGTTGGAAGCGTCTGTATTCGTCAGATAATATATTTTTTCGATGATCCGTTCCCCGCCCTGGTCACTGCCTGCAAGCAGTCCGCAGGCTTCATTCGGAAGCTGTTCTCCCGCATAGCGGATCATTTCTTCCACATCCCGCTTTCTGATGATTACTTTTTTCATATTCCTGTCCATTTCATATCTTATCTTCACATACATTCAGTTCATAGTCAACAGGTTCCGTGATCGTTGGATGATCCCCGCAGACAGCGCAGGCGTGTGTGTCACCGGGAAGTTTAATTTTACGGAACTCCATTTTCAGGGCGTCAAAGGTCAGCAAATAACCGGTCAGCAGATCTCCTTTTCCAATGATATACTTCACCGCCTCCATCGCCTGGAGGCTTCCGATCACGCCTCCCATCGCGCCGATCACACCGGCCTGTTTGCAGGTAGGCACCGCATCCTTTGGCGGCGGATTGCGAAATACGCATCGATAGCAGGGACCTTCTCCCGGTACGTACGTCATAAGCTGCCCCTTAAAGCGGATGATTCCCGCATGGGAAAATGGCTTTTTTTCCAGAACGCAGGCGTCATTAATCAGGAATTTTGCCGGGAAATTATCTGTTCCGTCAATGATAAAGTCATATTCCCGGATCAGTTCACGGATATTGGAAGCATCCACAAACATATGGTAGATATTTACCTTTACATCCGGGTTCATCCTTTCCATGGTTTCCTTTGCCGATTGTACCTTTGGCTTCCCCACATCCTCCGTGGAATGGATGATCTGTCTCTGCAGATTGGAAAGATCCACATCATCTGCATCCGCAATTCCTATCGTACCTACGCCTGCTGCCGCCAGATACATGGCTGCCGGGGCGCCAAGGCCGCCTGCTCCGATAATCAGAACCTTTGCGTTCAGCAGCTTCTTCTGGCCTTTTGCTCCCACCTCTTTTAATATGATATGGCGGGAATAGCGTTCAATCTGTGTATCCGTGAGCGCCATCTAGCATCCACCTCCCATAAAATAGAGAAATTCCACCGCATCTCCATCCTTTAAAACCGTCTCCGCCCTTTGATCTGCATCAATAAATTCATCATTTATGGAAACCGTAACGTACTCCGGCGTTTCCACCTTCTCAAGCTCGATCAGCTCCGGCAGTGTCAGCCCTTCCTTTACTTTTTTTCTGGTTCCGGCAACGGTAACATACATCTTCTCATTCCTCCTTTTTCTTTCAAAATGATTTCAGCCAGTCAATCAGCTCCTGCGGCTTCTGCACTCCCACTTTCCGATCTGTTTCCTGTCCGTTTCCAAAAACGATCAGGGTCGGTCTGGAAAGGATCTCATACTTTTCCGTGAGTTCTTCCTCATAATTTGTATTTACCTTATAAAAGTGAAAGCTTCCCGCCAATTGTTCTTCTGCCCGGGCAAGAGACGGCGCCAGTTTTTTGCAGGCGATACAGGAATCCGAGTAAAAGTCCACCAGTACCGGCAGGCTGCTTTTCAATACCTTTTCCTCAAACGCTTCTTTTCCGATCCGGTCTGCCATCTATTCCTCCACCTTTCTCACATAAAGCGTATAAGTGCCATCCTCATTATCTATAAGCTTCAGGATTTTGTGTCCTTCCTCCTTCATGCTCCTTGGAACATTCTGCACCGGCTCGCCGTCATTCATACGGATCGCCAGCACTTCTCCATCCTCCAGCTCGTCCATGCATACCTTCGCTTTCACAAATGTCATGGGGCAGACCTTATCCGTAATATCAACCTGTTCATCAACTATTATCTCATCCATGATATGCCTCCGTGATTGCTTTTTTTGAATTCTTCTATGCCATTGCTATTCTTTTTTCATACTTTCAATTGCCTGCCGGAAATCCTCCGTCAGATCCTCCAGATCTTCAATTCCCACGCTGACCCGGATCAGGTCATCATAAACTCCCGCATCCTCCTTTTGTTTTTGGGTGCTGTGGAGGCTGATCGTCGACGCCGGATGAATCACCAGCGTTTTGGTGTCCCCAATGTTGGAGACCTTCAGGGCAATTTTCAGGTGGTTGATCAGCACAAAGGCTTTTTCCCTGCTTCCCGCACGCAGCGTAAAGATTGCCCCGTATCCATTTTTCAACTGCTTTCCGGCAATTTCGTGCCAGGGACTGCTCTTAAGTCCTGGAAAGTTTACCGATAATTCCGGATAGTGTTCCTGTATCCACAAGGCCAGTCCCAGTGCGTTCTCACATTGGCGCTCCATGCGAAGCCCCAGAGTCTCCAGCCCTATCAGATTCAGAAATGCATTCTGAGGAGACAGACAGGCGCCAAAATTTCGAAAAACCGTCGCCCTCATTCTGGATATATATGCCATGGGGCCATATTTCAGATACTCACCGAGAATCGGGTATTTTTCTCTGGACCATTTGAAATGACCGCTGTCTGTCAGAATCCCGCTGATCGCGCTGCTGTTTCCGTTGATATATTTGGATGAAGAATTTATCACAATATCCGCTCCCAGCTCCAGCGGGCGAACCAGATATGAAGTTGCAGTGGTATTATCAACAATGAATGGAACTGCATAAGAATGTGCCAGTTCTGCCAGACTCTTAATATCCGTTACATCCAGGCCAGGATTTCCAATTGTTTCTGCGAAGATCAGCTTCGTATGCTCATTAATTGCCTGTTTAAAAGCGCTCCAGTTATTGTTTTCTACAAAAATTGTGTGAATCCCAAATGCTTCCAGATCCCGAAAAAGGTCAATCGTTCCTCCATAAAGGCTGGCGCTTGTTACAATCTCGTCCCCCGATTGAAGGATATTCAAAAACGCATTAGCGATAGCTGCCATGCCGGATGCACAGGCAACTGACGCCATGCCGTTCTCAAGCTTTGTAATCCTCATTTCAAAGGCGGTCACCGTCGGATTGGCCACTCTTGTATAACAGTATCCCGGCGCTTTATTTTCAAATATTCCCGCCAGGTTTTCCGCATTTTCCTGTTCAAAAGCACTGGACTGGTAAATCGGCGGCAGGGTTGCTCCAAATTTTTCCAGTTCTTTCTTGCCCGCATGAAGAACTGCCGTATGAAACTTCATATCATCATCCCTTTCTGCAAAATTTCATGTATTGAATCGCAGATGCCGCCGCGTTTGCTCCATCCGAAACTGCGGTAATGACCTGACGAAGTTTCTTGGTACGGACGTCTCCGGCCACAAATAGACCGGGAGATACGGTGATTCCATCTTCTCCTGCAATTACATATCCATTCTCATCCCTTTGCACATAGTCTTTTATCATATCTGATCGTGGAATCGAACCGATTGCAACAAACAGCCCATTCAGCCGGATTTTTCTTCCGTCGTCAAGAAAGATTCCCTCCAGCCTTCCCTGTCCATATACTTCCCGGACAGACGTTTTCAGAAGAAACTCCACATTCTTTCTTTTTCTCAGCGATTCCACTATAGCATTATTCCCACGGAACTCCTCTCTCCTGTGAATCAGATACACCTTTCTGCATAAACCGGACAGATACAGCGCGTCATCCAAGGCTGTATCCCCTCCTCCGATCACCGCTGTATCCTTTCCCCTAAACAGAGAACCGTCGCAGTATGCACAGTAGGAAATCCCTTTTCCCCGATATGTTTTTTCACCTGGTATCCCCAGTTCTCTTGGAACTGCTCCCGCCGCATAAATCAAGGTTTCCGCCCCGATTATCTTCCCGGACGCCAGAACCGCCTGCCAGATGTCTTTATGTATGATTCCGGTCACTTCGTCTTCCAAAACCGGGACGCCCGATGCGAATACATGCTGCCGGAAATATTCTCCAAGCTCCGCCCCGGAAACATCCTGAAATCCCAGGTAATTTCCAACACAGATGCTTTGTGTGATCTGCCCTGCTCCTTCGTATTCTTTTTCAATTATAATTACATCCTTGCCTGCTCTTTTCAGATATAAAGCTGCGTTCAATCCTGCCGGTCCGCTGCCTATCACTGCCGTCTCATACATTTTAGAGTTCTCCCGCGAACAAAATATCTTTTATCATCACGATATTTTCAAATTATATCCGTTTTTTCCTACTTTGCCCATAGGAATTTTGTTTCACATATTTAAAAACATATGGAATTTTGTTAGAAATTTCTCATGAGGAATCGACCAATAATCGACTGATTTGCAGCAGGCAGCAGTCTCGCACTATTTCCGAAAATTTGAAGATATTTTACAAGACTTATCTTTATTCCTGCGGTACAATAGGTACAAAAGGAGCGAAAACGACATGAAAAAAGAAACAAGAACGGTAGTCTATGATGACGCTCTGCGGATTGAAGCCTACCGTTTTGAAGGAACCCGGCAGCCATTCCCCAATCATTTCCATGAGCATTATGTGATAGGCTTTGTTGAGGACGGGCAGCGCGCTTTGTCCTGTAAAAACAAAGAATATATCATAGAACAGGGGAACATTATACTTTTTAATCCGGGGGATAACCACGCCTGCGTCCAGAGCGACGGCAAAACCTTTGATTATCGCGGATTTAATATTTCCAAAACTACCATGCTTGACTTAGCGGGAGAAGTGACAGGAAAGCGTGAGCTTCCCGGATTTTCAAAAAACGTCATTTATGATGATGAAATTACCTGTTATCTGCGCCCGCTTCACGAAATGGTAATGAGTGGTATTTCGGATTTTGGAAAAGAGGAAACGCTTTTGTTCCTTATCTCCGCACTGATACAAAAATTTGGACAGCCCTTCCCCAACTGTGTGCCAGAGTGTCCGCAGGAAATCGAGAAGGCCTGCGAATTTATACGGCAGCATTTTAATGAGCGGATTTATTTAGACCAGATATGCCGCTATGCCGGATTAAGTAAATCTACATTGCTTCGGGCGTTTACAAAATCCAGGGGCGTTACCCCGTACCGATATTTGGAAGCCATCCGCATCAATGAAGCAAAGGCATTGTTGGGAAATGGCGTTCAGCCCGTAGAAGCTGCTATGCAGACAGGATTTTCAGACCAGAGCCATTTTACAAACTATTTCAATAGCTTTATCGGGCTTACTCCCGGCGTGTATCGCGACATATTTTTTGAAAAGGACGGTGATCAGCAGTATGGAGCGTAAACAGACTGCCGGCCATTTGGCGGCGCTATTAACGATTGTGATTTGGGGAACGACATTTATTTCAACGAAAATCCTGCTGGTGGATTTCAAGCCTGTGGAAATTCTGTTTTTCCGCTTTGTTATGGGATTTTTGGTTCTGCTTGCAGCGTACCCGAAACGCTTAAAGACCACAGATTATAAACAGGAACTGACCTTTGCGGCTGCAGGATTATGCGGAATCTGCCTGTATTATCTGCTGGAAAATATTGCTTTAACCTTCACTCTGGCTTCCAATGTGGGCGTGATTATATCCGTTGCTCCATTTTTTACAGCGATACTGGCGCATTTGTTTATGAAATCGGAAGAAAAATTGCGGACCGGGTTCTTCGTTGGATTTGTCGTGGCAATGGCCGGGATCATCTTAATCAGCTTTAATGGGCAGAAATTAGAGCTTAACCCCATGGGCGATCTGCTTGCGGTTATCGCTGCCCTTGTGTGGGCTTGCTATTCCATATTATCAAGGAAAATCAGCAGCTTCGGCTACCCGGTTATCCTCTCCACCCGCCGGACATTCTTTTATGGCATTTTATTTATGATACCGACTTTTGTTTTCTTTGATTTTGATCTGGACTTAGCCCGGTTTGCAAATATGACGTACCTGTTCAATATTTTGTATCTGGGATTAGGGGCTTCCGCGCTCTGCTTTGTCACATGGAATTTTGCAGTAAAAGAGCTGGGAGCAGTCAAGACAAGCGTATATATTTACATGGTTCCCGTGATAACGGTCGTTACGTCCGTCCTGATTTTACATGAACGTTTGACGTTGTTAGCGGGAATCGGAACGGTGCTTACTTTGATAGGGCTGTTTTTGTCAGAGTACAAGCCGGAAAGGAAAGGTGCTAAAAATGGATTTGCAGAATGAAAAATGTGTCATGGTAATTGACGAACATTTACCATTAGGCATTATTGCCAATACAGCAGCGATTATGGGTATTACGTTGGGAAAGAAAATGCCGGAAGTCGTCGGCGCAGATGTGACCGACAAGACAGGAAATGAACACTTAGGGATTATTGAATTTCCTGTACCTATCTTGAAAGGAAATGTGGAAAGTATTAAGGCAATCCGTGAAAAGCTCTATGAGCCGGATTTTTCGGATTTGACGGTGGTTGACTTTTCAGATTTAGCGCAAGGCTGCAAGACCTATGATGAATTTATCGAAAAGATGAAAGAGGTATCGGAAGTTGACTTGAATTATTTCGGAATCGCAATCTGCGGCGCAAGGAAGAAGGTCAATAAACTAACGGGAAGTATGCCATTACTTCGGTAGATAGAAACAATTATATTTACGGAAATAGCAACTATCAACACAGCCACAGCCCTTTGTGGAGGAAAGGGGGAATTTTCTATGACTTGCACATTTCAAAGCACCGGAGCAGTACGGGGAATATCTGATTACCATTTGCGGCGATACGGTTGTCCTCTATGATGAATTGCTTGCCGCCGCCCCGCAACGGCACACCAAACAGGAAATCTCAAAAAGGTTTTCTGTTTTTTTGCGCCCACACGGTAGCTGAAATCGTATTTTCCGCATTTCCTATACGAAACGGACAAAAACTCTCCAGACGGTTCGGCGTTTTGAAAAATTCTCTGTATTACAGGGCGAAAAGGGAAAAGTGAGTTGGCAAAAAAATATTTTTCTCCGTCGAGGGGGGATAAGAGGATAGCAAAGCCCTTTGGAAACGCCTTGTTAGAGAAAGGCGGCCATGCCCTTTTGCATGACCGCCAAGCGTTGGGTTAATACACAGCAATCCGATAGGGGATTTTATCTGTTAAATGACGTTTGCTAATTTCTGGATTGCATCTTCCTTTGTGGCAACAAAGAATACATCTTTCCCTTTGTTGCTTTCATAGATGAAGTCTTTGAGCGGTTTGCTTGTATAGTGGGAGAAATCGCCATATATCGCAATTTTTCCGCCGT
>JAUNFZ010000043.1:0-5095 GCA_030524785.1 Eubacteriales bacterium
ACATCATAATGTTTGTTACACGGTGAAAATCTTATGGAGGATCACCGTGTAATGTTTGTTATGCTGTTTTTTTATGCTCCTCTACCACAAGGCCCAGCCGTTCGATCTGGCGCTCCTGCTCGTCGCCGCTGACGCAGGTATAAATACGGGTCGTATTGATGTTGGAATGACCCAGCAGGTCTGCCAGTCGGCAGATATCCTTCTCCCGCTGGTAAAACAGACAGGCAAACAGATGCCTGAGATTGTGCGGGAATACCTTTCTTCGCTCCACCCCCGCCTCGTCACACAGAGCTTTCATCTCGTGGAGTATGTTGCTCCGGTCCATGGGCCTTCCGCTCTTTGTGATAAAGATGCTGCCGCTTTTCAGACTTCTTTCCTTAATATAATGGTTCAGCTCCCGACGCAGGGCGTTGGAGAGCAGCACCGTCCGGGTCTTCCCCTTCAGGCTGACGGTGGCCCGCCCGCAGCGGACGGCCTCCACCGTGATAAAGGGCAGTTCGCCAACCCGGATGCCGGTAGAGCAGAGGGTCTGCATCAGCAGATACAGCCGGATATTTTGTTTCTGTTTCGCCGCTTCCAGCAGACGGAAGTATTCTTCCTTACTCAGCTCCCGTTCCTTTGGCCGGAACGCCTCCCGCTGAATCTTCAACGCCTTGACAACGCACTCCATCCAGCCCATCTCCCGGAAAAATCGGTTCATCGCCGCCAGCATGGAATTGACGCTGGCGGGTTTATACTGTTCTTTCAGATACTCCTTATACCGTACCGCCGTCTCCTTGGTCACGGCCTCCTTTCCCACGAACGCGAAGAATGTCCCCAGGTCCCGGAGATATTTTGCGATTGTGGCCTCGCTCTTTTCATCCTCGATCAGTTTTGCGTGAAATTCTTCAATCTTGGCTGCAGTCATTCTGTTTTCCATAAGGCACCTCCTGTTTTGGTTAGCATTTGTAATTTTCGGAAGCAGCATATCCGCTTCTTTTTTATTATCGCTGATCAATGCAAACCTTGAAGGATTTTTCTCTATTTCCAGCTTGTTTCCAAATTGATAGTAACTGCAGTCTTTTGACAGTATGATATCCGCATCCATCTTGAAACGGATACCAGCCGAAAAAGAACTGCTGGCAACCGATGGCAGTTTTTCTTTTTCAGCAAGTATTCAAGAAGTCATAAAATTGCGAGTATAGTTGAAGTGGGCGAATTTGTAAACTTTTTTCAGATACACGAATTTGTATTGCAATTAGCTATACAATATGTTATAATCAATGCCAGAAAGGACGGTGCGTATTATGGCAACAAAAAGTGCAAATGTAACGGCTCGTGTGCAGCCTGAGATTAAACGGCAGGCGGAGGCAGTTTTGGATAAGCTTGGACTTCCTGTTTCCGTTTTGATTGATACCTTATACAGACAGATTATTATGACGGGCGGCGTTCCGTATTCTCTCACTGTGCCGAGTCTGCCTACAAGAGACGGTATGACGGACGCCCAATTTAATGCGATGATGGAAAAAGGTTATCATCAGGCAAAGTCAGGCGAAGGGCTTTCCGTTGACGAAGCCTTTGCTAAAATTCATGAGGACATTTAAGTATGCGGTACGAAGTGAAGCTGACCGTACAGGCAATCGGGCAAATAGAAGAAATCGTGCAGTATATTTCCAAAGTGCTGTTAGTGCCGGAAACGGCACGGAAATGGGCAGATATGCTGCAAAGTGAAATCGCAAAGCTGGATTCTATGCCATCACGCTATCCTCTTACAGAGGAAGAACCGTGGTGCACGAAAGAAATCCACAAAATGCCCTTTAAGAATTTCCTTGTTTATTATCTGATTGACGAGGATAAGAAGGCGGTGTGGGTTACGGCTGTGATTTACGGGCGGAGAGACCAGATTGCGGCTTTGGCGGATATGTCGCTTGGCGATAAAGAATAGACCTGTGCACATTAATGTCGATGTACACAGGTCTGTATTTATTTTATTTATGACATCAGATATTTCTTAGTTACCGAGCTGCTTTTTTGCGGCGCAGCCCAAGCACGCAGCCGCCCGAAACAAGAAGTGCGAGAACCCAGCCAAATACATTGGTGTTATCGCCGGTATTCGGCGTGCCTGTTCCGGAGGCACTGCCTGTGCCTGTTCCGGAGGCGTTATTGCCTGTACTTGTACCTGTTCCGGTTCCGCTGCCCGTATTGGATACCTTTTCCGTTTCCGGCTGATCGTCGATATCGCCGCCGTTTGTCTCCGTCTGATCATCAGTATTGACGTCGTCTGTCTCCGTCTGATTGCCGGTATTGCCGCCGTTTGTCTCGGTCTGATCATCAGTATTTCCGCCCGGCTCCGTCTCGGTTTCGGAACCGCTCACTACTGGGATCTCCTCAGTTTCTTTCAGCTGACACATGGAGCAGGTGCGCTCTTTGATTCCCTTTTCCGTTTTCGTCGCCTCTTTTACCACTGTCCACTCGCCAAAGGTATGTATGCCCGTAGCTTCGATTTCTTCTTCCCATGCCTTTCCACATGCCTGGCATGTTTTTGTAGCTTTTCCGGCCTCCACACAGGTAGCGGGAATGGTAACAGCGGTTGTTACAGATTCTTCCGGGTGATCACAGATGCGGAATCTCGCTCCAAAGTCCATGTCGGCCGTCACGATTTCATTTCCGCTGACCGGCAGACGGCTGTCAGACTCAATCCAGGCATCAAAAATCATACCTTCTTTTTTCACAGCGGGCATTGCTCCCCCACAGGCTTCCAGAATTGTCTGGCCTGCTTGCGCCGTGTAGATCATATTCGTCTGCGTTTCCGGATTGAAGAATCTAAGGGTATACTCCTTAAACTCCAGCACTGTATCCTGCTGCGTAATCTCTTTCGTACACGCCTCGTCCGCAAAAAGCAGTCCGCATCGTGAGCACTGATAATATGCAATATTTCCCGGCGCTTCCGCTGTGGGTTCCTTTGCTTCCACCAGGTTTGCAGAATGGCCTAATGCGGGAATCTCATTCTCAGCTACCGGCGTACCGCAGATCTGGCAGATAACATTTTCTTTTCCGGCTTCTGTACAATTTGCCTCTGTTACCGTTTCTGTCGTTGTCTCTGCATGCGCACACGCTGTCAGCTTTGCCCCAAAGACCATATCGCCGGTCACCATCTCGCTGCCGTCGATAACGTTTCCGCTGCCATTATCCACCCAACCCGCAAACACCTTTCCGTTGGCGGGCGCCGGTCCTGCCGGGAGTGCGCCGCCGCAGGCGTCCAGAATGGTCTGGCCTTCTGTCCCATTCACATAGGTAAAGCTTACATTCTCGCCCATCCCTGCAATGAAAGTAAGCACACAGGCTGTGCCTGCATCCTCCAGTGTATCGGCAATGTTCATCTCTGTTATCCCGCTAAAAAGCTCCAGATTCACCATGACGGATTCGTCCACGATTTTTGCAGCTTCCGTATCCAGGACCTCCTCTGTCCAGGTTTCCTCCGCCCAGATTTCAATCTTCCAGGTTTCATCTGCCCCGGTTTCTTCTGCGCCAAATTCCTGCGCCTGCGTATCGCTTTCTGCTGTTTCTGTGCCGCCAGCTTCCTCTGTTTCATCAAATTCTTCCGAATTTTCCTGAAGCTCTGCCGCCGGCGTCTCCAAAGTCTCAGCAGTATTTACCGTTTCTGAATCACTCTCCTGCACGTAAGCAGATTCTGTACCTACTTCCTCCGCATAAATGCCGGCCCCAGCTATGGAGCAGGCTGCCATGAATACGGAAAAAAATCCGCACATTTTTTTCAATGTTTTTCTTTTCATTTCCCCCTCCTTAATGCTGGTCCTCCAAACCATCCCATTCCAGAGATGCATTGCCCGCCTCTGCAAGAGCCTCCACAGCAACTACCTCCAAAACGTTCATGGTTTCCTTGCCCACTTCGCCTTCATTTACAATACCGGTTACACGAATCCAGGATTCCGGCTTTAGATCTTTCTCCACATATATCAGAGGAAGTCCACATTCAGTCTCCTCATCGCCATTCACCAGTGTTCTGGACACGCGCATTTCCTCGCCGTCCACCGTGAATACGCCTTCTATCTGATATACCTGACCATTAAATTCTCCTGTGTGGGAAGCAAGCTCCTGTACAGTTTCCGCATAATCCTCGTCTGTAACGACAATAATATCGTCCTTCATCATTTCCAGCAGTTCTTCCTCATCCTCTGTCAGAGAAACTTCTCCTACATTCTCTGCCGCTTCGGAAGCTGTCTCTGTTTCCGTCTCGGAAGCCGCTTCTGCCTCAGAAGCTTTCTCTGTCTCGGAAGTTGCCTCTGTCTCAGAAGCTTTCTCTGTCTCGGAAACCGTTTCTGTCTCTGTCTCCTTTACTTCCTCAGAAACTGCCTCACTGGCTGTCTCCTGCTGCGCAGCTGCCTCTGTGGTGGTTTTCTCTCCGCTGTCCGCTTTCGTCGTACCCGAGCAGGCAGTCAGGGAAACTACCATTACCGCAGCCATCATCATTGACATTATCTTTTTTGCCTTCATTATAAACACCTTTTAAATTTTTTGAATCCCATAAGCCCGCAAAGCGGGCCTATGGGCATCATTCTGTTACTTTCCTTACTCTGTGTAGCTGTCTCCGCAGTTCGTGCAGGTGTACTGATAAATCAATATACCATCATCTGTAGAACCTACGGGTGTCTTTGTGTAATTGTGGCCTGTTGCAGGAATGGTTTCCTGGGCTGTCAGCACTTCGCCGCATACGCTGCAGTGACTTCCGTCGCTCAGTCCGTTTGTGGTGCAGGTCGCCGCATAGCCTGCGTCTGTTACTGCACTGTGGCCCGCTGCAGGAATTGTCTCCTGAGCTGTCAGCACTTCGCCGCATACGCTGCAGTGACTTCCGTCGCTCAGTCCGTTTGTGGTGCAGGTCGCCGCATAGCCTGCGTCTGTTACTGCGCTGTGGCCCGCTGCAGGAATCGTCTCCTGAGCTGTCAGCACTTCACCGCATACCTCGCAGTGGCTTCCCGCTGTCTTGCCTTCTGTGATACAGGTTGCCTCTACTGCTGCGTCCTCCACTTCTGTATGGCCTGTTGCAGGAATCGTCTCCTGAGCTGTCAGCACTTCACCGCATACCTCGCAGTGGCTT
>JAUNFZ010000043.1:5195-5806 GCA_030524785.1 Eubacteriales bacterium
TACAGGTTGCCTCTACTGCTGCGTCCTCCACTTCTGTATGGCCTGTTGCAGGAATTGTCTCCTGAGCTGTCAGCACTTCGCCGCATACCTCGCAGTGGCTTCCCGCTGTCTTGCCTTCTGTGGTGCAGGTTGCCTCTACTGCTGCGTCCTCTACTTCTGTGTGGCCTGTTGCAGGAATTGTCTCCTGGGCTGTCAGCACTTCGCCGCATACCTCGCAGTGACTTCCCGCTGTCTTGCCTTCTGTGGTGCAGGTTGCCTCTACTGCTGCATCCTCCACTTCTGTATGGCCTGTTGCAGGAATCGTCTCCTGGGCTGTCAGCACTTCGCCGCATACCTCGCAGTGGCTTCCCGCTGTCTTGCCTTCTGTGGTACAGGTCGCTTCTACTGCTGCATCCTCTACTTCCGTATGGCCGTTCGCGCACTTATCGTCCTCTGGTGTCCATACCGTTTCTTCTGCACCACATATCGTGCACTTATGCATAACGGCTGTTCCATCCTCGTTGGCATACTCCTTGCCCCAGGTATGCGCCGCATTAATTACGAAGTAGCCATTTGTTGCTCCGCATGTGCATACGTACTTTCCTACGCCGTTCTTATCGCAGGTTGCTTCC
>JAUNFZ010000043.1:5906-25957 GCA_030524785.1 Eubacteriales bacterium
ATCTCGCTTACCCGCGTATGGCCCAGTGCCTCGCCCACTTCTGCTGCCGGGCGCTCTGGATCTTCCGCTCCGCATACCGTACAGAAATATCCTGCCTTTGCCGGCTCTGTACATGTCGCGTCGATTACAATTTCTTCTTTGTTGTAAGTATGTTTGCCTGTTGCCGGGATTTCTTCCGGTTCGCCAAATTCTTCAAAGCATACCGTACAGAACTTCTGCTTGATTCCCGGTTCTCCGCAGGTCGGCTCCTTCTTTATCAGATAATCTTCCTGGTGGCCTATCGCCGGGATCTCTACTTCTTCCGTCTCCTGGCACGTTCCGCAGGTCCTTGTTCCTTTTCCGGCTTCCGTACAGGTTGCTTCTGTCGTTACCTCTACTTCGCCCCAGTTATGGCCTGCCTCTATCACGAAGTAACCGTTCGCTGCTCCGCATGTGCATACGTACTTTCCTACGCCGTTCTTATCGCAGGTTGCTTCCTTCAGCACCATTTCTTCATATACATGCTTGCTCTCGTCGTAGCCGCCTTCTTCGTCAATCTCCTCGTAGCTGTAACCACAGTCGCTGCAGGTATATGTGGTTGTCTTGTAGCTGCTGCAGGTTGCCTCTGTCACCTCTGTCTCATAGGCGCAGTCTGCATCTTCGCTCTCCTGGCACGTCTCACAGGTATGGCTGTGTGTTCCGTCCTCATTCGACGTCCACTCGCCCCAGCTGTGGCCTGTTGCCTTCTCGCCCACGCCTGCTTCATACAGGTCAATGACTTCCAGTTCTTCTTTGCAGACTTCGCAGCTTACTACCTCGCGCTCGTTGTTTACACAGTCTGCCTCAAGAATCTCGCTTACCCGCGTATGGCCCAGTGCCTCGCCCACTTCTGCTGCCGGGCGCTTGGGGTCTTCCGCTCCGCATACCGTACAGAAATACCCTGCCTTCGCCGGCTCCGTACATGTCGCGTCTGTTGCGGTTTCACCGTAGGTATGTTCACCTGTTGCCGGGATTTCACGGTTTATCGTTTTCTTACACACCGTACACGTATAGCTTTCGCTTCCGGGCTCCACACAGGTGGCCTCTACGATTACCGCATCATCCCCCGGCGTATGCGCTGCTACGGGTATAATCGCATATTTCGCGTCACCGCAGGAAGAACAGGTCTGTTTTAAAATACCTGTCTTTTCGCAGGTTGCCTCTTTCAGAACGTCATCTGTATATGTATGCTGATGTTCGGCGTTTTCCGCAGAAACCGTCGGAACAGCAGAAAACATCATGCAGACCGCCAGAAAGCAGGCTAACAGTTTCTTGGTTCTCATTCTACTTCCCTCCATCTTTCAAATTTTGTTTCATATAATTGATAGATATAGGAAATAATATTAATCGGAAGATAAAAGCTCCATACAGTTTCGCTTATATTCCAGAGAGGGATGCACATATTTATCCAGCGTGGTTTTTACGTCCGCATGTCCCAGAATCTCCGACAGTGCTTTCGGATCCATTCCCTTTTCCACACACCGGGTGGCAAAGGTATGGCGAAGCGTGTGAAAGGTGTAGGCGGGAAGTCCGCACTCGCGCAGACAGTGTTTGTACTTATTATAATAGTTGCGCGGTTCAATATAAGAAGTTGTGCCCGTCAAAAAATAGGTGTCCGGCCCGTAGTCCTTTGTTTTTCTCTTTGCAAG
Source organism: Eubacteriales bacterium (assembly GCA_030524785.1). Classification (GTDB taxonomy): domain Bacteria; phylum Bacillota; class Clostridia; order Lachnospirales; family Lachnospiraceae; genus Marvinbryantia. The sequence goes on from JAUNFZ010000043.1 coordinate 7,574, forward strand.
AAGCTTTATGAGATGAGAAGGCAGCGGAATAATCCTTTTGGAATGAACTGTCTTTGGAGTATCAATCAGCACTACGGTCTGCCTGTCCTCTTTTTCTGTACTGTTGATGCGCAGAATTGTTTTATTGATACAAAGACAGCCGCATTTCAGATCGATGTCCTGCCATTGCAGAGCACATAATTCGCCAATTCTGAGCCCTGTATAAAGACAAAGATAAATTCCAAAATACAGATGATTCCGGGTATCGAGACAGAATTTTTCGAGCTTCTGCAACTCCTGCTGCGGGATCACGCGGACATCCTTTTTCGGCACCCTCGGAGAGGAGAAAAACAGCACCTCTGGGCCGATTTCTCCTTTTGCCACACCGTATTTTATCGTCATGCGGATTAATGTCAGGAGATCTCTTACCGTTTTCGGCGACAGGCCGCCCTTGCCGTCCAGCTTGCCGTTTCGCAGCTTTTCGCTGGCGTATTCTTCAATTACGCCGGATGATAATTCGCTGACAGCGCAGGCTCCAAGCTGCGGCCGGATATGGGTGTCGATCAGATTAACATAATGGGCATATGTGGACTGTTTGACCTGATATTTTTGCTGAATCAGGAAACGGTCAATCATCTCCCCAAAAACTGCATCGGTTTTTGGGGGCTCCCGGGTTTCTCTCTGCGTCTGAACGCTGCTGCAAAATGACTGGTTGTTGTACTTTTCCATAGATACCTCCTTTAAATTTTTTGTGCATACTATTGTACCACCGCCTTTTTTAAAGCCCAAAGGCGCAGCACTGCTTTCCGATGGCCGAACGCGCCCGGCCCGCCCGTAAAAATAAAAAGCCGGAAATAAAAAGTCAACGAAAAGTCAGCGAAAAGTGTCAGAAAGGCTTGCATTTTCATTTCCTTGGTGCTAAAATACATTCAAATGGGATTATGCGGTAAAAAATCTTCCAACGTTTATATTCCCATAAATTTCATATATCTATCAACTATAAGAAAAAAGACCTGTGCACATTGATGTCGATGTACACAGGTCTATATTTATATGAAGCGATAATTCTTTATGCGTTCTTCTGCTGCATAAGTTCCTCTTTTCCGTGCTTTCGCAGCCCTACGGCCACCAGCTTCCGGATAATATCATAGATGACCGCAAAAACCGGGACGCCCGTCAGTATGCCGATAAATCCAAACAAGCCGCCAAACAGCGTGATGGAAAACAATACCCAGAACCCCGACAGCCCCGTACTGTTCGCCAGGAGACGGGGACCGAGAATATTTCCGTCAAACTGCTGCAGAATAATGATGAAAACAACAAACCATACCGCCTTCACAGGATCCACCATTAAAATCAGAAGCGTTGAGGGCACAGCCCCGATGTAGGGGCCAAAGTATGGAATAATGTTTGTTATCCCCACAATCACGCTGACCAGCATGGCGTTGGGAAAACCAAATATCAGTGAAAAGATATAGCATAGCAGGCCAATGATTGCACTGTCCAGAATCTTTCCCCCGAAAAATCCAACAAACATCTCGTCTGCATAGCATATCTCTCTGAGCACGCGCTCTGCCCATTTTGGTTTCAGAATACTATAAAGCACCGCCTTGCCCTGTCTTGCAAACGTTTTTCTTGAATTTAAGGTATACATGCAGACCACCAGTCCGATCCCCAAGTTTGCAATCGTCGTCACCACAGAAGTCACCGTGCTGGTAAAGCCGTTCATCATGCTCTGCAGCGTAGGAAGCAGATCTCCTCTCGCCCAGGCCTGCAGGCGCTGTGTAATGCTGTTGACGCTCGTCTCAAGATAACTTTTCAATACGGAATCTTCCTCCAGCCGTACCTGCAGCCAGCGGGAAAATTTTGTGATTTCCCCCGGAAGCGTATTGATGATCCCGGAAATACTTGTTACCAACTGCGGCAGCACCATGCTCAGCAAAAAATAAATCACCAGAAACGCACTGAAAAAGCTTAAGAACACCGCCGCACCGGGCGCAAATTTCTGAAGCTTTCCCGGCAGCCATTTCTTCAGGCGTTTTTCAAAAAAATTGCAGGGCATCCTAAGGGCATAGGCCATCACGCCTCCATACACAAAAGGCATCATGATATTGAACAGCCGCCGCACCATGCCTCTTAAATAATCCAACCGGAAAAGAAAAAAGAAAAACAAAATTGCCAGCGCCAAAACGGCAAATCCTGCAGCTATCCGGTATATGTATTTTTTCTGCTCCTCTTTTTTTATCTGCATATCCGTGCCCTCCCGGCTCCCAAAAATAACGCAGGGGCAACATTCCAAGGAATGTTGCCCCGCTTTGTCTAAAAAGAAATGTACTTATACTCAGGCTTTGCCTGCGCTTCCAAGTACGTTCTGAATCTTGTGAGCAACCATATCTTTTACCGCCTGACGGGCCGGTTTCAGATACTGACGCGGATCAAAATGATCCGGATGCTCTGCAAAGTATTTACGGATATTGCCGGTCATGGCAAGACGGATATCGGAGTCGATATTGATCTTGCAGACAGCCAGCTCAGCCGCATGGCGAAGTTCTTCTTCAGGAATACCAATGGCATCCGGCATGTTTCCGCCATACTGGTTTACCATCTTTACGAACTCCTGCGGAACAGAAGATGAACCGTGAAGTACGATCGGGAATCCCGGAAGACGTTTAATGCACTCCTCCAGTACGTCAAAACGCAGGGGCGGCGGAACAAGGATGCCGTCAGCATTGCGCGTACACTGGGATGCTTTGAATTTATATGCGCCATGGCTTGTACCAATCGCGATTGCCAGGGAGTCACAGCCTGTTCTTGAAACAAATTCTTCTACTTCTTCCGGACGTGTATAGCTTTCTTTGCCAGATTCTACAACAACCTCGTCCTCAACGCCTGCCAGTGTTCCCAGCTCTGCCTCAACTACTACGCCGTGGTCATGCGCATACTCAACTACCTGCTTTGTAAGGGCAATGTTTTCCTCGAAGGATTTTGAGGAAGCGTCGATCATAACGGATGTAAATCCGCCGTCGATACAGCTCTTGCAGAGTTCAAAGGTATCGCCGTGATCCAGATGAAGCGCAATGGGGATCTGCGGATTCTCAGCAATCGCAGCCTCTACCAGTTTTACCAGGTACGTATGATTTGCATAAGCGCGTGCTCCTTTAGATACCTGAAGGATTACCGGGCTGTTCAGTTCGCCGGCTGCTTCTGTGATGCCCTGCACGATTTCCATGTTGTTTACGTTGAAAGCGCCGATAGCGTAACCGCCGTCATAGGCTTTCGCGAACATCTCTTTTGTTGTTACCAATGCCATTTCAACCATCTCCTTTTCTTTTTGAAACTGCGCGCAGTTCCATAATCTAGTAAATCGGTATTAGTATAACACATTCTTTTTTTTTCATCAAGATTCCTTATGAATATTTCTACAGTTCCGCAGCCTTTAAATAGGCCGCACGCCCTGTCTCGTAAAGGTTATTGCCCTGGCAGTCGATAATCACTACCAGAGGCATATCCTCCACGTAGAGCTTTCGCAGCGCCTCCGCCCCCAGGTCTTCATAGGCGATCAGCTCGCACTTTTTAATTGATTTTGCCAGCAGCGCTCCGGCTCCTCCTATGGCTCCGAAATAAACGCCGCTGTATTTTTTCATAGCCTCCACCACTTCCGGCAGCCGGGCGCCTTTTCCGATCATCCCCCGGGCGCCCACGGACATCATGGTCGGCGCGTACGCATCCATGCGCCCGCTGGTGGTCGGTCCCGCGGAGCCGATTACCTGTCCGGGCTTTGCAGGCGTTGGCCCTACATAGTAGATCGTCGCATCTGTCGGGTCAAAGGGAAGCTTCTCTCCCCGTTCCAGCGCCTCGCACATACGCTTATGGCCGGCGTCCCTGGACGTATAAACCGTCCCCGTTACATACACGCTGTCTCCCGCTTTCAGGCTTCTTGCCAGTTCCTCTGTCAGAGGGAGCTGAATATGACGTTCCATCAGAGCACCTCCGTTTCATGCCGCGTTACATGGCAGCTGATGTTGACCGCGCAGGGCATCCCCGCAATGTGGGTCGGCATCGTCTCTATGTTCAGTCCAATCGCCGTGGTTCGCCCTCCGAATCCCTGGGGACCAATGCCAAGGCGATTGATCTTTTCCAGCATTTCTTCCTCAAGCTCTGCGTAAAAGGGATCTTCATTGGAGGAATCTACCGGGCGCATCAGCGCTTTTTTCGCCAGCAGCGCCGCCTTGTCGAAGGTGCCGCCAATCCCCACGCCCACCACCATGGGCGGACAGGGATTCGGTCCCGCCGCTTCCACCGTCTCCAGAATGAAGTCCTTGATGCCCTGCAGACCCGCCGACGGCTTCAGCATACGGATCGCGCTCATATTCTCGCTTCCAAAGCCCTTGGGCCCCACCGTAATCCTGATCTGTTCTCCAGGAACAATCTCTGTATAAAGCATGGCCGGCGTATTATCTCCGGTGTTCCCGCGGCGCACCGGATCCTTCACCACAGATTTTCTGAGATATCCTTTTTCGTAGCCCCGCCGCACACCTTCATCCACAGCTTCCCGCAAACCGCCCCCAGCGATATGCACGTCCTGTCCGATTTCCAGAAACACGCAGGCCATCCCCGTATCCTGGCAGACCGGCACACACTGCCTGTCGGCAATCTCGTAGTTTTCAATTATCTTGTCCAGCACGCCCCGGGCCAGTTCCCAGTCCTCGCAGGCCCGGCACTTCTGAATTGCCCGCTTTACATCATCAGGCAGATGCTCGTTGGCGCTGATGCACAGGCGTTCCACCGCATCCGTTATCTGGCTTGCCTGAATTTCCCGCATAATTTTCTCCTTTGCTCATTTGCATATTTGCAGATTTTGCAAATCTTTGGCATTATTATATCTTCTTATGCTTTCGTCTGCAATGGCGGATTTCATTTCCGTTACATTTGTATCTGTGCTGCGATAAAATTGACGTTTTCCTGAAGGGGTTTTGTTCCGTCAATTCTTATGACCGGGCAGTTTACAGATGATACCCACTCCCTGACACTATCCTCCGTTTTGCATTTGACAGAAGCAAAAAAGCGTTCTTCCTGCTCATGCAAATCTCCGCCCGGCAACATTCTATTGCCGAATTTCTGAAACGAGCGATTTCTTATCCGCTCCATCCGAATCTCCTTTGGAACGTCAAGCAGTACGACATAGTTGAAAAAAGGATAAACGGCTTCTCCATAATCCCCCTTTACAGCCGCAAAAACAAAGTTTTCATGCTTTTTGATCTCCTGGAGCAAAAGCTTTTCCACTTCTTTGCGGGTACGGGAAACTCCATAAATATAAGCGGGATCTGTTCCGGGAAAATACAATTTCTCATTATCTATGAAATGAAAATGCAGCCTCTCTGCGAGGGCCCTCCCCAGCGTGCTCTTTCCGGCGCCGTTTAAGCCGCATACAACGATTCCTGTTCCCATAAGCTGTTCCTTTCTTTTTAATTGGCATCCCCGGTGAAATTATGGATTTACCACCTCTAATGTAGCGCTATTTAGCCGACAATACAAGTTACTGTCTCCATCTTCCTGATAAGGTTCAAACACGCCCTGCACCACTATATGCGCATAGTCCTGTGGATAATCGTCGGGATATACATGATCTCCGTCTCCCCACACAAATTCGATTCCCTGCGCACAGCAGGCTGTTGCGTCCTGGATAATACAGTAATGATAATACTTTTCTGTCGCTTCATAATAGACAGCATGATAAAGTCCGCCCATGCGAATCGTTTTCCCAATGTAAGCATCGGAGTCTGTCATCATCTGATAAACGGTGGCATACACCATATCACTGCTCATAGCCGTAAGGTCATAATCCGCGCCGTCCCCACTCTGCGAAGCTGTTTCTTCGATTTGTTCACTGATGATTTTGTCAACAGAATTATTATTGTTCGCTGCATTGCGGTTGCCGTCATTGCTGCCGCACCCTGTTACCGAAAAAGCAGCCAGAAGCAGAACCATCCATTTTTTTACTTTTTTCATTTGCCTACCTCCCCAAAACTCTGCCGGCTGCATAAGCAATCCCAAAGGCTATGATGTCAATCACTACAATCGTAGAACCCACCGGCGTTCCTGCAAGAATCGAAGCCAAAATCCCCGTCAAAGCGCATATAACCGACAATATGGCCGAACAAATGGTAACGCTCAGGAAACTTTTAAATATACGCATGGCAGACAGCGCCGGAAAGATTACCAATGCTGAAATCAGCAGTGAGCCGACCAGATTCATAGCCAGCACAATAATAAGCGCAATAATAACAGCTATCAGCAAATTAAATAAATCCGCCCTTGTTCCCGTCGCTTTTGCAAAGTTTTCATCAAATGTTACAGCAAAAATCTTATTGTAAAACAGCAGAAACAGAATCACCACGATGATTGACAGCACTGCGCACAGCCAGACCTGGCTCTGTGTCAGTGTCAAAATGGAGGTGGAGCCGAACAGTGTGCTGCATACGTCTCCTGAAAGGTTCGGGCCGGTGGAAAAAATATTCATCAGCAGATAACCGACCGCCAGCGCTCCTACGGAAATCATGGCAATCGCAGCATCGCCTTTGATTTTTGTGTTTTGCCCAGTACGAAGCAGCAAAACAGCGCAAATTACGGTGACGGGCAGGATAAAAAGCATATCATTTGTAAAATTCAGGATTGCCGCTACCGCCATAGCGCCAAAGGCCACATGTGAAAGCCCGTCTCCGATAAAGGAAAAGCGTTTCAGTACCAGCGTCACGCCAAGCAGGGACGAGCACAGCGCGATCAAAACACCGACAACCAGCGCATAACCCACAAAGGGATATTGAAAATAAAATATCAGCTTTTCAATCATTCTCGCTCACCTCCTTAAGCTCCTGCGAAACTCTTTCCGATACTGCTTTGCAAATATTCCTGTTTTGTTCCGAAAAAGACGCTTCGCCCGATGTGTAAAATGTGGCTGGCATAACGGACTGCCGCAGCAATATCATGAGAGATCATGATAATTGTCATTCCATCTTTCTGATTCAGTTCTTCAATCAAGCGGTACATTTCCGCCGTCACCTTTGGGTCAAGCCCCGACACCGGTTCATCCAAGAGCAGCACCTTGCGGGCGGCACACAATGCTCTTGCCAAAAGAACACGCTGCTGCTGTCCGCCGGATAACTCGCGATAGCAGCTTCCCGAAAGATGGCTGATCTGCATTTTTTCCATCGCCCCGGCAGCAAGTTTTTTCTCCGCCTTACTGTAAAATGGGCGAAAACCACAGCGGTTCTGGCACCCGGAGAGAACAATCTCTCTCACGGATGCCGGAAAGTCCCGCTGTATCGGTGTCTGTTGGGGAAGATAACCGATGTCATTCGGTTTCAGGCCGTCACCTGTCAAAATGCTGCCGCTGACAGGAGGCTGCAGATGAAGCAAAGTTTTCATCAAAGTAGATTTACCAGAACCATTCTCACCCACAATGCAAAAGTAATCCCCGGCGTGAATCGAAAAGTTTAAATCTTGCAGGATCGCCCTGCCGTCGTATCCCAGCGATAAATCCTGACAGATGATCTGAGCCATGATAACTATCCCTCCTTACTTCAGCGCTTCCTTTAAGACCTCAAGGTTATCTTCCATAATGGAAAGATACGTAGCTCCGCCGGAAACATCCTCGGAAATGGTGGACTGCATAGAATCCATTGCCAAAATTTGCTGGTTTTTCTCCTGCGTATTTTCGATAATGGTCTTTGCAATTTTCTGATCGGATTTTTCAATCGTCAAAACGCTGTGCAGCCCAAGCTCGTCTACTTTGCCTGCAAGAAATGTGATTGTTTCAAAGCTGGCTTCCGTTTCTGCGGAGCAGCCCACAAAAGCGGCATAGTAGGAAAGCCCGTAATCATCCACCAGATAGCGGAACGGGAAGCGGTCCCCAAACAGGAGGGTCTTATTGTCCGCGTTGTCTGCGGCCTTTTGATATTCGCCGTCCAATGCAGAGAGTTTTTCAATGTAGGCATCGGCATTGGCAGCATAGGTATCTTTGTTGTCGGGGTCAATTTCCTGCAGCGCATCGGAAATCGCACCGACCAGCGTCTCGGCGTTCTTCAAAGACAGCCAGACGTGCTCATCATATTCCGGTTCTTCTTCCTGCGTTTCGCCGTCCTCATGCTCGTGTTCTTCTTCCTGCGCTTCGCCGTCCTCATGCTCATGTTCTTCTGCCTCCATGCCTTCGACAACTTCCTCCTCCTTTACAGAGTCGCCCAGCACATCCAGCAGGTTGATGACTTTCATATCCTTATTCACGGCTTCCTGTAAAGCTCCCTCTACCCATTCATCAGATTCTCCGCCCACATAAATAAACAGGTCGCAGTCGCTGATTTTCATAATATCCTCTGCAGTGGGCTGGTAGCTGTGCAGATCCACGCCATTGTCAAGAAGCATGGTAAGCTCGGCATTGCCGGCCTGATCGCCAAGAATCTCTTTTACCCAGTCATATTCAGGGAAAATAGTGGTTACAACCTGTATCTTGCCGCCCTGCGTACCTAAATCCTCAGCGCCGACCGCATTGCCGCAGGCAGACAGGCCAAAAAGAACCGCAGTTATCATTAAAGTAGTAATATGTTTTTTCATTTTCATAATATTCTCCAATCCGCCGCCAAGCCGGCGGCACAAATAATCTTCACAATTTTGCATACTATTGAAAAATGGGCGCAAAAACACAAGGCTATACCTGTCTCATCTGTAAAAAATTCCAAATGGACATGGTACACCCTTGTATTCATGATTTCTATTTAATCATTTAATCTTACCTTCCGGCTAATAAGAGACACGCAGGGTAGCATCAGTACAGCAAGAAAAATTGCCATAATGACAGAAGGCAGCTTTTCCATAAGCGGCACGCTTTCAACCTTCCCTGTTCCAAGCTGCTTCAAGGTACGCTCAGCCTGATGGATACAGGCACAGACAGGGCAATTTTCTCCTGCACAGTCATGATCCGCTTCCTTAACGATAAAGAGCATGGAAAGAAATACTGCAGCCGCAAATATCAGGCACATAATAAGCACCGGCACTCTTTGCTTTTTTGTTTTCATCCCTTCCTCATCTCCTTTGTCTCGTCAAATCCCGGACTTCCTGCACTCCCTGCATACTCCGTAAAATACGGTTCTCAGGGAATTCATCTCAAAGCCATGATGTTCAAGAAAATGCTGCTGCAGGTTTTCAACCTCATCACATTGCATATGGATCAGCTTCCCGCATTTTTCACATTTGCAATGATAGCAAACCGGCCGTTCGCAGTCCTCCTGTGTTCCAATATACTCAAAACAGGCACTGCTCGTCCCCTCAACAACATACTTTGCAACCAAGCCTTCTTTCATCATTTTCTCCAGATTACGGTATATTGTCGCAGTTCCAACTGCTATGCCTTCTTCCTGAAAATGATTGCAAATATCGCTAACTGTAACATGGCTGCCTTGAACAGATTTCAAAAAGGTAAGTAATTCGGTCATTTGTCTTGTTTTATATGGTGCCTTTTTTGCCAAATGCTCCGTCTCCTTTCAATTTGAAAACCATTCTCATATTAGCACGATGGTCGCCCGATGTCAAGTTAATTTGAAAACCATTTTCAAATTGCCTCCGTTCTTTCATGAATTTTTCGATACTCTCGCCTCGCATATCAAAACAGGACATAAATGGAAGGGCGGCAGCACACTGATATGCTGTCGCCCCCTGATTGCCGAACATGAAAGGCGGACAAGGCTATGCGCCATTCATTCTTCCGCCCGCTGGCTCGGCTGGTTTTGCTATATATGCTATATATTTGAAACTATTTAAGTGCTGATTACTTGCCCCGCTTACGCAACAGTGTAGATTCTGACATCAGGATCTGCACTCCAAAGCGGCTTCAACCCAACAAACACGTCGTTCTGGAACATAGCGCTGGAAAGATACGCCTGTGCGTGTTTTGCACTGTCAAATCCGTGAAGCACCTGTACATCCTCGTCACGGATAAGCAGATCTTTTGTCAGCGCTCCCTCAATCGTGTCAAGAAACGGCTGGCGATAGTCGTTATAAACCTTTGCTGCCGCAGGGCGGTTTGCTTCGTCGATTTTCATTGTGATTTCCAAATAAGCCTTTACTTTCATTGTGATTTCCTCCATTTCATTATTTTGCTCTGCTCTGAGCTTGCCCTAATTATAGCGACTTGACTTCTGCATGAAAAGATATAAGCAAATTTATGAGTTACTCATAAATTTGATAGTAACTTGTGTTTGCATAGTTTCGTTGCTATAATTGCAATAGCAAAATGCAAGAGAAAGGAATAAACGCCATGTATAAACCAAAATTAGAGAAAGATATTCGCTGCCCTTTAGAATATGGACTGACCGTCTTTGGCGGCAAATGGAAGTCCAGAGTGATTTGTGTCTTAGCAGAAAAAGGGACTTTACGATATAGTTCTATCCGCAAGGAAATGGCGAATATTACTGACGCTGTATTGGCTTCCACACTCAAAGAATTGATTTCTGACGGTATCGTAAAACGGCAGCAGTTTGATGAAATTCCTCCCCGCGTTGAGTATTCCCTCAGTGAAAAAGGAGCTTCTGTTGTTCCCATACTTCAGACTATTTGCAAGTGGTCCGGTGCATACCACAAAGAGGATAACGAGAACACCCTGCTGCAATGTCAAAAATGCGATTACAACAACATATGAATATCAGCATACTTTTTGGATCATTACTCAACATTTCATCCAAGCACTCCATAAGCCACCATGGGAGTGCCCTTCGGCAGATTGAGGCTCACTGTCTGATAAAGCAGCACGCCCCGCTTGCAGGCGCGGCAGGTATAAAGGACGTTTCCAAAGTAATCCCGGATCTCCCCCAGCACGGCACATTGTTCAAACCTGTCTCCCGCTTTAAAGGCCGGATACCAGCATCCGCCAAGGGGAGCATCTTCATAACATACATCCGTAAGAACAATCTGAGGTTTCCGGCTGATATCCCCCTGCGGCCCGCTCTCTGCCCCGGAAGTTTTAAAAAGCGCCGGGCAGTCTCCATACAGAAACTTCAGTACCCGGCGCACGTCCTTCTTATCCGCGTCCACTTCTTTTCTGCTCCACAGTCCGCGTCCGCCCCGTTCCAGCAAAATCGCAGGAATCCCTATAGAGTTTGCGTAATTATATGCGCCTCCGGAAATTGTCCGGGACTCCACCGCATACGCCGTATCAACACAGGCTGCCATGGCTTTGGCTGTCCGGCGCACACTCTCCTTTGCCGGTCCCACATAGTAGACATACGGGTACAGTTCCTCAAAATAATCCCCGCTGTGCAGGTCAATATAGTAATCCGCCGCGGAAAACAAAACATCCGTCACCGTCCGGCAGATTTTCTCCGCCGTAGTTCCTTCCCGGCTGCCCGGAAATTCCCGGTTCAGATTCTTTCCATCCTCCCAGACCATGCTCGTACCGCGCTGTCCGTAGCCGCTCACATTCACAATCGGTACAAGAACTACCGTCCCGTCAAGACCCTCTGGCTGCAGCTCCTCTGCCAGCTCCATCGCCGCCTGCACACCCACATGCTCCGCGCTGTGAACGCCTGCTGTGATCAGCGTCGTTTTCCCGCCGCCCCCGCAGATGACCGTCACCGGCATACGATACGGCGTGCCCTCCACCGCAATCCAGCCCGATTTCTTCTCGCCCGGGCAAACCTCTAAATTTCCTATTCTCATACGAATACTAATTCCTTCCATATCTATCCTTTTCTCAGATACCGCGCAGTGCTTTTGCAGAAAGTCCGGCGCCATGTCTTCCGGCAGCAGGCTGCAGATCGCTTTTTCAAAGAGTCCGGCGCCATACCTTCCGCCAGCAGACGATAGGCAGCTCTTGCAGACCTTGCGAGCATAGCGGCAGCGATTTTGTACGACCATCTTCTATGGAGGCAAAATCGCTGCCAACAGGCGGCGCAGCAAGGGCAAAAAGAGCAACGTGTCTGCGCGGATGGTATGGCGCCGGACTCTCTGGAATCTCTCCTGGCGGATTTCTCGAAATATCTTCCGCCATTCTCCCCGGAAGCTGCCCTGCTAACTTCCAATAATTCTTGCTTTCACATCTTCTACCGTATACGCCTCCGTCAGCTCCCGCAGCTTCTCCGGCGACGCGTCGTCGCTGAATACCTTTATTACCTGCATCAGATCCTCACAGCTATAAGCGTTTTCATAGATGCCGGTGGTATAGCCGTAAAGCTCTATAAATTCCTCCCGGCTTTTTGCCCGCCAGAATCCCTGATACAGGCGAATGGCTTTTCCGTCTTCTGCGTTTGCCTCAGCATGGCCGGTGACCGCATTATACATCATGGCAAAAGCCGGCCCCGCCATGGAAGCGTACTTACCTTCCACATAATCGATCGGAGCTTCCCCAAAAGAATCCTTCTGCTTAAAGGCCTCGAAGTTTGCCTCTGTAAAGCTGTCGACAGCTCCCACTGCTATACCGCTTCCCTGCTGAGTTTCCTTCTCCATAATCTTATCAAGATATGTAGATACATGAAAAGCGCTCATCAGCGTGTCGTAATCGCCCGCGTTAAAAGCATCTTCAAGATTTTCAAGCCCCAGGCCGTTTTCTGTATAGTCCGGCACCAGAGTTACCTCAAGGCTGCCGTCTTCGCTGGCCAGCGTTGTATTTTCTTCTGTCCGGGCAATGGCAGAAATCTCTTTGTCCAGTACAAGCCCGGCTTTTTCCTTAAGCGCCGCCAGCATAGCCTCCACCCGGGAAGCATGGGCCGCGTTGCCCTTTGAAGCTCCGCCCGTCATGATAATGCAATGATGTGCGCCTTTTTCCAGAAAATACTCCGCCATATTGGCGCCGGACTGATAGACGCTTTCCGGGTCAGGTCCCACAGAACCCAAAAACCACGGATTTTCCTTTGCTTTTTCAAAATCCGCATCACCGACAATATTGGAGCCCAGCACATAATAAATTTCGTTTTCTTCGCAGACCGCCAGCGTACTTTCCAGATCGTATCCGCAAAAGGAGATCACGCCTGCGGCTCCCTGTTCCTTTACCGCTTCGATAAACGCATTTTCCTCCTCAGGGGTTTCAACCGCCCCGGAAAAATAGAACTGGACGGGGAACCCGGATTCCAGATAATCCCGGTAATAATTCATAAACATGCTCATTTCCTGGCTGTCAGGGCTGTACACAATCACACCGATTTTGTAATCCTCTTTGTCGATACGTTCTTCTTCGCCGCTTTCAGCCTGTACGCCAAAGGCAAACAGCAGCGAAATTCCCAGAAACAGCACCGGCAGAATATTGAATTTTCTTCTCATGCCTCTACCTCCCAGCACGCCGCCTCATGACCCGGAACAATCTCTCTTAGAACCGGCTTCTCGCTCCTGCACCTTTCCGTGCAGTGATCGCAGCGGTTTGCAAAGGGGCAGCCCTTCGGAACGTCCAGAGGACTCGGCGCCTCACTTTCAATACTTTCAATTTTTTTGTTCGGATCCATATGGATGGAAAACTGCGCGCCGAGCAGCGCCTGCGTATACGGATGCGCCGCCTTTTTCGCCACGTCCGCGCCCGGTATCACCTCAACAATATGTCCGAGATACATCACGGCGATCTGATGCGCAAAGGACTGTATAAGCGCCAGGTCGTGGCAGATAAAGATCATACTGATCTTCTTCTCCTCCTGCAGACGCACCAGAAGTTCGATGATCGTCTTCTGGATAGAAACGTCAAGCGCGCTCGTCGCCTCGTCGCACACCAGGATCTCCGGCTCCAGCGAGAGCGCGCGGGCAATGCTCACGCGCTGCCGCTGGCCGCCGCTCATATTGTGCGGATAGCGGTACATAAAATCCGCCGGAAGCTCCACCATCTCTAAAAGCTCCCGCGCCTTCGCCTCTTTTCCGCTCTTTTTCAGCTTTCCGAAATTCATCAGCGGCTCCGTCAAAATATCCACGATCTTCATCTTGGGATTGAAGGACGCCAGCGGATCCTGGAACACCATCTGGATGTTCTGACGGTTTTCCCAGCGCTCATGCTTCGACATCGCCACCATGTCCCGGTCGTGATAAAAAATTTTTCCGCCGGTCGGCTCATCCAATGAGAGCACCATGCGCACAAACGTCGATTTGCCGCAGCCGCTCTCACCCACGATGCCGAGCGTCTTTCCCTTATATACATTTAAGCTCACATCATTGCACGCCGTCAGCGTCCGTCCCCCGGAGGCGGGGAACTGTTTTACAATGTGCTCTGCTCTCATCACAACATCTGCTTCATGAAACAAAACGTTCGCCCTCCATTTCCGGCACTGCCGCCAGCAGCCTCTTTGTATAATCATTTGTCGGGTGATTCATCACCTCGTCGCGCGTGCCCGCGTCCACCACCTTGCCGTACTGCATAACGATCAGCTGATCCGCCATATATGCCGCCACGCCGAGGTTGTGGGTGACAATGATAATGCCCGTCTGCGACTTGTCACGCAGCTCCATCATCTGTCGCACGATCTGCGCCTGCGTCGTCACGTCCAGCGCGCTCGTCGGCTCGTCCGCAAGCAGAAGCTCCGGATCAAAGGTCATCGCCATCGCGATGCCGACGCGCTGCCGCATACCGCCGGAAAGCTGATGCGGGTAGCTGTTCATGATGTTTTCCGCTTCCGGCAGACGCATTTTTTCCAGCATGGAAACGCCAAGCTGCCATGCCTCTTTTTTTGACTTGCTGCTGTGGGCGCAGATATATTCCACGTACTGACTGCCGATTTTGCGGATGGGGTTCAGCGTCCCGCCGCAGTCCTGGAAGATCATGGACATCTTTGTACCGCGCAGCTTCCGCCATTCTTCTCTCGAATAGTTCAAAAGGGATTCGCCGTGAAAGGTGATATCGCCCTGTGTCACCCGGCCGCCCCCGGCAAGCGCGCCGAGGACCGCACGGATGACCGTGGTTTTTCCGCTTCCGCTCTCTCCCACCACGCTGATGATTTCTCCCTTTTTCATGGAAAGATTGAAATGCTCAATGGTGGGCGGCTGTTTCCCATACTGAACTGACAAATCCTTAATTTCCAGCATAGTTTCGTCCTTTCATGCGTACCGTCTCTATTCCGCCATTTTCATGTCGGACGTTACCCAGTAATAATCCATCGGATACATCACAAGGCCCTCTACGGAGGACTTTGAGATGAGGAAGGTATTCTCATAGCCGAAGAATACGGTCGCCGCATCGTCCATGATCGCCTGCTGGATCTTCACGATCAGCTCTTTTCTGGCATCGGTATCCATGGTTGCCGCCAGCTCGTCTAGCCATGCGTCGACGTCCGCGTTCGCGTAGCCCGCCGTATTGTTTGCGGAGGTGCTGTACCAGTTCTCGCGCAGGTAGTTCTCCGGATCGCCGGTGTTTGCAACGAGCACGTTCCAGATCAGAAGATCGTACTGACCGGAATCGCGGCGGTCGAGCAGTGTCTCGTAGGATACGCAGTCAAGCTTGATGTTGATGCCGATTTCTTTCAGACTTGCCTGTGCAGCCTGCGCATAAACGCCAAGCTCCGCACGGCTGTCGTAGTATACAAAAACAAGCTCCAGCGACTGACCGTCCGGCGTCTCCACGTAGCCGTCTCCGTCGTTATCCACGTAACCGGCATCCGCAAGCACCTGCTTTGCACCCTCGGGATCGTAGCTGTTTTCGTCGTTCAGCTCGTCATAGCCGTAATCCAGCGTCGGCGGAACCGGAGCCTTGCCCGGAGTAGCGCCGCCCTCCAGAAGAATACTTGTGTAGGTTTCCTTATCAAGACCGCGCAGCAGCGCCTGACGCAGCGCCAGATCGCCGAGAGCGCCGTTCTGGTTCATAAATGCATACGTGGAGCGCAGGGATTCCAGAGACTGGATCGTGTAGGCGTCGTTTCCGTCAAACTCAAATACGTTTTCTGTTTTCAGATTGTACGCCACGTCGATCTCGCCGGACTGCAGCGCCATGGAGCGCGTTGTCTGGTCGCCGATGATGCGAAGCGTCACACTGTCGTTCGGCACTTCGCCGTCCCAGTAATATTCGTTGCGCACGATCACCGTATCGCCCGCCGGGTCAAAGGACTGGAACGCATACGGTCCGGTGCAGACAGGTCCTGCCATCGCGATATTAGAATTGTCAATGCTGGTATCCATGATCAGAAACAGCGGATCGGCAAGACAGCCCGCCATGTTCGCGTTTGCTCTGTTCAGGTTGAAAACAAGGTTCTGCCCGTCCACCTCTACGCTTGCAATATCAAAAAATTCCGGCACACGGTTGGACATCTCGAAGGTTCTCTCAAGCGAAGCCTTTACAAGCTCCGGCGTCATATCGTTGCCGTTGGAAAATTTTACGCCCTCGCGGATTGTGAAGGTCCAGGTTTTTCCATCCTCGCTGTTGCTCCACTCCGTTGCAAGGCAGGGAACCATGTTGCCGTTTTCATCAAACTTCGTCAACCCCTGTCCGACGCCGTAGCGGGAAATTACCCAACTGAAATACTGCTCCGTCGGCTCCAGCGTGTCCGCAAAGCTGGTCACGCCAATCGTCATCGTGCCCGCCGCGCTCACCGCCGCGCCTGCCGCCAGTACTGCCGCGCCGACTGCCGCCGCCGCTAATTTCTTAAAATTTCTGAACTTCATCTTTCTTTCCTCCTCTAGTTTTCCTGTCTCGGATCGAGAATATCGCGTACACTGTCGCCGAGCATATTAAATACAATCACTACAATCACAATCGCAATACCGGGCGCGATCATCAGCCACGGCGCCTTTGCCATATACGTTCTTCCTTCGTTTAACATCAGTCCCCATTCCGGCGTGGGCGCCACCGCGCCGAAGCCAAGGAAGGAGAGAGACGCCAGCTCCAGCATCATCGTTCCCATATCCGCCGCTGCCGTCACCGTCATGGTCGTCAGCATGTTGGGAAGGATGTGCCGCCATAAGATTTTTGCGGTACTGGTACCGTTCACCACGGCAGCCTCCACATAGAGGTTTCGTTTCACCTTCAATACCATACTCCTTGCCAGACGCGCATATTTCGTCCAGCTCACCGCCGTGATTGCGATCACGCCGTTTCTGAGGCTTGCGCCCAGCATACCGGCGATTGCAATCGCCAGGATCATTCCCGGAAAGGAGATCATCATATCCGCGATACGCATGATGATCTGATCGATCCAGCCGCCAAAATACCCCGCGATGATTCCAAGAACGGTTCCCACGACAAAGATGGTCGCCACCAGAATCAGTGTATATACAAGGGACGTCCTTGTGCCGTAGATTACCCTGGAGAGCAGATCTCTTCCCAGCTTGTCCGCGCCCAGCGGATATTCCGCGCAGGGAGCTTTCAGGGAATCTGTCATCACCGCCTCCAGCGGATCCTTCGGCGCGATCCATGGCGCAAAAACTGCAATTCCTACGATCACCAGCGCCAGAATAAAGAAAATGGTAAACTGCTTATGCTCCAGAAAAAAATTCTTCTTATTCACGTTAGCTGACCTCCTTGATTCTTGGATCGAGCCAGGTATAGGACAGATCAACCAGGATATTAATCGCCATATACAGCACTGCAATCACCAGCACATAGCCCTGTACCATCGGATAGTCGCGGCAGGAAATCGCCTTGATCGCCATGCTTCCCATGCCGGGCCAGTTGTAGATGATCTCCACCACCGCCGTGCCTCCCAGCAGCGAACCGAGAGAAAGCCCCAGCAGCGTGACGATAGGCAGCATCGCGTTCGGCAGCACATGCTTCCAGAGGATCACGCCCTCCTTCATCCCGCGCATCCGTGCGCCCGTCACATAGTCCTGGCGCAGCTCCTCCAGCACGGCGTTTCGCACCTGTCGGGTGTATTTTGCCGACATGGACAGCGCCAGCGTGACTGCCGGCAGGATCATCGACTTAAAATCCGTGGTGCCGCCCGCCACATTTACCCAGCGAAGCTGCACGCCGAAAATACTTAAAAGTACAAGCCCGATCCAGAAGCTCGGGATCGAAACGCCCATAAATGTGATGCCGCGGATCAGATAATCGGGCCACTTATTCTGGTAGACCGCAGACAGGATGCCGCACGGGATGGAAAACGCGATCATCAGAAGAAGCGCAAACAGCGACAGCTTCATGGTCGGCCAGAAGCATTTTAAAAGCTTCTCCGCCACCGGGATCTTAAAAGCGTAGGAATTTCCCATATCGCCCGTCAGAACGCCCTTCAGCCAGTTTCCATACTGCGCCAGAAACGGCTGATCCAGCCCAAGCTCATGCCTGGTCTGCTCCAGAAGCTCCGGCGTCGGCAGATTTCCACATTCTGTCAGCATGATCTCCGCCGGATCGCCGGGCGAGAGGTAGGTAAGCGCAAAGGTAAAGAAACTCACGCCAAACAGAACCACCAGAATCTGCAGAAGCCTTTTTCCAATTTGTTTCTTTGACATTTTTTCTCCTTCCTACAT
>JAUNFZ010000044.1:0-4773 GCA_030524785.1 Eubacteriales bacterium
TTCTTCACCATCCTTTACATTTTTCTTTACCATGGCGTCCGGGCCGATTTTCGCACCGTCCCCCACATAAACGCCCGGGCCGATCGTCGCAACGCCCTTTTCATCGCCTTGGGGCATTTCTCCTACGACCGCGTTTTCACCGATCACCACATTTTCCGCTACGATACAGTGTTTTACTACCGCTCCGGACTTGATTACACAGCCGCCCATCACAACAGCGTCCTCAAGAACCGCGCCCTCGGCCACCTTCACACCGGAAAACAGAACCGAATGTTTCACTTTGCCGTCGATGCGACAGCCGTCGGTAATCATGGAATTTTCCACCTTGGCGCTCTCACCGATCTTGTGGCCGGTCATACCGCTGTTTCGGCTGTAGATTTTCCACGCATCGTCAAAGAGGTTGATGCCGCTGTGATCCGGGTCAAGAACCTCCATATTTGCTTCCCACAGAGAGGAAATTGTCCCTACATCCTTCCAGTATCCGCTGAAATGGTATGCATACATTTTGCGTCCGTCCCGCAGCAGATTCGGGATAATATTGTTTCCAAAATCATTCTCAGATTCAGGATCCGCTTCGTCTTCTTCCAGATACTTGCGCAGTACATCCCAATTGAAAATGTAAATTCCCATGGATGCCAGATTTGATTTCGGATTCTTCGGCTTCTCCTGAAATTCCGTAATCTTATCATTTTCGTCTGCAACCATCAGGCCAAAGCGGGATGCCTCCTCCCAGGGAACCTCCATTACCGCCACGCTGAACTCTGCGCCCTTCTCCTTATGGAATTTCAGGAAATCGCTGTAATCCTGCTTGCAGATCTGGTCGCCTGACAGAATAATCACATACTGCGGATCGTACCTCTCAATAAATGAGATGTTCTGGTAGATCGCGTTCGCCGTGCCCTTATACCAGTCAGATCCTGACGCCTGCTGGTAAGGCGGAAGGATATGAACGCCGCCATGCAGGCGGTCCAGATCCCAGGGCTGTCCGTTTCCGATATACTCGTTTAAAACCAGCGGCTGATACTGGGTCAGTATGCCGACGGTATCGATACCGGAGTTTACGCAGTTCGACAGCGGAAAGTCAATAATTCGGTACTTTCCGCCAAAAGGAACTGCAGGTTTTGCCAGTTTTTGAGTCAAAGCATACAAACGCGAGCCCTGACCGCCGGCAAGAAGCATTGCAATCATTTCTTTTGCCATTTTGTTTCCCCCTAATAAATAATAGTTATGTTCAAATTGTACCACATTATTTTAAAAAATGGAAATATTTTGTGCAATTTTTTTAACATTTCTTGCTGAAATGTCAATCAACCTGATTCTCGTCCAGATATCTTCCAATATGATTGCGTATCATTTCCATAGCCACCTTATTATATCCGCCCTCCGGCACAATAATATTGGCATTTTTCTTGCTCGGCTCCACAAACTGCTCGTGCATGGGTTTTACGGTATTCAAGTACTGGCTGATAACGGATTCCAGGCTGCGGGCACGCTCCATTACATCCCGCTGTATTCTCCGAATAATGCGCAGGTCCGCATCTGTATCTACGAAAATACGAATATCCATCAGCTCGCACAGCTGGCTGTTTTCAAAAATCAGGATTCCTTCCACAATAATTACTTTTCCCGGCTGAATAATCGCCGTGTCTTTGCTGCGGTTGTGAATCGTATAATCATACACAGGACACTCCACAGCTCTGCCCTTTTTCAGCTGCCTTAAATGCTCGATCATCAGTTCGGTATCAAAAGCGTTGGGATGATCGTAATTCAGCCTGCACCTCTCCTCATACGTCATGTCATCATGGGCCTTGTAATAATCGTCATGTTTAATAATCGTCACACTCTCGCGAAACTGCGAGGCAATCTGATTTGTCAGCGTTGTTTTGCCGCTTCCGCTTCCCCCTGCAATACCAATAATCAGGCTTTCCTCCATTGGTCCTCCTCCTTCGTCTGTTTTCCTAGTAAATTTATCATAGCACCGCCTTCTCAAGAGCGTCAATCACTTTCAAATTCCCTATCGACTTTTTTTGCTGTGGGGTGTAGGATAATAGAGAAGAAGAAGAAAAAGTTTTTTCTATACGGACAAGAGGATTTTTATATGCGAAGAAGCAGAAGAAAACGACTGAATAAAAAGAAAGCAGAACAAAAGCGGGTAATGCGAAAAACCGTTCTCATTATCATCGGAGCGGTTCTTGGTTTACTCGCCGCAAATCTCATTTACATAAAAGCAATGGATGGACGTTTCTATCACCATACCTCCTTAAACGGATACCACATTTCCGGAAAAACAGTAGAGGAAGTTGCAGAAATGCTCACCGGTTCTTACAACAGCCTGACTCTTGAAATCACAGAACAGGGGGAAACCGTTCTGAGTGCAGGCTTTTCGGATATCGGTTACAAAGTAGACGATGAAAGCCTTCACACTGCTCTCACAGAACTTTTGGAGCGCCAAAGCAGCGCCGCTTTGGTCAGCCTGATTTTTGGAAGCAGTTACGGGGTACGTGTTCCCTTTGTTATAGACAGGGATGTTTTTCAGAAAGCTGTCTGCTCCGAAGCTCTTTCAAAGCCCAGAATTGCCACAGTCGACGCATCTGTGGAGGAGGAAAACGGCGAATATGTCATTCGTCCGGAAGTCTATGGAACAGAATTTGACAACGCCGATCTGCAGTCTCTCGTACAGGAAACGATTGAGAAGGATCTTTCGGACGGTACAGTTGAATCCGTTGTCCGCGTGGAGATTCCGGAGAGCATCTACCGCAAGCCGGATATTACCCAGGACAGTCCCGTTCTGTCCGATATCAAAACGCTTTATACACAGTACCACAACGCTCAGATCACGTATCTTTTCGGAGAAGAAACCGTAACGCTTGGCTGGGATACCATCCGCGAATGGCTTTTGCCCGACCGGCTCGATCAGCCGATCGACGAGGAGGCCGTTTACAGCTATGTCACTCAATTGGCCAGTACATACGATACCTACGGCATGCCGGTTACCTTTGAAAGTACAAACCGCGGCACCATGACGATTGAATACAATAATTATGGTTATCAGATCGATGTGGACGGCGAGTTCAGCCAGCTGATGGAAGATATTGCCTCCAACACCGCCGTTGAACGCGAACCCGTGTACAGCCAGCGGGGATACAGCCGCAATGGCATGGACGACCTGAACGGAACCTACGTAGAAGTGGATTTATCGGCTCAGTATCTCTGGTTCTACAAGGATGGAAGCCTGGTGGTGGAATCTCCTATTATTTCCGGCCTTCCCACGGAAGACCGCGCCACCCATACGGGCGTATTTACGATTCCGTATAAAGCCAGTCCCTTCAATCTTGTCGGACAGGGCGGAGGCCCCGGAGAAAGCTGGGATGTGGAAGTAGAATACTGGATGCCCTTTGACGATGGGCAGGGCCTTCATGACGCCACCTGGCAGTCCGCTTTCGGCGGAAACACTTATATGTATGCCGGCTCCCACGGCTGCATTAATCTGCCGCTGGATGTGGCTGCGGTGATCTACAATTACATGGAAGAAAACGTCGCGATTCTGATTTATCAGTGACAGGCGCCCCGCCCAATAAAAGAGATGGAATCTGCGCACATGAAACCATCGGAAACCAAAAACCTGCGTTACAGCAAAGTTCCGTGTTAAAACGGAGTTCCGTACAGGTCATACGGCGTTACCTGATATACGTAATAATTCAGCCAGTTCGTATACAGATTATTGGCATGGGAACGCCACATCAAAAGTGGCTTGTTTTCCGGATTATCATCACGGTAATAATTCTGGGGGATTTCAATGGGCAGTCCTTTGCTCATATCCCTCTTGTATTCTCCATCCAGTGTAACCCGGTCGTATTCGGGATGGCCCATCACAAAAATCTGGCGGCCGTCCCTTGTCATTGTCAGAAAAACTCCGGCTTCGTCAGACTCCGCCAGAACAATCAGCTCTTTACATGCATGAATATCCCTGGCGGCAACTTCCGTATGTCTGGAATGTGGAGCCAGAAACACATCATCAAACCCCCGAACCAGCGGTATTTTCCGATTTGATACCTTATGCCAGAACAGGCCGAACATTTTCTTGTCCAGGGGACGTTTTTCCATTCCAAAATGATGGTACAGCCCTGCCTGAGCGCCCCAGCACAGATGGATTGTGCTCGTCACATGAGCTTTCGTCCAGTCCATGATGGTTACAAGTTCGTCCCAGTAGTCCACTTCCTCGAAAGGCATCTGCTCCACCGGAGCTCCCGTGATAATCATGCCGTCAAACATCCTGTCTTTCACCTCATCGAAGGTTACATAAAACTGATTCAAATGGCTCGTAGAAGTATTTTTGGCCTCATGTCCGGACACCATCATAAAGGTAATGTTCACCTGCAGCGGCGTATTCGACAGCGACCGCAGAAGCTGCAGTTCCGTCTCCTCCTTCAACGGCATCAAATTCAATATAGCGATTTCAATGGGACGAATGTCCTGATGCACCGCACGGCTTTCGTCCATCACAAATATATTTTCTCGCTCCAAAATTTCCTTTGCGGGCAGTTCGCCCTGAACTTTTATTGGCATAATATCTTCCTTTCTCCGCTCCGAAACTTCGTTTCCTCGCTGTTTTCTTCCGCGCCTTCGCTTCCACGAACGCCGCTCCGAAACTTCGTTTCCTCGCTGTTCGTTTCACTCACATAGTTCCGTCAGCAAATCCATCTGACCGCAAGCATCCGGCTGTTTTCTTCCGCGCCTTCGCTTCCACGAACGCCGCTCCGAAACTTCGTTTCC
>JAUNFZ010000044.1:4873-25955 GCA_030524785.1 Eubacteriales bacterium
TTCCTCGCTGTTCGTTTCACTCACATAGTTCCGTCAGCAAATCCATCTGACCGCATGCACCCGCTGTTTTCTTCCGCGCCTTCGTTTCCACGAACGCCGCTCCGAAACTTCGTTTCCTCGCTGTTCGTTTCACTCACATAGTTCCGTCAGCAAATCCATCTGACCGCATGCGGTCAATGGATTTCCTTTCCGTCACTGCGTTCGTGTTTATCGTTCACATCAGAGGGGCGAACAGGCGCAGCACTTTTCCGGCTATCTTTGCCAGCAGCGACTGACGGTTATATACCTCCTGCGTCACGGTAATGCAGGACTGCAGTGTCTTCTGAAAATCTGCTTCCACGGCGGCCGCCTCTTTATTGCGGCAGAGAAGTACCGCGCACTCAAAGCTCAAATAAAAGCTTCTGAAGTCCATGTTGATGCTCCCCACAACGGCTTTCTCGTCATCTGACACCATCGCTTTCGTATGGACAAATCCCGGCTCAAACTCATAGATTTTCACGCCGGCGTCCAGCAGTTCATTGTAATATGTCCTTGCCAGAAGAAACGCATACTTTTTATCCGGTATGTGGGGCATCATGATCCTGACATCCACTCCGCGCCTGGCCGCATAGGTCAATGCCACTATCATCTCGTGATCCAATACCAGATAGGGAGTCATAATGTGAACATACTTCTGTGCTGAATAAAGGATATCCATATACACCAGCTCGCCCACCTGCTCCCCGTCCAGCGGATTGTCATCATAGGGGATCACAAAACCGTCGCCTTCTGCCGGTGTATGCTCTATGGGAACGTCAATATACTTTTTGTAGCTCTCCGGTTCCTGAGAATTTCCCGCCACCTTCCACATGCGCAGGAACATCAGCGTAAAGCTGCGGACGGCGTCACCGTGAATCATGATTCCTGCATCTTTCCAATAGCCAAACCTCTCCTTGCGGTTGATGTACTCGTCCGCCAGATTAATTCCGCCCGTCATGGCTGTGCGGCCGTCAATAACCACAATCTTTCTGTGATCGCGGTTATTCTGTATGGTAGAAAGCGCAGGAATGACCGGCGCAAACACACGGCATTTTATTCCATAGGATTCCAGTTCTTTTGGATAATCCTTCGGAAGTCTCGTCAGCTCATTCATACCGTCGTAGAGGAAACGTACCTCTACCCCCTCTTTAACCTTTGCCTTGAGTATCTCCAGAACAGACTCCCACATGAATCCCATGGACACGATAAAAAATTCTATAAAAATAAATTTTTTTGCCGACCGCAGTTCTGTCAGGAGGGGCTCCAGCAGTTCTTCGCCGCTGGAAAAATACTTTGCAGAGGTATTTTCGTGCACCGCACTGCCTCCCGCCTTGCACAGATACGACGCCAATCCCGCCATCTGCGGCGATTCTTCCTTCAGCTTTTCCATCACTTCCGGCTTCTGCTGTACCAGGGATGCCGTCCCCGCCGCCTCGTCAAGAATCCTTCGATTCAGCCGGCGGCTTGGAAGCTGCGTGTAAAAGTAAAGATAGAAAAGTACACCAAATACCGGCGCAATCAGAATTGGCACAATCCATGCAATCTGAAAAGCAGGATTCCCTTTCCGGCTGATAATGACAATTACCATCCAAAGTCCCAGAAGTACCGTCATCCAGTACGCCGCAAACATATAGTCGTTGATCAGCTTAAAAAACGCCAGAAGAATCCCAATCTGCAAAAGAGCCAGAAGCAGTATGATTCCAGTCCGGCCAAATATAATTTTTAAAAGCCCTTGCCTGCCCTGTTCCAGCTTTTCCTTAGGTTTCATTAAAAATTCCTTTTCTCTTTCTTTCTCCATTTATTTTCCTCTATTTCTGTTTTGCTGCCATCTCAAGAAACTCACTCTCACTGATAACGGTAATCCCAAGCTGCTGCGCCTTTGTCAGCTTGCTTCCCGCATTGTCTCCCGCCAGAACATAGTTTGTCTTTTTTGAGACAGAGCCGGAGGCTTTTCCTCCTAGGCTCCGAATTTTTTCTTCCGCCTCTGCTCTGCCCATTGTCGGCAGCGTACCCGTCACCACAAAAGTCAGCCCCGCAAATACACCGTCTGTCCGGGAGACTTCCTGCTGCATGTTTACACCTGCCTGTTTCAGTCGTTCCACAATCTTGCGGTTCTTTTCATCCCTAAAAAAACTGCAGATCGCCTGAGCGCTGACGCTTCCAATATCCGATACCTGCTCCAGTTCCTCCTCCGAAGCCCCTGCCAGGCCATCCAGCGTGATAAAATGTTCCATCAGCGATTTCGCTGTAGCCTTTCCTACGCCCTGAATCCCAAGCCCCGTCAGCAGACGGTCCGGCTGATTCGTTTTCGAAGCTTCAATTGCGTTCAGAAGTTTATCTGTATTTTTTTCTTTTCCGATAATTCCCTGCTCAATCAGTTCTTCCCGATGTTCCTTCAGGGAAAAAATATCCGCCACATCCTTCAGATACCCAAGACGCACCAGTTCGATAATGTAATTAGCACCAAATCCCTTGATGTCCATGGCGTCCCGGCCTACAAAATTAATGATATGGCGTTCCATCTGAGAGGGACAGTTGCTGCCGGTGCACTTGATATCCGCCGTATCCTTTTCCCGCACCGCAGGAGCCCCGCAGACCGGACACGTATCGGGAATCTGATAGCGTCTGGCTCCCGCCGGACGTTTTTCCTTCACCACTGCCTTAATCTTTGGAATGATCTCCCCGGACTTATACACTACAATCGTATCGCCAATGCAGATATCCAGATCGTCAATAAAATCCTGATTGTGGAGCGTCGCCCTTGAAACGCTGGTACCGCAAAGGCGCACCGGCTCAAAAACGGCCGTAGGTGTAATCCTTCCCGTTCTGCCCACAGAAAGCTCCACATCCAGCAAAACGCTTTCCTTTTCCTCCGGGGGATACTTATATGCCACTGCCCAGCGGGGCACCTTGGAAGTGGCTCCCACCACCTCTCTTTCAGCCAGATTATTCAGTTTTACCACCGCGCCGTCGATATCGTATCCCAGCTCTCCACGACGGCTGCCGATCTCCTGAATTGCTTCCCAGACTTCCTCCGCGCTGCGGCAAACCTTATAATTGTCAATCACACGGATACCGTTGCTTTTTAAATACTCATATCCCTGCGTATGTGTCTCAAAGGTCCGGCCTCTTGTCTCCTGAATATTGAAGACAAACATAGAAAGCCCCCGCTCTTTTGTAATGCGGTTATCCAGCTGCCGGAGGGTTCCCGCCGCACAGTTTCTCGGGTTTGCAAACTGTTTCTTCCCCAGCAGCTCCTGCTTTTCGTTCACCCTGTCAAAAGCCGCGTTCGTCATATATACCTCTCCGCGAATTTCAAGATAAGGAATCGGATGGGACAGACGCGTTTTTACATCCGAAATCACTCTGGCATTTTCCGTAACGTCCTCCCCCTGTATGATGCCGTCGCCTCTTGTGATCGCCGTTGTAAGGATTCCCTCCTCATACCGAAGGGCCATGGACAGGCCGTCAATCTTTGTCTCCACCACAAACTCCGGCTCCCCAAACTGCCTCTGCATATCCTCCACAAAGGCGTCCACTTCTTCCTTTGAAAACACATCCTGCAGACTGAGCATCGGGACGCGGTGCCTCACCAGCACTCCCGCCTCTCTTTTTGCCGTGCCGCCCACACGCTGGGTAGGAGAATCCGGCGTGATAAGCTGTGGATTTTCTTTTTCCAGCTTTTTCAATTCCTGCATCATCATATCGTATTCATAATCTGTAATCTCGGGATCGTCCTGATTATAGTACCGGTCAATATGATAATTCAGTGTCTTTTTGAGCTGATCTATCTTTTCTTTTTCTCCCTGCACTTCTGCTTTCACCTTACTGCTGCCTTTCTTTGTCTTTGATTTCCAACATCTCATAAAGCTTTTCAAGCTCTGCCTTCGACACAGGCCGATAAGCCCCGACGGGCAGTTCTCCCAGCCGGATATTCATAATACGCACACGTTTTAATGAAATTACGCTGCAGCCACATTCCCGGCACATTCTCCGTATCTGACGGTTCAATCCCTGCGTCAGGACGATTGTAAATTTTTTCTGTCCCGTTTTGATCACCCTGCAGGGACGGGTTGTTACATTCAGTTCCTCAAGGAACACTCCCCGCTCCATTTTTTTAATAAATGCGCTGTCTATCGGCCGGTCTACCTCCACCTCGTACTCCTTTTCATGGCAGTTCGCCGACCGCATAATCTTATCCTGCAGTTCTCCGTCGTTTGTCATCAGAAGCAGCCCTTCTGAATCCTTATCCAGCCGCCCCACAGAAAAAACACGCCTGGGATAATTCAAAAACGTATCAATCGTCACATCATTCCACTTTTTCTCCGTAGTACACACCACGCCCCGGGGTTTATTGACTGCCAGAAGAATCATTTCCTTTTCCGGAACCGCTTCTTTTCCATTCACCGCTATTTTCTGGGCTGAGGTGACCTTTTGGCCCATTTCAGCTATAACGCCGTCCACCGTCACCGCCCCCTGGGCGATCAGGCGGTCTGCTTCCCTGCGGGAGCAAATCCCGGCCTCAGCTAAGAATTTGTTCAGTCTCACCGGCGTTTTCTGTTCCCTGTCTCTGATAAACCCTTCTCCTTCGGAAGTTTTGTTTTCCATTGGAATATTGCTCCTTCCTCCCTGCACATCAGCGCCGTCTGATCTTTAGTATATCCCACTTTTCGCAGTTTTGCAATGCTTGCGCATCTCTTTGCAAAGGGGTATACTGATAATAACGTATACAAATTTACTACTGCAGGAGGTCTTTTTGATGAAAGAATCCATATACACAATCCCTTTAATGGACGCCTTCAAAGCCAACGATGAATGTCCCTTTTGCTATATTGAGCGAAATCTTGAGCAGCACGCCATCCATTTTGCCCTGGGAAGCGGCGCTTCTTATATGGAAGACGACGTCCGCTCCCAGACGGATGAAGCCGGCTTCTGCCGCCATCACTATAAAATGATGTTCGATTACGGCAACCGCCTGGGCAGCGCACTGATTTTAAGTACGCATTTTAAAAAGCTAAACGCTGAACTGGCGCAGCAGATACAAAAGTTTTCTCCAGGCAAGTCCTCTTTTTTCAGCCGCCGCAAAAAAGCTTCGCCCGACACGGCCGAGCCAAAGACCTCGATTGGCGAATGGGTGGCGAAAAAAGAATCCCGCTGCTATGTCTGCGATCACATCCATGCAAATTACGGCCGCTACCTTGATACTTTTTTCGAGCTTTACCAAAGCAGCCCGGAATTTCTTGAACTCTTTAAAAACAGCAAAGGCTTCTGCCTGCATCATTTTGCCCATCTTGTGGAAACGGCCGAAAGCCGCCTGGACGACCAAAAGAAAAAAGAATTTTATCCTCTTATCTTTTTCCTGATGCAGGAAAATATGAAGCGTCTGGAGGATGAGGTTACCTGGTTTACCGAAAAGTATGATTACCGCAACAGAGACAAAGACTGGGGCAATTCCCGGGACAGCGTACAGCGCTGTATGCAAAAAGACCGGGGCGGTTATCCCGCTGATCCGGTCTTTCAGTCAGACAGATAGTTCCATCACCTGTCTGCACATTTGTCTGATGTACTCCGGCGTTGTCCCGCAGCAGCCGCCGATTACGCCGGCTCCGGCATCCGCCAGTTTTTTCATATAATATCCAAAGTCCTCCGGCTCCATGCTGTAGAGGGCTTCTCCTTTTTCGTTGATTGTTGGCAGTCCGGCATTAGGCTTTGCAATCACCGGCACCCGGGCGATCTTCTTCAAATTCGATACAACAGCCTCCAGCTGATCCGGCCCTAAAGAGCAGTTAATGCCCACTGCCGACGCTCCCATTTCCTGAAGGGTTTCCATCGCTTCCAGCACATTCCCGCCAAAAAACAGGCTGCCGTCCGCCTCCACGGTCATGCTGCACAGCACAGGCAAATCGCAGACAGCCTGCGCCGCCTCCAGCGCCGCAGCCGTTTCATCAATGCTGATCATCGTCTCAACAATCAGAAGGTCAACCCCGGCAGATACAAGAAAAGTGATCTGCTCCCGGTAACGCTCATAAGCTTCCTCATACGTTGCCTCCTCGGAGGAACCGATGCGTTTGCCCCCGGTGGACATATCTCCCGCTACATAGGCACGCCCTTCCGTGGCTCTCTGGGACATTTCCACAAGCCGTTTATTCATATCTCCCAATTGATCCTGCAGACCGTGCATAGAAAGATTGATGCGGTTGGCGCCAAAGGTGGGCGCACATACAATCTGGCTGCCCGCTTCCACATAGGCGCGCTGCAGATCAATCAGACTCTGCTCATGCTCCAGAATCCACTGCTCCGCGCAGACGCCCCTTGGCATCCCGGCTTTCATGAGATTCGAACCAGTAGCGCCGTCCAGAATTACCATATTTTGTGCCAGTTTTGTAAATTCTTCTTTTGTCATGCTGTTTTCTGTTCCTCAAAAAATACGTGATACCATACAAGGAATGTGTACACTGTCCATATCTTCCGGCTGTTGTCCCGAACGCCGTTTTTATGCTCGTCCAGCAGCCGCATAATCATATCCGTCTCGAAAAACTGATTAGCCGCCTCCCCCGTAAAGGCCTCTTTTACTTTGCCATATCCTGTTTCTTCCTTCAGCCACACACGGATTGGCACCGGGAATCCCAGCTTCTTTTTATTGGTCGTAAATTCCGGCAGATACTTTTCTGCCACCCGGCGAAATGCATATTTCGTCGTTTTGTCCTTCAGCTTCATATTAGTACGCATGCTCCGGGCCACCTGAAATACCTCTTTGTCCAGGAACGGAACGCGAAGCTCCAGAGAATGTGCCATACTCATCTTGTCCGCTTTCAGAAGAATATCTCCCGGAAGCCAGTTTGTCAGATCAATATACTGCATCTTCGTAGTATCGTCATACCGGCGCATCTTTTTATATTTCGGCGCCAGCAGCTTCTGCGGGCTTACCGCCTTTGTCTTTTCCTTTAAGATCTGCTTTCTTTCCTTCTCGGAAAAAATATTTGCGTTTCCGATAAATCTTTCCTGTACCGACTTGCTCGCCCGGATAATATAGCTTCTTCCCTTCATTCCCTCCGGCAGCTTTTCCGCCAGATTTGCCATCGCTTTTCTCCAGCTTAAGGGCATCCAGTCAATCCAGTGCAGGGACAGCGGCTCGCGGTAAATGGTATATCCGCCGAAAAACTCATCCGCCCCCTCCCCGGAAGTAACCACCTTTACGTATTTTGCAGCCTCTCTCGCCACGAAGTAAAGGGCAATCGCCGCCGGATCCGCCAGCGGTTCATCCATATGATACATGATCTTCGGCATTTCTCCCCAATATTCTTCCTCGGTGATCGTATGGCTGTAGTTCTCCAGGCCAAGGTATTTGGCGCACTCCTCCGCGTAATGAGTCTCGTTATACTTATTATCTTTATCAAAAAAGCCAACGGTAAACGTCTTTTTCCCCGAATATTTTGCGGCAATAAAACTGGAATCCACTCCGCTGGAGAGAAAAGCGCCCACCTCCACATCAGCAAGCATATGCTTTTCCACAGAATCTTCCAAAACGTCGTCCAGTTTCTTTACAAGAACCTCCTGACTGTCCTTTGACACCGGCTCCAGAGTCGGATCAAAGTACTGAGTCGTATTCAGCTCCCCATTCTGATACGTCAGATAATGGCCGGGCAGCAGGCGGTATACGCCTTTAAAAAATGTCTCCGGCAAATTGGAATACTGGAAAGACAGATACTGTTCCAGCGCTTCCATATTGACTTCCTTTTTAAATCCGGGAAACTCCAATATGCTCTTGATTTCGGAGCCAAACACAAGATTTCCATGGACCATCGCATAGTACACCGGCTTGATTCCAAAGAAATCTCTCGCCATAAACAAACGTTTCCTGCGGTTGTCCCAGATGGCGAAGCCGAACATTCCCCGCAGTTCATGCACCAGCTTTTCGCCGTATTCCTCATACCCGTGAATCAGCGTCTCTGAATCAGAGCGGTTTGCAAACACATGTCCCTTTTTCTGGAAACGCTCACGAAGCTCGGGGCTGTTGTAAATTTCGCCGTTAAAAATCAGGGCGATCTCGCCGTCCTCGTTAAACATCGGCTGAGAACCGCTCTCCAGATCAATGATGCTAAGGCGGCGAAAGCCAAAGGCCACATCCTCTGTGGTATACTTTCCCTCTGAATCCGGCCCGCGATGCTTGATCACGTCCATCATCTTTTCCAAAATTTCTTCCTTATTTTCCTGACTGCCTACAAATCCAGCAATTCCGCACATTTATTTTTCCTCTTTTATGGTGAATGTTAAACTTATGTTTCCTTTTCTAAACACATACTATAACAAAAATATAAAAAAATGGCAATTGCTTTCGGAAAATTTAAGATATTAGAGTTTTTGGGGGTCTTTATTCTGAAATAGAATAAATCGGTATTCCAGGTCAAAGTACGTCTGCTCCTCACTGTCCCCCGCGATCTCCCAGTTCGGCATTTCATCCAGATTCGGAAAATACGTGTCCGCCTCATAGGCATGGTCAATTTTCGTCACATGGGCAATGCTGCAGTAGGGAAGAAGCTGCCGGTAAATGCTGTCCCCGCCGATTACATAGATTTCCTCGCTGGGATACTTTTTAAGCTCCTCTAAAAGCTCCTCCATACTGTGCACCACAATGGCTCCCTCTGCCCGGTACTGCCGGTTTTTTGTCAGCACAATATTGGTGCGGTTTTTCAGGGGCTGTCCGTTCGGGAAGCTCTCCAGCGTCTTTCTGCCCATAACCACTACATGGCCGCTGGTGGTCTCCCGAAAAAATTTCATGTCCGCCGGTATGCTGACCAGAAGTTTATTATCCTTGCCGATCGCCCAGTTTCTGTCTGCCGCCACAATCAAATTCATAAATTTCTCTCCTTTTCCTGCCGGTCGCACTATCCGTGCGGAGCCGTTTCGGTGCATGTTGTTTTCAGAAATACTTCGCAGATTTTATACTGCGATTGGAATATTTTTTATCTGAGGCCCTGTCACATAATTTTCCACATGCAGATCCTCCACGGTAAATTGATAGAAATCTTTCACTTCCGGATTCAGCCATACCTTCGGCGCCGGATGCTCCTCCCTCTCCAGCAGTTCCCGTATCATGGGCACGTGGCGGTCGTAAATATGGGCGTCCGCGATAATGTGCACCAGTTCTCCCGGAATCATATCATTGACCTGAGCCACCATCATCAAAAGAATTGCGTACTGGGCCACATTCCAGCCGTTAGCGGCCAGCATATCCTGGCTGCGCTGGTTCAGCACCGCGTTCAGCACAAGGCCCTGTTCCGTTTTTGTGACATTATAGGTCATACTGTAACAGCAGGGGTCAAGTCCCCCGGAATGAAGATATTCAAACTGATACATGTTTGTCATAATCCGGCGGCTGTAGGGATTTTCCTGAAGCTGGCGCAGTACATAATCCATCTGATCCGTCTCCTCGCCCTTATACAAAAACTTGCGCCGGATGACATCTCCATAGCAGGTTCCGATACTGCCGTTCTCGTCCGCCCAACTGTCCCAGATATGGCTGTTCAGATCGTGAATATTGTTTGACTTTTTCTGATAAATCCAGAGAATTTCATCCATAGCGCTTTTTAACGCCACCCTGCGCAGCGTGATGGCCGGAAATTCTCTGCGCAGATCATAGCGGTTCACCACTCCGAATTTTTTTATCGTATAAGCGTATTCTCCGGTATCCTCCCACTTTGGACGAACCTTTTCTCCCCTGGTATCCGTGCCGTTTTCCAGAATGTCACGGCAGGTTTCCTTAAACAGCTTATCCGCATAGCTCATAAAATTTCCTCCTTTTTAAACACCTTGTTCCCTCAGGCAGTCCTTTCGCTCCTCTGCGCGACCCGGCCCGCCTTTCTCCTACAATGACAGCTTGGCGAGGGATACATCCTCTGCAAACCCGGAAGCGTTATACAAAAACAATATATCCGTAAAATCATTGTCCGCAATATACTCGCTCAACCGCTCGTTAAAGTAACGCATGTCCACCATGGAAATCCGCTCAAAGTCCTGTACCGCAAAAGGTGCAAAGCAGTTTGCATAAGAATCCTTGATAATAAGAAGCCTTCGGCCGTTTTTCGCCTCCGTCTCTATCTCTGTCAGGGGCTGATTGCCTCCGAAAAATACCGCGTACTTATCCCTCACCTCAAGATAACTCTCATCATAGAGGCTGTCCCTCACCTTTTCCCCATCATGGTTAAAGGTCAGGCGGTAGAAAACCTCCTGGTCGGGCAGCCAGGCCTCAATCGTATCCGCCGACACCTTCACATTTACCTTTGCCTCTATTGTTCCAAAAAATTCTTCCGTAAGGATCTCCTGATGGTAGGCCTCCCGCGGCGTATAGGAAACGCCGGCCGCCTTTGCCCAGGTTTCATATGCATACCAGGCTCCCA
Organism: Eubacteriales bacterium; assembly: GCA_030524785.1. Taxonomy (GTDB): domain Bacteria; phylum Bacillota; class Clostridia; order Lachnospirales; family Lachnospiraceae; genus Marvinbryantia. The sequence continues at coordinate 15,289 of JAUNFZ010000044.1, forward strand.
GCGTCGTCCAGTGATGATCTGTCCGATAATAGATATACTCCCCGCTGTGTTCTTTAAGCGCCGGCTGCACATCCACAAAGCTCTCCGCCGGCAGGGCCTCCTTCACTATCTCAAAAAAGTCCTGTTCCTCCTGGCCGGAGGCAAAGGGCGGCAGTTTTTCCTCCAGAATCTCCAGCGCGTTGGGCGCAATCACCGCCTTCACATGTTCCGCACCCAGCCGCTCCTGCCAGGTCTTAAGGAACTCGGCCAGATAAGAGATGTTTTTTCGGACATTCTCCGTGTCGAACACGCCGCTGTGTTTCTCAATCAGATAATCATCCGCCGCGAAGTAAATATCGTTTACCTCCTGTTTGCCCACCGCCCGCTCTGCCATAGTTTTTATTCCAATCCACTTGTCGCGCAGTATAAACTGGTCTGTCAGATACGTTTCATAAGCCGAGGAAAAGCTGCCATCCAGCACATCCTCCAGCGTAACTTCCGGCATCTGCGCCAGATCGCGGTTTTCCTTCTCAGAGCGCTCTGTATCCGGTTTTAAAAGACCGGCTGCCGTAAATCCAAAAATCAGCACAAGAAAAAATATAATGATTGTCCAGTTCTGTTTTTTACTCATAAACTTTATCTCCTGTATTCCCCCGCCGGACTGCACGGAAAAACTCTGATTACATCAGCCTCTCCTTTAAAACCGGAAGTACAAAAACGGATTGTAGCTGGCGTCCACAAGATACGCCACGGAAAGCAGAAAGACTGCACCGTAAAACAGGCACCGCAGCGCCGTCGCCTGCCAGCGCTGTTCTCCTATTCTCTTTAAGATACCGGCGGCAGCCCGCTTTGGAAGCTGCGTCGCCCCAAGAATCAGAATCACCAGCGTCACCGCATAATTGTACAAAAGATAAACTGTTGTACTGTCGGCAAAGCCTGCGCCGTACCCGCCAAACATGGAACCGATGTACGAAAGTCCCGCGCCCACATTGTCAAATGCAAAAATCATCCAGCCAAGAATCACAAAAAACAAAGTGTAACCGCAGCGCAGTGCCCTCGGCAGTCTCTCCAGGGCTTTTCCAAAAACAAATTTTTCCAGAATCAGCAAAACCCCGTAATAAACGCCCCACAGCACAAAATTCCAGCTTGCTCCGTGCCAGATTCCGGTGAGCATCCATACCACGGCAATGTTTCGTATCTGCTTTAAGGTTCCCCGCCGGTTGCCGCCCAGCGGTATGTAAACGTATTCGCGGAACCAAGAGCTTAAAGAAATATGCCATCTGCGCCAAAATTCCGTAATACTTTTCGATATATACGGATAATTAAAGTTCTCCAGGAAGTGGAATCCAAACATTTTTCCAAGACCAATGGCCATATCTGAATAACCGGAAAAGTCAAAATAAATCTGAAATGTATAGGCCAAAGCCCCCAGCCACGCGGTTGCCGCCGGAAGCTGCGCTGTCTGCATCCCCGAAACAGTATCCCACAAAACTCCTATATTGTTGGCAAGGAGCACCTTTTTTCCGACGCCGGTCACAAAACGATGTATGCCATATACAAAGTCATCCGTATTCTCATGGCGCTCCCGAAGCTGTGCGGCAATCGTTTTATACTGAACAATAGGACCCGCTATCAGCTGGGGAAACATGGAAACATACGTGCCGTAATTGAGCCAGCTCTTTTGTGCGCTGGTTGCCCCCCGGTAGACGTCAATGGTATAGGACATCGTCTGAAACGTAAAGAAAGAGATGCCGATCGGCAGCGGGATATTTAAAAGCGGCAGAGATGTTCCCAGGATACCGTTTACCGTTCCGATCAGGAAATCGGCATACTTAAAAAATCCAAGCACGCTCAGGTTATAAACCACAGATACCGTCAGCCAGCGCTTTGCCGCCGAACGTCTGCCGCAGTTCATACTTTTGTTAATTAATGTACCAATTTTGTAATCAATTGTTATCGAACAGAGCATGAGGAACACGTATTTCGGCTCTCCCCACGCATAAAAAAACAAACTGAATAAAAACAAGATAATGTTTCTGATTTTTACCGGCGACACATAATAAAGTACCAGTACTAAAGGCAAAAACCGAAACATAAACAATAAGCTGCTGAATACCATTTCCGACTCCTGCTCCTGTATTTTCCATCCAAAATATGAAATATTAATTTTTATTAATTTTTTCCGAAACCTATTTACAATTATCGCATTTACTATATAATATAATATTGTAAAAAGCAATGCTTTTTTCGCAGGGGAATTTTAAAGAATGAGGGGAACCAATGGAACAAAAGAAAAGACGACCCACGCGGCAGCAGCGCCGTAATGGTCTGATTATAAATATTCTGACGCTAATCGTCTTAGTCCTTTTGGTGTTTGAAGGAAAAAGCCTGATTAGCTTATTTTCTAAGCAGGATATCCACGAGCGTATTCTTGCAGAAGAACAGGAAGTATTTGCCAGCGCGAATCTGCTTCCTACGGAAACTGAAACGGAGGAGCCTACAGAAGATACATCTTCTGCTGCAGACACTTCTTCAGAACCGACTACGGAACAAACATCAGCACCCGAGGACGTGGAATCCGGCCGGGAAACGGGGATTCCCGAGGGAGGCAGCCAATATATGGACGTCGTAGTTCCTCAGCAGGCTCTGGCGGTGGACGACTCCTATTTTGAAGACGCCGTATTTATCGGCGACTCCCGCATGGAAGGCTTCCGAAACCTTTCAGGTATCACAAAGGGAAGTTTCGTAACAGCGGTCGGCATGGAGCTTGAAAACTTCTACACCGACGCGCAGATTGCCACGGCAAAGGGCAACGTGCTCGTGATGGACGCTCTGAAAGACATCAACTTTTCCAAAGTCTATATGATGCTTGGTACAAACGAGCTTGGCGCATACGATATGGATGCCGTCAAGGAATCTTACCGCAACGTCCTGGCCGACATCAAGACGCGTTCATCCTCCACCGACCCGACAGTTTACGTATACTCTGTCGTATATGTGGAAGAAGCTCTTGTAACCACCGGCGATTATGTAAATAATGCAAATGTGGATGCGGTAAATCTGAAAATCCTGGAAATGTGCCAGGAGGAAGGTTACCATTACATAAATTTGAACGAAATCCTCTCCGACGGCAGCCATTCGCTGATCCCGGGCGCCTCTCAGGACGGCATCCATCTCGAGCAGCAATATTGCCAGGAGTGGCTGGATTATACCAAAACGCATTACATCCCGGCCGTATAATTCTGCGGCCGGAAATTTATAAAGTACAAAAAGGAGTTTCAAGATGAAAAAGAAATTTTTGTTATTCTTCAGTGCAGGGGCTCTCGCCCTTTCCCTTACGGCCTGCGGAGGAAAAAGTGATAAGGACGTAACCGTAGATATCGCAAAGCTCTCCTCAGATCTGCAGTCTACCATTACCAGCGGCGGCCTGGGAGAAGTCTCCTCCGATATTCTGGCATCCACTTATTTCCTTGATATGGACCAGATTGAGGAAAGCACTGCCGCCCTCAATTCAGGAGCCAGTGCCTGCGAGGTGGTTATCGTAAAATGCAAGGATGATTCTTACGTTTCGGAAGCTGAGGATCTGTTTGAGACGCGTGTGAAAAATCAGTCCGATTTGTTTGCAGACTACAACGCGGACGAGGTCTCCAAGCTGGACGAAGCGCTGATAGAATCTGCGGGAAATTACGTTGTGCTCTGCGTCACCGACGATACAAAAGCAGCGGAAAGCATATTAAAAGAAGCCGGATTTTAATCCCCGGCTTCTTTCTTTTTTCATATCTGCACACATCTATCTGCACAGTTCATAGATTGCATCCGCAAATATTTTTGCGCTCATCAGTAGCATGTCCTCAGAGATAAACTCATCATCGCCATGCATGTTATTATCTGCTCCCTCCATCATGCATCCAAAGGCCACGCCGTTTTTCAGCTCGTGTACATAAGTGCCTCCGCCGGTGGAGAGCGCTTCCCCCTTCTTTCCGCTGTAACGCTCGTAGGCGTCAAGCAGCGTCTTTACAAAAGGCGTATCCGCCGGAACATAATGGGGCGGCGTCATCGCTCCCTCCTCCATCTTAAATCCGGCCTTCACTGCTTTTTCGCCGATCACCGCCGTTACATTTTCGTCATTTCCGCAGACAGGAATCCGGCTGTCAAAAGTCATCAAAATTCCCTGCTCATCCATGTCTGCAATTCCAAGATTCATCGTAAGGCTTCCTGAAATCTCATCCTCCATAGCAATTCCAAACGCTTTTCCCTCAGTATCGCCATAGGGGAACAATTCTGCCAGTTTCTCTATCACACTCACTCTCTCACTCTTTTCAGACTGCAGATTGTTTGTTCTGAAAAGTTCCGCCAGCAGGCCTGCCAGGGCGCAGACCGCATTTTTTCCCTGCTGGGGCATGCAGGCGTGGGAAGCCAGTCCCTTCGCGTCGATTCGAATCCCCTTTTCACAGCTTTTTGTCGTAAATTCCACGCCGCTCTTATCCCTGGCAAAGGCTTCCTCCAAAGCCGCCTTCTCAATGCCTGTTACAACAGCCCAGGCGCCAGCCGGTACCACATTTACTTTATCTCCGCCGTGCAGCTCCAGAATATCCTTCTTGTCCGGCTTTTCTGTAAACTCTGCCCTAAGGCTCTTTGCCAGCCGTCCCTTTTCCAGATTGATCAGCGGAAAATCCGCGTCCGGCGTAAAACTTACGGGGGCTTCCTGCTCTTTGCTGTAATAATATTCAAGATCAGAAGAACCACATTCTTCATCAGAGCCGAGAATCAGGCGTACGTTTTTTGTAAGCGTAAGCCCGCACTCTTTAATGGCGCGCATCGCATAGAGCGCCGCAATGGCCGGGCCCTTATCGTCTATTGTGCCGCGTCCGTAAATATTGCCGTCTATTACTTTAAGCTCAAAGGGCTTTGTCTTTGTCCAGTTTTCCGGCGTTACCGGGACTACATCCAGATGCGCCAAAATGTCGAGCCCCTTTTCATTTTCGTTGAAATCTCCGGTTACTACCCGGTTATCATAATTTGTCACCGAAAACCCATAGGAAGCCATCATCTTCCCTGCGGCTTCCAGCGCCTTTGCCGGCCCCTCTCCATAGGGTTTTCCCGGCTGCGCCTCGCCCCGCATACTTTCAATCGCCACCAGCGTTCTCAGATCTTCTATCATTTCCTCCCGATGGCTTTCGATATAGTTCTTAAGCTTCTTACGCCACATTTTCTTTCCTCCTTCTATCGTATACCTTAAAACCGAAAATCGCGTTTTCCCTGCTCAATCTGCGCCAGATTCCTTTTTGCAATCTCTCGTATCTTCTCTCTGGGCACCTGCTCAATTTCTCTGGCAATCAGTTCCTCTCCGATGCGCCTGGTATCCTCGGACGCGTAATCTATCAGATACTCCTTCAGCGTCATCAGAGCGTTTGGATGACAGCAGTTCTGTATCTGTCCGCTCTTGCAGAGACTCATAAACCGGTCTCCTGTCCTTCCTTCTCTGTAGCACGCAGTGCAGAAGCTTGGAATATAGCCAAGGCGCATCAGCCAGTTCACCACCTCGTCCAGAGAGCGGTTGTCGCTGACGTCAAACTGCGCAGAATTTTCTTCTTCCGGCTCTGGCTCATTATAACCGCCCACACTCGTTCTGGAGCCGCCGCTGATCTGAGAAATTCCCAGACGCAGCACACGTTCACGGCATTTCTGGCTTTCTCTGGTCGACACAATCATTCCCGTGTAGGGAACTGCAATACGGATACAGGCCACCAGCTTGGCAAAGGTATCGTCGTCTATGCCGTTGTCAAAGGAATCTGGGTCAATATCGTCCGCGCGGCGGATACGGGGAACGCTGATCGTATGGGGGCCAACGCCGTGTACCGCTTCCAGATGCTCTGCGTGCATCAAAAGTCCTGCAAACTCATAGCGGTACAGTTCCAGGCCGAACAGTACTCCAATTCCCACATCATCAATGCCGCCCTCCATAGCCCGATCCATAGCTTCCGTGTGATACGCGTAATTATGCTTCGGTCCCGTGGGATGCAGCTTCTCATAGCTTTCTTTATGGTAAGTCTCCTGGAAAAGAATATATGTGCCGATACCGGCTTCTTTTAATTTCCGGTAGTTTTCCACTGTGGTAGCGGCAATATTTACGTTGACCCGACGGATCGCCCCATTTTTGTGTTTGATGCTGTAGATCGTCTTAATGCTCTCCAGAACATATTCTATAGGGTTATTTACCGGATCTTCCCCGGTCTCCAACGCCAGGCGCTTATGGCCCATATCCTGGAGGGCGATGACTTCTTTTCGGATCTCCTCCTGGGTCAGCTTCTTTCTGGTAATGTGCTTATTTTTTATATGATACGGACAGTACACGCATCCGTTGACGCAATAGTTCGACAAATACAACGGCGCGAACATTACGATACGGTTCCCGTAAAAATCTTTTTTGATCTGCTCTGCCAGCGCGTAGATCTGCTGGTTTTTCTCCTCAATCCTGCAGTCCAGCAGCACCATGGCTTCTCTGTGGGACAGACCCTTTCTCTCCTTTGCCTTATCGATGATCTGTTGAATCAGCCCGGCGTTTTCCCGGTTTTCTTCCGCATATGCCAGAGTATCCATAATTTCCTCATGGTCTATAAACTCCTCCGCAGTCATTGATTTTGGATTGTACATCACATTACCTTCTCTCTTATCCTGAATTCATGGCACCCGACAGCTCGCTTCCGGACTATCTCCTGCAGCTCGCCTCTGGAATGTCTCCTACATGCACCTCTTGACTTTCTTCTTTTGCGCGCTCGCTGTCCCGATGTTATATATAGAATATCACAATTTCTATACTCTTACAATGTAAAAGTTCCCCTTTCCCGGGGCTTCTGTTCTCCTTTCCCGGGGCTTTCACACTCATCCCGGCTGATCAGGATGCATCGGATTGACATGCGCCGCTTTGCTGTGCTATAAACATTATCATACGGCGGTATCGCGCATATTTTCTGCGCACTCCGCCGTCCAAATGACACCCGGGAGGCATAATACATATGAAATTACAGCAGCTTTTAAGTCTGACGCGCAAGGCTGTAGATGAATACCAGATGATCGAGGAGGGCGACCGCATTGCCATTGGTATCTCTGGCGGAAAGGACAGCCTGACGCTGCTCTACGCTCTGCATGGCCTGCATCGTTTTTATCCTAAGAAATTTGATATTGAAGCGGTGACGGTAGATCTCGGCCACCCGGATTTTGACCTTACAAAAATCCATCAGCTGTGCGGCGAGCTCAATGTCCCTTATACTGTTGTCAAAACGCAGATTGCCTCCATTATTTTTGACGAACGCAAAGAGAGCAATCCATGTTCCCTGTGCGCAAAGATGCGCAAAGGCGCCCTGAATGAAGCTGTCCGGGAGCGGGGCTGCAACAAAGTCGCTTATGCCCATCACAGGGACGATATCATCGAAACCATGCTTCTGTCCCTGATTTTTGAAGGGCGCTTCCACTCCTTCTCCCCCCGCACTTATCTGGACCGCATGGATCTGACAGTGATCCGGCCGCTGATGTTCGTAAGCGAAGCCGATGTGATCGGCTTTCAGAATAAATACCAGCTGCCAGTGGCAAAAAGCCATTGTCCCGCCGACGGCTTTACTAAACGTGAATATGCCAAGCAGCTGCTCCGCCAGCTGAACCTGGAATTTCCCGGCGTAAAGGAACGGATGTTTTCCGCCGTCGTAAACGGAAATATAAAAGGATGGCCCGAACGGATTCCGCATACGCGCGGTCAGGCGTCCAGGCCATCCAATGAATCATAAAAATTATTCAGAATTTTTCTCTGGGAATCACAAGGCGGACAGTAGCGGGATTCAAAAGAATCCCCTTTGCCTCCTTCGGAAGCAGAGTGCGCAGTTTTCCGCAGTCCACCGTAATCGCCCGGAATTTCTTTTCTCTGTTAAAGCGCTGAAATTCACTGGGATCTGTGCAGACAGGCTGATACATATCCCCGTTGGAAAGCTTCAGGTACGGCAGTTTCATATCTTTTGCCGTTATTTTTTCCTGCCCCTCCGGCACCATCACCGGCATCATCAGCGTGCCCCGCTGAAGATTTACCATCATCTCCTCCTCAAATTCCTTCATCTGCTCCGTGTCCCGCACATCCTCAGGCATGTTTCTCTCCTGTGCAAAGTATACGGCTGTCAAAAGAAGTTCCGGATTCATTACCGGCCGCTTTTCCTTTGGCATGTTGGAATAATCCGGCTTCTTCACCAGGGTCTCCAGTTCTACTGCCAGCGTATTCACGCCGCGGTCGATCAGCAGCTCGTTCACCCCCATTGCATACAGGCTCATATAAAAGCTCAGGAACTGCTTGTTTTCCATTTTCCCTACTATTAGCTCCCGCTTTTTCTGCATTTCCAGCATAGCAGCCTTTCTTGCAAAGCTTTCCTCGCTGAACATCCAGACCTGATCGTTGCAGGTATCGGGATCGCAATATACATAAGGCAGGTTTGTCGCTTTTGTAAGCAAAACATAAATCGTTTCCAGCTTCTGGAGCCTTTGCAGAACCAGACGATTAAAAAATTCCTCTCTCTTTGCAAAAAACTGCGCCGCCTGGGGCGTTCTGATATTCTTTTCTTTCATCGCCTTGGCAGAATTTTTCAGAATAATGACCTCCTGCATAGACAGTCTTTCATAATTATCTGCTTTAAAATCGCCAGACGCCAATAACTTTTTCAGTTCTTCCTGTTTCGTGTTTGTCATGATGTGTTTCCTCACTGTTCTAATATTTTCCGGATCTCCGGCAGTATTCCCAGACTCCGTTTCAGAATACCCTTCATATACGCAATGGCTGTTCCATAGTTCGTCATAGGTACTCCGGCATCCTTTGCGCACTGCATACGGTAGCGCATTTCTCTCTCATTCAGCATACATCCTCCGCAGTGAATAATCAACCGGTAGGACGAAAGTTTTTCCGGAAATTCTGTTCCCGACACAAAAACCGGATGCAGCTCCTTTCCGGTGTATTCCTTCAGCCAGCGGGGAAGTTTGACCGTCCCGATGTCCTCACATTGCCTGTGATGCGTACACCCCTCGGCAATCAATATTTTGTCACCGTCACAAAGCCTGCCGATGGCAGAAGCTCCCCTTACGGCTTCCTCCAAAATCCCCTTGTACCGCGCCATTAATATAGAAAAAGAAGTCAGAAAAACATCCTCCGGCGTTTCCCTGGCGGCTTTTTCAAAAACCTGACTGTCTGTAATCACCGCCGCAGGCTTCGCCGCAAGAGAGGCAAACGCTTCCTTAAGTTCCGTTTCCCGGACAACCACCGGTATCGCTCCGGTCTCTAAAAGATCCCGAATCACCTGCTGCTGAGGCAAAATCAGGCGCCCCTTTGGAGCTGCAGAATCAATGGGCGTTACCAGGATCACCGTGCTTCCTCTGGAAACCAGATCCCCTGCCAGCCGCCTTTCCTCCTTCGGTTCTTTCACAGAAGCTGCAATTTTCTCCTTTAACTCGTAAATACCAGTCCCTTTTCTGGCACTCACATAAATCTCTCCGGCACCTTCCCCGGGAACATCCGCCAGCAAATCACACTTATTATATGCGATAATATATGGAATCTGTTTTTTTTCAAACAGCAATGTCAACTCCCGCTCTGTCTCTGTAAGCCCGCTTCGGGCATCTGTCACCAGTACAGCCACATCCGTTTTATTTAAAACCTGCCTCGTCTTTTTCACCCGCAGTTCGCCAAGAGTCCCTTCGTCGTCGTACCCCGGCGTATCAATGATCATCACAGGCCCTAGAGGCAACAGCTCCATGGTTTTATAGACCGGATCCGTAGTCGTTCCGCGCACCTTAGAGACAACGGCCAGCTCCTGACCTGTCACCGCATTGACAAGACTTGATTTGCCCGCATTTCTCAACCCGAAAAATCCAATATGTATACGGTTCGCCGCCGGCGTACTGTTCATGCTCATATCCATTGTCCTCCCTGGCCCTGCGTTTTTGGCGCAGCAGCAATTCCGGAACCACTTTTCAAAAAACGCTTTCGCACATTTTAGGTTCCTCACATTTTTTCAAAAAACAGTTGACATTGCAGCTTAAATGCGCTAGAATAAATCCTGTTCGAAAGAATTATGTGCGTTTAGCTCAGCTGGATAGAGCGTTTGGCTACGGACCAAAAGGTCGGGGGTTCGAATCCTCTAACGCACGTTTTTCCTTTAAAAACAAGGGTTTTCAAAATCACGTTGAACATTCGTTTATATTACCTAATGTTATGGCTCTGATTTTTGATATAATCCTTGTTTTTTCTTTGCATTTTTAACTTGATGCCTTCGACGTCAATTATACCCAAATCATATGCCGTTTGCAATAGCGTTTTACTTCGCCTACCCTAAGCAAAGAACCAAATTGGCTTGTTGCTTCATTAGAATGTGAAATTCATTTGGACTGTACCATCCGTCTTGGGATAAATTTCAAAATTCGAGACTAATCCGGAAACCGCCGCCGCTCTTGACGAGCTAATTGCCAAATGCGAAAAACAATATTATTTCAGGCTTGATGCTGAGACGGGTGGTGCACTTAGAGAAGCTGTTGGAATAGTTAACAGACTAAAGGAACTGACAGCGGATCAGTGTTTTTGTGATGTCATATATTGTAAAAAAGAAAAAAGCGTGTTATACTCTCCATATGGGAAACCACAGAGCCAGGCGGCTTACCCTCTG
>JAUNFZ010000045.1 GCA_030524785.1 Eubacteriales bacterium
TAATGAGGACGGTAAAAACGGGGAGACTGTGGATAAAACTGCGGAAACTCAAGTTCTGCCATGATTGACCAATCGATTTTCCTGTGCTATAATAACCCGGCAAAAAGCATTGATATCCGGATTTCCGGACAAATGCAAAATTTAAGTGTGAGGGATGAAAGCTTTGAAACATAATAAATATGAAATTGACATGTGCAGCGGGTCCATTATGGACAAGCTGATTTCTTTTGCGCTGCCGCTGATGATCTCCGGTATTCTGCAGTTAATGTTTAATGCGGTAGATATCGTAGTGGTGGGAAAATTTACCGGAAGTCAGGCTCTGGCTGCCGTCGGCTCCACCACTTCGCTGATTAATATGTTTACAAACCTCTTTATCGGCGTTTCTCTGGGCAGCAACGTACTGGCGGCCCGCTTTTACGCCGCCGGAAAATCCAGAGAAATGTCTGAAACAGTACATACTTCCATCCTGTTTGCCCTGATCAGCGGAATCGCCATGGCCTTTGTCGGTCTTTTTTTCTCCCGGCTGGCCCTGGAGCTGATGGGAACCCCCGATGATGTGATCGGACAGTCTGTCCTTTACATGCGGATCTATTTTTGCGGGATGCCCTTTTTTATGCTCTATAATTATGGCGCCGCTATCCTGCGTTCTGTAGGCGACACAAAGCGTCCACTGCTCTTTTTGATTATTTCCGGACTGATTAACGCCGGGCTGAACATGTTTCTCGTCATCGTATTTCATCTGGGCGTTGCCGGTGTTGCCATCGCTACAGTGATTTCACAGATGATTTCCTGTATTCTGGTGCTCCGCTGTCTCTGGCAGTCAGAGGAAAGTTATCAGCTTCGCTTCTCCAAGCTGGCAATAAAGTCATATTATCTGAAACAAATTTTTCAGGTGGGTATCCCGGCCGGGATTCAGAGCACTGTAATTAATTTTTCCAACGTGCTCCTGCAGTCTTCTGTCAATTCCTTCGGTTCCATCGCCATGGCGGGATATACGGCTGCAAACAATATTTTTGGCTTTTTATATGTGGCAGTCAATTCTGTCACACAGGCATGTATGAGCTTTACAAGCCAGAATTACGGCATCGGCAACTATAAGCGTATCGATAAGATTCTGGTCAACTGCATGGTTCTGACCGTTAGTATTGCCCTTGTGCTTGGCTGTGGCTCCTACTTTTTGGGCCCCGAGATTTTAAAAATCTATACTTCTGATCCTGAAGTAATAAAGTGCGGCACCGAAATTCTCGCCTACACGACGGCGACCTATTTTCTGTGCGGACTGATGGATCTGTTCCCGGGGCCGATGCGGGGCGTGGGCTATTCTGCCGTACCCATGATTCTTTCGATCATCGGAACGGTGGGCACCAGAATTGTCTGGATATTTGGCTTTTTCCCGCACCACAGAACGCTTTCCTTTTTGTTTCTTTCCTATCCGGCATCCTGGATTTTTTCAATTATCCTCCAGGTGATCTGTCTGTACTTCGTCAGAAAAAGGATATATCGTGCCGGAAAAGCCAAACCAGAAAACTGACAGTTCCTACAGCACCAGAGACGGAGCGGCGTATGCCCTGGCTCCCAGCTCGCTGTCCAGCATGTAAAGGCTCTTGGGATCGTCACCGAACAATTCAAATTTTTTCACCAGATTGTCCGCGTTGTTTTCTTCTTCTCCCTGCTCCTTCACAAACCAGTCGAGGAACTGCATCGTGCGGAAGTCTTTCACAGAGTATGCCGCATCATAAATATTATGTATCAGCCCTGTTACGTACTGCTCATGCTTCAGGCCCTCCGCAAGCACCGCCTTTGCGCTCTCAAGTGAAACGGCGGGCTTGTCAATCGCTTCCAAAACTACTCTTTCTCCATTGTTCTGCAGGTACTGGATCATCAGCATTGCATGATCCCTCTCCTCCTGCGCCTGCACCTTGTACCAGTTTCCAAATCCATCCAGCCCCTGGTCGTAATAAAAGTTGGAAAAATCCAGATAAAGATACGCAGAATAAAATTCCTTGTTCACCTGCTGATTCAGCAATTCTACTACTTTTTTGTCCAACATTCTTATACCTCCAAATTTTTTCTTTTTATTATATCACTGACTTTTTTCCTCGTAAACAGAAATATATGCCATCACGTCATCCCGAAATTTTTCCCATTCCTCCTGATTTCTCACAAAATACCTTGGACATTCTTTTCCCGTCACATCATAGTGGCGAATGATATCTTCCCTTTCCAGGCCATATTTTTCAACCAGATATGCCGTTAAGTGTACGCAGGATTCATACGTAGCTTCAGTAAACTTTCCTGTTGCGTCGGGATGGCAGTTTTCAATAGAAATGGAATACCGATTCATGGATTTGGAAGCGTAAGCGATTTCTCCCAGCGGCACACACTCAATAATTTCTCCCTGCAGCCCTATAATAAAATTAGCGCTCATGGATACATTCTGCAAATCCTTCAGGCTCTCAAAATAATCCCGGTTCTGCTGTGCAGATGTTTTTGGATTTCCTATGTAATGGATAACAATCTTTTGAATTTCCTCCACCTTTTTGCCCGGCCGCGAATAATCATTGATTGTAAGAAGCTGCCGGTCGATATCGGGGCGGGGCACCGTCCCTGCCTGCTCCTGCTCCTCCGCCTCTGCCCCTGCATCCGCTTCTGTCCCGTTTTCCGTCTCCTCTGCGACGGATATATTTCTGTTTGCAGCTTCTTTAGAGTCCTCATCCGGCAGTATATGAAGCACACCCCACACTGCCAGCAGCAGAGGAAGCAGAATCAGTATGCCAATCTCTGTCCGTACCCAGATCCGTCTTCGCCTTTGTTTTCTTTTATGCCTCTCAAAATAGTCTTCTTTTGTTTTCATTTTCTGTTCTGTCAAATGATCGGAATACTGATCTCCGTCACAAATTTCTCCGTATCGGCCGTAATCCCGTTATCAATCAGCGTAATCTCTCTGGAAAATCCCGCCGCCTCCATCTTGTGCTCTTTGATATACTCCATAAGCTTCCGGTAATAAATTCCTGCCTCGCTGTGACTTCCGCAGAAGCGCACAGAGACGCAAAGCTCCTCCGGGTGCTCCTCCACCTTTCCCTGATAAACGTCTTCTTCGTCCAGCACGAGAAACACCGAATCATACCGCGTGAACTTACCCGCCAGCAGATTCTCCTTCGAGATTCCAACCCCGACCTTGCCAAGAAATACCACCGATTCCCGCTGATTTTCTTCCAGCCGGCGAATCGCATATTCCAGGTCAAGATACGATTTTGGACTCAGCGAATCCCGAATCCACACCAGACGGCAGGACGGCATTGTTTTCATCTGTATCACATCTAATTCCGAATTTCGGGCATCTCTTAGCCGGTGCAGCCGATGGTCGATTTTTCGTTCAATCGATGCCAGCTCCCTCCGTTTTTCTGCAACCAGTTTTTTCTGCTTTAAGAGCTTGTCCTCTATCACGTCAACGTCCCTGTTTTTCAGGAAATCCGCAATCTGATTCAGCGGCATATCCAATACCCGAAGATAGCGGATCGTATTCAGCACCTCAAACTGCCGGACGCTGTAATAGCGATAGCCCGTATTGGGATCCGTATATTCCGGCTCCAGCAGTCCCGCCTGTTCATAATGGCGCAGGCTTCCCACACTGATGTGAAACATTTTCGCCACATCGCCAATCTGAAATAATTTTCCATCCTCCAAAAGCGCTGCCTCCTTTTTTCACTGTTATGTATGTTCCGGCTTATGCTGGGTTTTCTTTTTCATTAAAAATCCTGGGATTCTTTTTCATCCACAAAAAGGCAATCACACACACGACCACCGACAAAAGCGATCCTCCCGGTGCGGCAAGCCCCATAGGATAGAGCGTGTCTGCAAAATATTTCGACGCCAGAAACGCCCCGGGAACACGCACACATACAATAGAAAGCACATTGTGCAAAAATGAAATTCCCGACAGCCCATAAGCGCAGAAATATCCGCTGAAGCTAAAATGGATGCCTGCGAACACACAATCCCAGATATATGCCCGAAGGTACTGATCCCCCAGCACAATCACTTTTGCATCATCCGTAAACATGCCTACAACACTGCTTCCGGCAAACTGTATAATAATAGAAACCGTCACTCCAAATCCCACAGCTATCAAAATCGCATAGCGCAGCGTATCGGCCGCACGATCATGCTTCCCGGCCCCGATATTCTGAGCGGAAAGGGCTGACACTGCTGAGAGCATGGTGGAGGGCACAAGGAACACCATGCTTATAAATTTCTCCACAATTCCCACCGCAGCGGCGTCATTCAGTCCTCTGCGGTTTGCAATCACCGTAATCACAATAAAGGCAATCTGGATAAATCCATCCTGCAGGGCTACCGGAACGCCAATTTTTAGCATCTGCCCCATAGTGCCTGCCTGCGGTTTAAAGTCGTCTTTTTTCAGCGCAATCCCTGTCTTTCGCTTAATCATCACCGTCAGTGCAAAGATTACGCTGATGGTCTGCGCCAAAGTAGTGCCGAGAGCTGCGCCTGCCGCCCCCAAATGAAATACTCCGATAAACAGATAATCCAGCGCAATATTGGCAGCGCAGGCGACTGCAATAAAATACATCGGACTTTTCGAATCCCCTAATCCACGGAAAATGGAACTGATAATATTATACGCTGTAATAAAGGGGATTCCAATAAAACAAATCGTCAAATAAGCCACTGTTTCTGAAAAAGCTTCCGGAGGGGTTGACATTACCGCAGCAATCGGCTTTACCAGAATCAGCAGCAGCACCGTCACCACGGCAGATAAACCCATAAACAGCGTCACCGTATTTCCCACGGTAAGAGACGCCTGTCTTGTCTGCCTGGCTCCCACTGCCCTGCCTATGGTAACGGTTGAACCCATCGCCAGGCCCACGATCATAACCGTCAGCATATGCATAACCTGACTGCCCACAGAAACTGCCGTAATACTGTCAACGCCCTCGAACTGGCCTATGATAAACAGATCTGCCATCCCATACAGTGTCTGCAAGAAATAGGATAACAAATATGGCAATGAAAAGAAAGCAATATTTTTAAAAACACTTCCGGTAGTCAAATTCTTTTCCATACTCTTTTGTGTCCGCCTCCATTTGAAGGTTGGACACTCACTCCTCTCCTGATATTCTGCCGGCACAAAACACTGCTCTCCTGAAGCGAACGCATAAAAACACCAAAGTCCTGAAGCGCAGCGCATTGAAGATGCACAAACGGCCGGATTTTGGTGTTTATTATAAACTTTATCACTGTTGTAGAGTCAAGATCTTTTTAGAATATATCATCACACTGCCGTATCATTTACATCAGCGTATTGTCCCTGAGTACCTCTGCCAGACTGATTTTTTGCACATTCCGCCATGCAAGATAATACGCCAGCGCTACCGAGCCTAAAATGGCCAGCATGAATATTAGAATCGGAACAAGCGGAGCCTCCGGCATAAAAATCCCAGGCTCCACATAGCTTAACCGCAGCAAATATCCCACCGCGATAAGTACAATCGGAAGACTGATGAAAAATGGTTTCCCAGCGATCACCAATGCTTCTACACAAAACATTTTCTTTAGTTCTTTCGGTGTTAAGCCAATTGACATATACCTTGCAAATTCCCTTTTTCTTTGACGTACAAAGCCCAGGGTATTAGAGAATACATTTCCAATGCCAATGATTGCGAGCAAACTGCAGAACCCTCCCAATACAGCCTCCATTCCCTGTATCTGTTTTTCGTTTGTCTCATATTCCTGAATACGATTTTCCTGCTCTATTGTATATTTTCCGCCTGTTATCTCTGCGATTTCATTTTCTAATCCGTTCAATTCTTCTAAAGATACGTTTTCCCCGGCCTTGACACAGATATAGCTGTCTTCCTCCATTCCCCCAATCCGTTCCCTGATTTCTCTCCATACAGAGGCCGGCATAAAGTGAACCAGCTCATAATAGTCAATTTTTGCGTACTCCTCTCGCAAAGCAGGTGCTTCCTTTGTATAAGAAAGGACAGGTATTTCCGCAGTCGTTTCTTCATTGCCGGACTGTCTTAAAACAGTCGTCCCGGTTTCATTGACATAAGACACATAAACCGGATGTCGAAAATCCGGATTTGTCACATCACGGATTTGATTTAGGATCACTGCGCCGTCAAGCCGCGGCATGATGCCAAGCTGCCTGCAATAGCTCAAAAAACTATTATCGTCCAGTATGACAATCGGTACATTTACCAGCCAGCCGCCCTCATAGGACGCATGAGGAAATCCGCCAAAGGCTTTCATTTCTTCGCTCATTTCTTCCTCTGTGATAATTCTCTTTGCAGTTGCTTTCTGATAAACAATAGCGCTTTGTACTCCGGCAAGCTGCCTGACCTTCTCTGTGTCCTCAAAGTCATCCACTTTTGTATTTTTCAGAGTAACCATCACATCCCATACATCCTGATAACGTTCAAAATAAGTTTCCCTCGTACTGATTTCGGAGAGAGAAAAGAAACACTCCATGATTGCAAACGCCATAAATGAAAGTATAAAGGATAAAGAGGCTGTCCGCAGGGCTTTCTTCTGTGCCTTTAACGCATTGCCGGCCAGTTCTCCCTCCACTCCAAAAAGAAATGTGAGTAAGCGGGAATTTTTTCTTCTCTTTAATTGCAGCTCGCCGGTATTTCTGATTGCTTCCAGCGGTGTCAGCTTACTTAAATTTCTGGCGGGCAGCCATGCGGAAATCCATATGGTAGCAATCGTTACGAACAATGTCAATACCAAAACTAGCGGATGATAGCCAAAGACGGCTTTATGACGTCCTGGAATATCGCTCCCGAGCAGAACATTTGACATCTTTATCAGTCCCATGCTTCCTGCGATGCCCAATAGAGTTCCGGCAATAACCGGCGCAGCGCAAAGAGCGGCTGCCTCCTGTAAAAGGCATGACCGTATCTGCTTTGGCGTGGCTCCAATACTTGAAAAAATACCAAGCTGATACACTCTTACATTCATAGATACCGCAAAAGCATTATGAATAATAATAATCAGCGAAAGCACTGCCATCAGCATAATCACCAAAAACAGCGGGAACACAAGTCTTGGAGCCCTATCCCCTTCTCCCCGGATCAAATACATTGCCAGAAGCGCATAGTTATAAACAATTTTCTCCGGCGAAACCCCAATCTGACTGGCAATATGGGGTGTGTCTGGAAATACAGATTTCATATCGTCAAAATAAATATCGATGGAGGTTTCCGCATCTTTATTTTCATTTAAAACCGCCTCTTTTACATTCGCAAAATTTTCTATGATTTCTACATCGCTTTTGGAAAATTCTCCGATAAGCCGGCTCTGCCAGCCGCCTTCCTCCAGCTCAATTCTCTCAACCTCATATTTCCACATATTATAAAATAACCCGCACAGCAAGGACAAAAGCAATGCACAAATAAATGCAGAAATTCTCACAGACATTCCCAAGAAGCGGTTATTTTTAATATAACCCGATGAATAGTCTTTCCACATATCCGTTACCTCCGCCGTTCATCACTGATGATACGCCCATCCTCAACGGTGATGATGCGCTCTGCTTCCAGAGCTGCTTTTTCATCATGGGTAATCAGCAAAATCGTCTGCTCCAGATTGCGGTTAGAAAGTTTCAGCATATCGATTACCTCTTTGGAATTTTTCTGATCCAGGTTTCCGGTCGGCTCATCTGCCAAAAGCAGAGCAGGGCGGTAAATCAGGGAACGGGCGATTGCAGCCCTCTGCTGCTGACCGCCGGATAACTGGTTTGGCAGCGCTTCCAATCTGTCGGCAATGCCAAGAGAACGAACCACCTTTTCAAAATATTCCTGATTTGGTTTTTTCTTGTCGAGAGCGAGCGGCATAAGAATATTTTTCCGCACGGTAAGTGTCGGAATCAGATTATAAAACTGATATACCAGACCTACCTTTCTGCGCCGGAAAATTGCCGCCTGTGTCTGGTTCAGCTTTGAAAGGTCGATTCCATCTATCATCACTTTTCCGCTTGTAGGCTTATCCACACTGCCGAGAATATGCAGCAATGTAGATTTGCCTGACCCTGACGCCCCTAAGATCGCCACAAATTCCCCCTTGCTTACAGACAGGTCAATCCCATCAAGCGCCACTACCTGATTGCCGCCTGAGCCATACACTTTTCTGACCCCTTCGCATTTTAAAATTTCCATTTTGGCTTCCTCCGTTCTTCTCTATAAGATAAGCATAGCAGATGAAAATTACAGCTCAGTGACAATAAAAGCGGATTTCAAAAAAAGCTCCTCCATCCGGCTTATTTTGGGCCCGGATCGTTCCATTTTGCCGTTCGATAATCTCTTTTGCCAGAGCCAGACCAATACCAATGCTCCCATCATTCGCATTTTGTCCGCGATAAAACCGTTCAAAAAGATGAGGGATATCCTCTTTTGCAAACCCTTCCCCATCATCCCAGATTAAAATTTCCGTATACAATGGATTCTGCGCGTAGGAACAGTGAATGATTCCTCCAGGATTATGTTCTATACAGTTTTTCAGCAGATTCATAACTGCTTCCATTGTCCAGTCCAAATCAACAATGATCTGCATTTCTCCCAGCTCCGGTATATCAATCTCTGCATCGAAACTATCCGATAATTCCTGCAGGTTATCCGCTGCAAGAACAAGAAGCGTATAGACATCTACATCATCTTTCCCTAAGCGCAATGTTCCCGCGTCAATTCTGGACAGAACCAGCAGTGTTTCTTCTAAATAAGTCAATCGTGAAAGCTGTTTTTCAACCTGCTTTAAAGATTCACGTCCTATATCCTGCTCCAGCCTTTGGACAGACAATGAAATCGCCGTAATTGGCGTCTTAATCTGATGTGCAATATTAGACAGATTTTCCGCATAATGATTCTTGGCCTGCACCGCCTGGTCTTTTGTCTGATAAAGCGACGTCACCGTCTTATATATTTCATCCTCCAGCTTAGAAAATTCATCTTCCCCGGAAGCAGCAAAAACAACCGGCTTTCCAGTATTCACCTGTTCCAAATACTCCGCTAATGCCCGTATCCGCATCACTTCCACTTTATTTCGATACAGGAAAGTAAAAATAAAAAGCAAACTCCCTGTCAATAAACCAATTCCTATAAATATAATATTTTGTCCATGCACAGAGCCCTGGAAATCTGATGCGCTATATCCAAGTTCAGATAAGAAATCGGCTCTCCCTATGCCGTCAGACTTTGCTCCTGTGTATTCCTTTAGCGCAGCAGAAATAATTCTTTTTGTTTGCGGTTCCTGCTCCGCCACCTCGCCGCAAACTGCATTGAGCAGGTCAAACTGACGCTGGCTGTAATAGTAAGAAAGACAGAGAACGGAAACAGCGGCGGCGATTAAACTTACCGATAATACAAAGCCAAACGTCACAAATACATTTTTTCTCCCGTTCATATCGTCTCCTCCATGCGGTAGCCTACGCTTCTGACGGTTTTCAGACATTCCGGCTGATTCAGCTTATCCCGCAGCCGCTTCATAGTAACAGTTAAAGTATTATTATTTACATAGCTTCCATGCACGTCCCATACCCGTTCCAAAATCTTCTCTCTTGTAACGGTTCTTCCTTTATTTTGCAGCAGATACAAAAGCAGCTGATATTCCGCTGCGCTTAAGGATATTTCCTCTGAATGGTAAAAAACCATATGACGTTTTTGGTCGATCACAATTCCATCGCATGAAAGGTATTGATCCGTTGTGTTCCCAGTTCTGCGCAGTAATGCCAAAATTCTTGAATACAGCACTTCTAATTCAAAGGGCTTCACTACATAATCATCCGCACCATTTCTGAATCCTGAAACAATATCCGCACTGTCTCCGCGAACAGTAAGAAAAATGATCGGCATTTCTTTCCAATTGCTGCGAATCCACCGGCACAGGCTGTCCCCATGACCGTCCGGCATATTCCAGTCCAGCAGGACCATGTTTGGAATATGTTCCTTCAGTGCCCCTCTCGCCTGTGCAAGCGTCGCATAAACGGATATTTTAAAATTCTTCTGCTCCAAATACTCTTTTACCACGGATGCAATATTTGGATCATCTTCAATATAATATAAATTTACCATAGCCAATCTCCACCTCATCTTCCATCACATAGACTCAGAAAATGCTCCGCATTTTCCTTGTTAAGCTATGGCGGCTATCGCCGCTGCACAGCTTTCGCTTTGCGAAATCTGCAGAAGTTCCTTCGGAACTTCTCATAACACTCCAGAATCTTCGATTCTGTCGTTAAGTTATCGGCTTCCACCATATAGACTCAGAAAATGCTACGCATTTTCCTCGTTAAGCTATGGCGGCTATCGCCGCTGCACAGCTTTCGCTTTGCGAAATCTGCAGAAGTTCCTTCGGAACTTCTCATAGCACTCCAGAATCTTCGATTCTGTCGTTAAGCTATCGGCTTCCACCATATAGACTCAGAAAATGCTCCGCATTTTCCTCGTTAAGCTATGGCGGCTATCGCCGCTGCGCAGCTTTCGCTTTGCGAAATCTGCAGAAGTTCCTTCGGAACTTCTCATAGCTTACATTATACCAGATATAAATGACAATTTAATGACTGGCTTACAGAACGATGGCCAAATCGAACAAAAAATAGCTGCGGAAGATCCAAAGATCTCCCACAGCCTGTGCTTAGAACCGAACCTCCGCACGCAGTTTCCCGCAGGTTTTCTACAAGACATCTGTTAAAATACACACATCAGATTCCCCTTCTACTCTGAACATAAACTGATAACCTGATAACATAATAACAGACATACCTTAACTATGAACAAGAACTTCCTAAATTATCATCCATCCCTTGAAGCCTTGTACGGAAAGTATTTTTTAAATGTCTACTTCAAACTGTACTGTCTGGTTGTATTTATCCAGCGCTATCTGCATTTCCATGATAACCTTAGAGATGCTTTCATACTCCTTTTTAATCAGCTCCAGATCATAGTTGATGTATCTGTACTCCGGAACTGAATTTCTGGACATGGAGGAGCGCTGTCCTTCTCTTGCTTTCGGAAGCCGCTTACGCATATGATCCAGCACATTTTTTCTTCCATTAAGCTGCGCCATCTTGATAAGGATGGTATCAATGCTCATTTCTGTGTTGCCCACCTGAACTTTTGCAGCAGCATTTGTCAGATTAAGTGCATGCTTGATGATTGCAATCTTTTCATCAATTGCTGCAATCGTTGATGCCACTTCTGAGTAATCGTATTCCGGCACAACCGGCTCCTCATTAATTGCCGCAACATAAGTACTTGATGCAGCTTCCTTATTTACCCAAAAGATTTTTTCTTCCTCCAAACTCCTGAGTATTTTATTTGCGTATGCTGATGTCATTGTCTGCATTTCTTCTACCTCCGTCCTTTGATCTGATATCAGTTTAATACCCTTTCAAAGTTTTGTCATTGTACCAGCAGTTTAAAATAATTTTTCCATAAACGAGCAACATCCCCGTCAATGACGAGGATGTTTTCCATACTTGTATGAAGTAATCTGCTTAAAATTACAAAATTGTCTAAGCTCGGTAATGATCTGCCGGAAATCCATTTGTAGATTGCCTGGGGATTTTCAAATCCCATAGCGCCCTGCACGTCTTTTACAGTATAACCATTTTCCATGAGCAGTTTCTTAATCTGTTTTCCTGTCTCCTTTTGCTGGATTGACAAATACATTGGTTCCATCTTTTTGTACCTCCGTAATTTTCTTCCATCCCGAATCACAATCATATACTGTTAGACTTATATTATATCAGATATATCTCCAAAATGCATTAAACTTTTGGTTTAAAATGTCAAAATCGCAATTATTTTTACTCCGATAAAATACCCTCTGTTTTGATAATGAACTTCACATCGCCGTTCATATCATCCGGTATTCCGGCAAAGGACTGATAAGCGCTTCCGGCGTCCTGAATTGCCTGAAGACGCTCTATAAATTCATCCAGATCATCCACAAAAATCTCTTTCAGCTTCTTAATACCATCTTCATTAAATTCCTCCATGCCGTCAGCAAGTTCATCTGCTCCATCCTTTAATTCTTCCACGCCGTCAGTAAGCTCATCCGTCCCGTCTGCAAGCTCGTCTGCTCCGTCAATCAGCTTCGGAGAATTTGCACTTAATTCAGAAACGCCGGACTGCAGGGAAGACACTCCGCTGTCTAATGCATTTGCGCCGCTTGAGAGCGTGCCCGTTCCGGATGCCAATGCGTCTGCGCCCTTTGAGAGGGTTTTTGCGCCGGACGATAATGATTTTGCTCCCGCATCCAGATTATATGCTCCAAAGGACAGCGCTTCCAATCCGCCGTCCAGTTCCTTCGTTCCCAAATAGAGCTGACTGATCCCAAGATATAACTGACCTGCGCCTGCTGACAACTGGCTGCTTCCGGCTTTTGCACTTTCTACTCCTTCTGCGAAGCTGCCCGCTCCATCTGTCAGAGAAGAAACACCTTCTGCAAGCCGCCCGGTTCCTGCTGCCAATTTGGTGGTTCCCTCTCTTAGATCGTCAATTCCACTCACAAGGGATTTCGTTTCCTTGGCAATCTGTGCATTTCCTGCCTGCAATGCTTTTGCTCCATCCAAAATGGTGATTGTATCTGCGGTTTCCGAACCGTCGTCACCTGCATACAACTGATTGACTGCATCCGACAATTCTTTAAAAGCGCCACTGTTTTCTTCATCTCCGAAAAGTGTCGTTTCAAGCGCATCCAGGCTGTCGGTAAGCCCTTGTGTGCTTTCTGCGTCTCTGCTTTCAAGCGCGCTCAGCATTTCCACATTCTCACGCAAATCTTCCCATGCTGCCTGTACCTGCTGGTCTGTAATGGTATCCGCCGGTTCTTCTGATTTTGCCTGCGCCGCTTCAAAAGTCTGTGCCTCTGCCATTGTCTGTCCTGCCAGCGCTTCCTCATACTGCGCAATCACAGCTTCATAATTTGCAATCGTCTGCTTATACGCTGCAATCGCAGTCTCATAGCTTTGTGCCGCTGTCTGATAGCCAGAAGCTGCATTTTCATATTCCCCGGCAGCTGCCTCATAATTTTGCGCCGCTGCCTGATAACCGGAGACCGCATTTTCATATGCCCCGGCAGCTGTTGCTGCGGTTCCCAGCCCGTCATCCACATACCCGGCATATTTTGATAAACCAACCTTACCCAGCGTATTTTTTATATCTGATAGCAAAGGCTCATAGGCGCCCATTGCACCTTGATAATACGTGTTCGCCGAATCTGCCTGCCCGGCGGCTGCCGCTCTGCTGTCTGCTGCTGATGCAAGACTTGCGCCTGCGCTGCCGGCGGCTGCCCCCGCCTGCTCATTGTACATCGCTGCATTCCCTGCCGCCTCATCTGCTGCAGTTTTTGAGGCTGCGGCGGAGTCTTTCAGAGCGTCAAGCCCTGCAAGGTCTGTTTCTGCTGCCGAAATCTCACTCTGCGGCCGGTAAGAATATCCTTCAGGGTCATTCTCACAATAGTAACTATCTAAAGTTTTCACATCTGCAGCTATGGCGTCGTAACAATCACGGATATTTTCTCCGTCCTCATCGCTGCCTATTGTTTCAGAAATCTGTGCAAGTGCCGCTTTCAGGTTCTCTATCTGGTCTGCAGTCTGCGTTCCTTCCTCATTAAGTTTTATCTGAAGCTCTTTAAGCGTTTTGCCAACCGTTTCGACTGCCGACACCAGTTCCGTGGAAGACACGGCCAGCTGCTGCGTTCCCTGCGAAAGCTCCTTGGCGCCGCCCTGCAGTTTCCCTGCCCCGTTATCCAATAAAACAGCCCCTTCATTTACACTTGTAAGGCCAGATGCAAGCGTTCCCGCCCCGTTTATCAACGTATCTGCTCCGGATACAAGCGCATCCATTCCGCCATCGAGCTGTTTTGCTCCATCCGCCAGTGTTTTCGCGCCGGCAACCGCCCCATTTTGTCCCAAATAGCCGTTTAAAAGCTGCTCCGAGCCGCTCTTTGCCCCGGATACTCCCGCTTTCATATCTTTTGTCCCGGACGCAAGCGTTTTCGCGCCGTCTGCCAGTGAACCTGCCCCATCCGCAAGGCTGCCTGCTCCGGAAGATAACTCTGAGACGCCGCTTACAAGCCGGCTGCTGCCGCTTTTCAGCTCCGAGACACCGGAATCTACCGAAGAAACTCCGTCCGTATATTCCACAACTCCATCTTTCAGAGACTGTACGCCGTCCGTCAGATCCGGCAGTTTATCATAAAGCTCTCCTACACCGTCCGCCAGATCGCTACTGCCGCCTGCCAGCTCCTGCGCGCCGTCCGTCAGTTCTTCTATCGCGTCCGTCAGCTCTTTTCTGTCATCCTCGCGCTCCAGATCCAGATCATTAAAAAGATCGCTCATGACGAGGGAGGCAGACATTTCCATCTCAAAATCCTCCGCTGTAAAAGTAACCTCCACATAATCCGGGATATCCAGGTCGATGTCCGGATCGTCCTCATCTTCCTTTTCGAATTTTAGACTATCCTTAAGCCCTGGAAACGCCACGCCTACCACAACCGTTTTGTCATCACTTGTAATCACTTTCCCACTGTTGATAGAAACATCCTTCACGCAGTTATCGGTAAATATCATCCCCGACATTACCGTAAACGGGACATAGACCGATTTCTTTTCGCCGGACAGCTCCACTTTCTTCTTTTCCCGGTTGGTATAATCGTATCTTATCGTTACCTCTCCGCTTTTGCCTGCCAGTTCTTCCGGGGAGATTTCCCTGCCATCCAGATAATAAGTGATATGTACGGAAACCGGCAGCTCCTTTTCGCTGTTTCCCTGATAATGGATATCGTTTCCTTTTGCATCCCATACGATCTTCCCGCCATCCTGCGTAAAGGTTTCTTCCCCTTCCACATTTTCAATATCTGTCAGATCCGATCTGTCATTCATGGACTCCAGACCTTCCACATTTTTCAGCCATTCCTCCACGATGACTTCTTGCGTGCTTCCCGATGCATCCGCGATCACATAAACCGTTTCTGATTTTTTGTCCTCCGTGTTTCCAGTTTTCGCAGTATCCTGCTTTTCAGAATTTGTTTCCGGCTCCGTTTCCCTGACAGGCTGTGCCTCTACTTTTACGGTTTCCTGCTTCCTGGTTTCCTGTGTATTCTGTGCCACTCCCTGCACAGCTCCCGCCGACAGCAGCACCGCTGCAAGCGCAGTCACACCGATTTCTGTTTTTCTTTTTCTATTTCTGTTCATGCTTTTTTACCTTCCTTTCCACTTTTTACAAAAGTACGATCAAACAAATATAAAAAACCGGGCAGTACAAATAGTACCGAAATCAGCGAGCAGATGGTTCCTCTGCCCAAAAGATAACCAAGCTGGGAAAGCAGTCCGTGGGTGGATATGATGCCCAGCAAAAATCCAACTACCGTAAGCACAATTCCCGACGTCAGAATGGACGATGCGGTATTGGATATGGTTTCTATGATACTTTCTTTTTTATCCAGCAAGTTTCGGTTTTCTTTGTACCGCTCCGTGAACAGGATCGCATAATCTACGGTTGCTCCAAGCTGAATGGAACTGATGATCAGATACGCAATATAGAAAAGCGTCTGCCCCGTCACGTAGGGAATGGAGAGGTTGATCCATATCGCCGTTTCAATGGTGAGAACCAGAATCACCGGAAGAACCAGCGATTTCATGGCAAACAAAAGCACAATAAACACGGCCGCGATCGCCAGCAGATTTACCTTCACCATATCCTCCGTTACCGTCTCCATCAGGTCGTAAGTGCTGATGCCTTCCCCCGCAAGATAGTACGCATCCGGATAGTATTCCCCGGCGATTTCCCGGATCGTTTCTACCAGAGCCTCCGTTTCCGCTCCTTCGTAGTCCGCAGCTACCGACAATACCATCCGGTCATAATGTTCCGACCGCAGCTGCTTTAATAATTTATCCGGGATCATGTCCGCCGGAATGGTGGTTCCAACCGTATCCACCAGAGACGTGATAGAGGTGATTTCTTCTACTTCATTCAGACGCTCTGACAGCTCCTTTTCCTTCACAACATCCCCTTTCGGGATCATCAAAACATAATTATCGTTTTTTCCAAAGATATCCTGAATCAGCTCCGTGTCATCGCCAAGCTGCGTACCCGGTCCGAAGATGTGGGAGGAACCATAGTAATAAACATTCCTCGTGCTTGTGATATAGGACGGAACGATTGCCGCCGCAAAAATAATGACAAGCGGAATAGTAACCTTCTGCACCATCCTGCCGAGCCTTCGGAAAGAGGGCATAAACGAACGGTGCGCCGTTTTGTCCATCCATTGATACGTTGCAAGAATCACGCCCGGCATAAATAGAAATACGGTAAGCAGGCTGATCCCAACTCCCTTTGCCAGGGCAAGCCCGAGGTCCGGACCGATCTTAAAACGCATCAGCGTCAGCGCGAGGAACCCGATCACGGTGGTAAGACCGCTGGACAAAATTGAAGAAGTAGACATGCACAGAGCCTGTTTCATGGCCTCTTTCGGCTCCATCTCACAGCGACATTCATCAAACCGGTGGATCAAAAATACGGAATAATCCAATGAAACCGCAAGCTGAAGAATATTTCCCGCGGCATTTGTCACAAAGGAAATCTCTCCGAAAATCAGGTTGGATCCGGCGTTGATGATCACCGCCACGCCCAGACCGATGAGAACCACAAAGGGCTCCACCCATGACGTGGTGGTCAGGATCAGTACAACCAGCAAAAACAGGATTGCGATCACCGTAATTTTTCTGATCTCCGATACCGTACTTGCCGTCGCGACCGCCGTGCTTACCGCAGCGCCCGTCATTGCATTTTCATCTCCAATGACCTCCCGGATCGCCGGAACGGTTTCGTTGATACTTTCTTCCTCTATCGTGACCGTAAAAAGCGCCGCATTATCCTTATAATATGTTTCCACAATTTCCTGATCGTACATTTCAAACGGCATATCCACGATCATCTGGTCATCCAGCCACATGACGGAAATAACGCCGTCCACTGCCTCCAGCTTTTCCTTATATTCCAGCGCTTCCTTTTTTGTTACATCCTTTATCAGTACCCTGGCGTTTGGTATCGCCCCCTCAAATTCTTCTCCCATTACGTCCAGCGCAACCGTGGATACCGCATCCTCCGGCAAATATGAATTTATATCATAATTAACGGAAATGAACTGCCGGCAATATCCGCATACGCCTGCCGCGATCAGGAAAAGCACCATAATAAATTTTCTCGCCTTAATAACGGCTCCATAAAACTTTTTCATGTTTACAATCTGCCTTTCTGCTCCGCTTCTGTCTGATGACTCCGTTTTCCCACTACCTGAAATACATTGCGTTCCCCGTGAATATCCAGCGAGATGCTGTCGTCCTCCATCTTACCGGACGCCTCGTAATCGATCGTCCGCATCAATGTGACAATGCTTCCGGTAAATTTACAGTGACCTTCCCCGTCAATGCTTCCGGTAAAAGGCGTCGAATGATCCAGCACCGTCAGATAGCCGTTCATTGTTTCCTGCTCTGTTATCACTCTGATGGTTCCTTGTTTCTTCCCCATCGGCGTCTGCATTTCAATCGCATATAACCTTTCACACATTTTCATCCCTCCATACATTTTATTGCGGCTCTATTCTAAAGAATTTTTTTCTTTCAGAAAATGGTCAATATTGTCCTGTTTAGGTAAAATACGGTCAAATACCCCTTATTTGACGGTCAAATGATACGATTCTTTCCCGCTGGCAATAAGCCCCGCACACGCATCTGCCGAATGTCGCAAAGGTGGAATTTACCGGACATCTGTCCGGATTTGTCCATTGATTCCTGCCGAAAAACTCATATAATGCAACTATGGAGGTAAGGTTTATGAAGCATACGGTCACATCCTTAAATACCAAAAAGGTAATCGCAAACTCTTTAAAGAAAGCCATGCAAACAAAACCGCTCTCTAAGATCACCGTCAGCGAGATCATCAAAGACTGCGGTATTAACCGGAAAACATTTTATTATCATTTTGAGGATATTTACGCTCTTTTAAAATGGATGTTTGAAGAAGAAGCGATCGAAGTGTTGAAAAACTTTGATCTTTTAGTCGACTATGAAGAAGCGGTCAACTTTGTGCTGGACTATGTGGAAAAAAACCAGCATATTATTAACTGCGCCTATGATTCGATAGGGCGGGAGGAAATGAAGCACTTTTTTCATGCTGATTTTATTGAATTGATTACATCTATCGTAACCCGTGCAGAACAAATGAATCATATTATGTTAGATCCGGATTTCAAACAATTTATATGTGAATTTTACACCGAAGGTCTGGCTGGAATATTAATTCTCTATATAAAAAGCAAAGATCACTATACCCGCGAGAAAATCGTGAATTATATTTCTATCGTTATAAGACCGGGCATAACTGCGATTCTGGCTGAATCGCAGGATACACTTTCATCTGAGACTATGCCGCACTGAGCCAGATATACCATGAACTCGGCAGCCATACTTTTCAGCATCATAATCTATTTGCAATTACAATGATCCAATTGGTTCTTTGTATGTTTCACACATGTTCTCCAAAGCTTCATACCAAAATAATCCACAAGAAAAAAGGTGCTGCATATCCTGCCAACACCTCTTTATCTTACGATATTTTATCTTTTTTGTATAGCACCAATTCCGGACTTTCAAGTTGATGTCCGGGGCGAGTTTCTGCTCTAAATTACCTTTTGAATTTATATTTTCCTTTTCCGTAACCGGATACCGGTTCAATAATATCCGCCCGCACCAGATTGGAAAGAAATTTGGAAGCACCTGAGCCTTTCAGTTCAAGCAGTTCCATAACTGCACTTCTTCCGAATACTTCACCAAAGCCAAACTTCTCAAAGAGTTTATGGATATGGACAGTCGTTTTTGCTGCGAACCCGCTGCCTTTTTCGGAAAGTACACTTTCAATGTCCACTTTTGCGCTGCCAATATCCACTTTCAAATCTCCAATGTCCACTTTTTCTTCTTTCAATAGCCCGTTTACATGAAGATTACGGTTGCGAAGTTCGTTTTTCTCATTCAAAAGCAGATTTCTGAGAAATGCTTCCAGATATTCTGTTGTTTCGTGAATCCCTTTTTGCAGGTTCGTGTAGTTTGCACGGACAAGCGCGTTTCTGAAATACCACGCATTTTCCGCAAAAATATCATTGGTTACAGAAAAACCAAGTATCCTCAAATATTTGATGAAGAACACTGCCGTTGTTCTCGTATTGCCTTCGCCAAAGATATGAATTTGCCATAACCTTGAAATGAACACCGCAAGATGATGAATAATTCCATCCATCGAAAGACCTTTATAGCTAAAATCTTTCTCCTGCGAGAAATCATATTCAAGCGTTGCTCTCAATTCTGAAGCACTGCCATACACAACGGTTGCCCCATCAAGCACCCATTCTTTCTTTGTGATGTTATAATCTCTAATCTTTCCGGCGTGTTCGTAAATGCCCTGAAAGAGTTTGCGGTGGATAGAAATATACTCGTTCGGAGAAAATGAAAATGCTGTTTCAGAAAGGATTTCCGCGATACGGGAAGAAACCTTATCTGCTTCTTCAGTACGTTCATCATCGGACAAATGGACAGGTCTTTCTTCATAGTAGCTGTCGATAAGGCTCTGTGCTTCCTTCATCGTAATTTTGCCTTCAATGTTCTGAATGGCAGTATCAATCAAATATTTAGATGGTTTTAATCCGTCCACCGCCTGAAGTCCGATTGCCGTACTCCATGCATAACCTTTATAAGCTTTATCCGGTTCAGACTCTCTCAAATATTCCTTAAACGGATCTTTTTCCATATCCACTACCTCGTTTCGTAGTTTTAAATCAATCTTATC
This sequence comes from Eubacteriales bacterium, assembly GCA_030524785.1. GTDB lineage: Bacteria > Bacillota > Clostridia > Lachnospirales > Lachnospiraceae > Marvinbryantia. Next base: position 19,863 of record JAUNFZ010000045.1, read on the forward strand.
TGATAATTATATTCTATCAGATTTTATTTAAGAAAGCTAAATAAGTTCTTTATCTAGGAGAAAATCAATCACATTTATATTTAAAATGCCATTATCATCATACCAACGCTTTCCAATATCTTTCCTTACTACAATTTTAGGGAAAGAATCTCTTGTAAGCGCAAATGGCTTAAGTTCCGCCTCTGCTTTTTCATCAGTCGGCATCGAATACGCCGACTGGATATAAGTTCGTTTTCCTCCTGAATTTACCACAAAATCAATTTCTCTCGGAACACGAACCGAACTTCCGCTGTTATTAACAGTCCTTGAATAGACAACGCCAACATCAACGGAAAACTGCCTGATGTTCAACTCATTATATATGATGTTCTCCATTATGTGCGTCATTTCCTGCTGCCGGAAACCTATTCTTGCATTTCTCAGGCCTATATCCTCGCTGTAATATTTATTTGGCGAGTCAAAATAGGATTTTCCTTTTACATCATACCGCTTGCTTTCTGAAAAAAGGAATGCGTCTTCCAAATGCCCGATATATGCCCGAATCGTATTGGCAGACACACCGCCCCCCTGTTTAGACTTCAGAGCGTTTGCAATTTTGGTTGGATTTGTTAATGAGCCAACCGATGAACAAAGCAAATCTAAGATTTGCTCCAGTACATCCTGCCTTTCAATTCTCTTACGTTCAACAATATCCTTAATATACACTTCTGAGAAAAGTGATTTAAGATAATTCATCTTAGCCGTATCATTCGGTCTTGATAAGATAAGCGGCATACCGCCATAAAATGCATATTCATCAAATGCTTCGTTTTTATCCCCGCCAACAGCAGAATAATACTCAGCAAAACTAAGAGGGTGTACTCTTATTTCATCACTTCGTCCCCTAAACTCAGTAAGAATATCGCTGGAAAGCATTTTGGAATTACTTCCGGTTACATAAACATCTAAATTTGATAAACCCCTCAAATCATTAAGGGCATCGTAAAAAGTAATTTTCTTACCATCCGGATTGTATGGATTTGCTACCTCGTCGGACATTTGTATCTCATCAACAAACAGATAATATTCCTCTTTGCTCTTTTCCACTTTTTCCCTTACATATGATGAAAGAATAAGCGGATTACGATATTTAATATCCTTTGCAAGGTCAAGCTCGATCGTAATAATCTGCTCCTCTTTCACACCGTTCTGAATTAAATAATCCCGGTATATTTTTTTAAGGAGATAGGATTTGCCGCACCTCCTAATACCGGTAATTACTTTCACTAAACCGTCCAAACGATATGAAATCAACTGCTCAAGATAACTATCACGACTAATTTCCATAAAATCCGCTCCGTTTCATTGAAAATTTCTGCCCATTAAGGCTTTCTTACTCAATATTATATATGCTTTCTTTTACGTTTTCAAGTTCTCATTGAATATTTTAGCCCAAAAAGGTTGAAATATTCAGTGAAACATTCTCATTTTTCTACTAGCATTAAAAAAGGTGCTGCATATCCTGCCAACACCTCTTTATCTTACGATATTTTATCTCTTTTTGTACAGCACCAATTCCGGATTCAATCCGTCTTTCTCATAGGTGCACACGAGCAGAAAATCCATATTTGCGATAACTCCGAAACATCTTTCACCGCCGGACTCGCTTTCAAGTTGATTTCCGAGATATGTCTTTGAATCGTCCAAAAATTTGACCAAATTTCCGCTTGGCAGCATATACTCAAGATTTACATACTTTCCAACAAGGGCATTTAATTTCTCAACTTTTGGCAGCCCTTCTATATGAAGTTCATTTATCTCCTCGATTAGCTGCTGCTTAAATTTTTCAAATTGTCCGTTATCACTGAGTTCATCGTAACGCTTCCAGTAGTCTAATTTGGGAAGCAAGTCTTTCATATAAGAACGAGCCTGATCGCCGGTAAAATTTTCACTTACCATATTTTTAACACAGACTTCAATTAAATCGTCCATATCATGATAAGTATAAGTTCCGTCAGCGTAGCACCACTTGCAATAGTCTTCGTTAAATGTACCATCTTGATTATGGCCTATGATTGAGTCATCTTCAAGCGGCATTCCGCAGCACTGGCAGATCATTTTTCTCGTTTTCTATAAAAACAAGCATGCCAAACGTTCGAATCCGAACCCATTTGGCATGCTTTTTCTATTTTGCTCGTTACCGCTTGCTGTAATCCTGCAGGTTTTAATTTAATCCCGCTGACTGTTTCGTATCCTCTGCGGTTGCCGGAGATGTTCCCACCGGTTTTTCCGGAAGCTGATCGTCTTCCAGATAAGTAAAGGCTACCAGGGAAGTTGGCGCGTGGAACGACGCTTTGACCTGGTTGTCAGACACACGTTCCGTCTCCAGAAGTTCCCATCCGTGAGTATCGCACTTGCCCAGCACATATACTTCCATGCCTTCCACCATGTTGTTAAGGGTGAACGTCAGATCCACCGGTTTTTCCTCGGTGGGTTCAACGCCCTCAAAAGTAACTTCCGTCATATGGGTGAGAAAACGCAGTTTCTCCAAAAGAGCCTTGCCGTCCTCATCCTCCAGATGAAGCGATGCAGTATCAAACACTTTGATCTCAGAAAGCTCGGAAGGATCTACCAGTCCCTCCAGTACATCCGCTACATATACCTCCGGTTCCGCCGCTTCTACCTTATCGATCAGCGCCAGGTCTTCCTCTGAAAAATTGTCTCTGTTGATTTCTGACAGGATTACCCTTACACCTTCCTCGGTGCCTGCCTCTGTTTCTCCGGTACCGCCGTCAACACCCGCGCTGCCCGTAGATACTGTCACCTGACCGGCATCCACTCCTCCGCTGGTTACGCTCGGCGCCGCCAATGCCTGTATTCCTGCTCCCAAAACCAGCATTGCCGCTACCGTTGCCGCTACTTTTCTTTTCATTTCTATTCCCTCCATAATATGTAATCATTGTCAAGATTAGTCTATAGTATAACACACTTTTTCCCATCAGACAATCCTGTTTACACTTTTTCTCAGAACTTTTGTGTTTTTATCCTGCGCTTAGCGCATCTGTCCCGGCAAAGATTTCCTCCGTCAGCACCGCCTGTACAAGATAGCGGTATCCGCTTCCCAGATTGTGTCCGGTAGACAACGTCAGTATTCTGTCGCCGTCGCCGACAGAAACCTCTGTGTTGACTTGCGCATACAGATTTCTCTGTCCCATAATCTCCTTGATATAGGCCCGGAAAATACCAGGATTTGTACAGTCAAAGCTTTGCAGAAGATGCCTGTCGTCATAACGGTAGGCCGCAAAAATGCGGTAATACCTGACTGCATCCGGCGTAAACACAGCGATACTCTGATGTTCTTTAAAAAATTCTTCATCACCGAACCTGTGAAGCTCTGCAAACACCGTGCCGTCCTGGGCGTTCTGCCCATACAGCACGGTGTGGACATCCGAAAAATCCGTAGAATTGTAATCTTCGCTGAAAATCGCTCCCCTGGAATCTTCCAGTCCCTGGGCTGAATGGTTCAGATAATAGGCATTATCTGTTCTGCTCTGAAGGACCGGCGCATCTATGGACGTGCCGGGAATCGTAATCCAGGCATAAATCTCAGGATTTGCCGCCTGCCATTTTTCAAAATCCACCGGGATCACTCCCCCGCCGGCAGCTTTTAACGTTTCCGGTTCTCTGCGCATCTGCGCGTATTCTTCTTCCTTTTTCTGCGCATCGCTTTGCTGTTTCCACACAAGGAACGCGCCGCTTCCCGCTGCCGCCAATATCAGCAGCAGTAAAATCAGGCAAACTTTTCTGGCACGCATTTACACCACCTCTTGATAAAACACTTCCAGCACGGTATCCAGCAGAGCTTCGTCATCCACATAAAATTCCTCATAAACGGTTCCCTGTTTTGTATCGCCCTGCAGCATCTGAATATCGTCTATCTGAAATTGCATCCCGGGCAGCAGAGACGCCAGATATACCGCCTCGTCCAATCCAATGCTTGTCGTCATATCTGCGGTCAGGCTGCCGTACAGTTCCGTAATCACCGCCGGATTCTTTTTTATCCGCTGCTGCGCCGCCGTGATAAAGGCAAGCGCATACTGCTTCTGCCGCATCATACGCAGGTTATTGCTGCCTTCCCGGTCCATGTCGCGGCTTCTGACAAAGGATTCCGCCTGCGCTCCGTTCAGCGTCAGCGTGCTCCCCGCCGCAAAAATTTCTCCGCCTAGATTCATTTCCTCCGAAAGGGTCACGGTCACTCCGCCCACAGCGTCATTGAATGTCTGTATCGCATTCATATTGACCGCCGCATACCCGTGTACGGGAAGTTCATACAAAAGATTTGAGACGGCCTCCACCATCAGTTCACCGCTTCTTGCGGCTCCGTCGCCATAAGAAAACGCCAGTCCCAAATGATTTTTGCTCTTTCCAACGTAATTTCCCTGGCTGTCATAGGCTTTCACATCCGTCATGGTATCTCTGGAAATGCCCAATATCTTCATGGTATTCTCCCGCTGGTTCAGCGCCAGTAGGAAAATGGTATCCGCCTGCCCATTGTCACCGATTTCCGTTTTGTCCGACACCAGTTCCGTGTTCCGGTCAATCCCCATGCAGAGGATATTAATCATATCCTGATTATAGGCGTATTTCTTTCCGTTCCTTGAAACAAAACCGGAAGCATCCTGACTTTCCGCCACATTCGGGGCGGTGGTGGCGGCCGACGCCTGCAGGCTCTTTCGTCCCGCCGTTCTCAGGTAAACAAATCCGCCTGCTCCCGCTGCGGTCAGCATCACCAGAATAAGCGCAATGATTCCAACTGCCTTGAGAGCTCCTCTCCCTTTTCCATGCCGGTGAGACCTTTTTCTGCGGACACGCCGTTTTCGATAACTGGCAAACTCCACAGGGCGCATACTCTGATGCCTTCTTTTCCGTTTTACTCTATAATTATAAAGACGTATTTTCATTCTTTATATCCTACTCAATCGTAAGCGTTAATTTTGCCCGGTTAGAACAGTTTCCGTCCCGATCATACACAAAATAATACAGTTCATAAGTTCCCGGACCGGAAATATCGTGCCTTCCCTCAATCTGTATCTGGTAGTACAGCCAATCAGCCCCGTCCTTATCGTCCGTGATCTCCTTCACATAGGATAAAAGGTTGTACTCACCGTCTTTCACCGTCGCTTTATTGGTCGTTAAAACCATCCTGGGACTTCCGGAAGACAAATTTTCTGCTTCTTCTGTCTCAGTGGTTCCCTCTGAATCTGCCGCTTCCTGGGTTTCGCTCTCCGCCTCTGCCTGCCAGAGAATCCCATCGCCCGGTATATAGGAGACAATCCTTCTGGCCTTCGCCACATTATTGCTCTCGTCCTTCGCATAATAGAGCACGGTTGCTTTCTGCTCTCCCTCTATGGGAATCACAGACTCCACCACCAGCGTATCGCTGACGTCGCCGTCCACATCATCCTGCGCCGTCACATCCTTAAGAAGCTTTGCCGTATCTTCCCCCTGCTCATACTGAAGTTCTTCTTCCGAAAAACTGATCACCGGCGGATTTCGATCGTCATCCTTCCCTGTCCAGTACAAAAGTGCACCCAGCGCCACACACAAAATCATCAAAAAAACGGCTATTATTTTTCTCATTCGGGCTTTACCTCTCTATATTACTCTTTATTTCCATAGCCGTAATATTTGCCATACTTCCTGCCA
>JAUNFZ010000046.1:0-8845 GCA_030524785.1 Eubacteriales bacterium
TGCAGAGACAGAAGCTTAAGCACAGACAGAGGCCTACGAAGAAACGGAAACCTATGAAGAAACAGTAAATGACGCAGAGACAGAGGCCTATGCGGAAACTGAAGTTTACACAGAGACGGATGCGGAGGAAGTATATGACGACGGCGTAACAGACGATACATACGATGATGCGGCTGATGAATCTGCCGCTTCCGCAGCGGAAACAGCGGATGAAACTGCAGAGGACAGCAGTACGTCTGCCGCAACTACGGCTAGCAGCAGCGACGTGGATCTTCTGGCGGCTCTGATCTACTGCGAGGCCGGAAACCAGAGCGAGGAAGGCAAGATCGCCGTTGGCCAGGTGGTTATGAACCGCGTGAACAGCGAGTCCTTTGCAGACAGTATTCATGATGTAATTTACGAGAGCGGCCAGTTTACACCGGCAGGCAGCGGCTGGCTGGATCAGGTAGTCGGAAGCGCTCCTGAAGACTGCTATAATGCGGCTGTTGCAGCGCTGAACGGAGAAGGAACGGTTGGAGATGCACTGTATTTTAATACAGGCAGCGGCCAGGGCCAGAAAATTGGAGATCATCAGTTTTATTAAACCTTAAACTGTGAAAATTTGATAACGCTCCCTGCCATATGTGTTTGTACACATCCGATGGGGAGCGGTGTTGGAGTGTGAGGGGTGGATTTATAGGGCGCAAGCATTGCACTTGCGCCCGGTTTCGTGTATAATAAAAGAAATACTTGTGGAAGGAGGAACGTGGATGCAACCGATGAACTGGCTGGTACTGTTTGTAGTATTATTGTTAATAGAGTTTCTGACAATGGGGCTTACGACAGTATGGTTTGCCGGCGGAGCAATCGCGGCCATGGCGGCGAACATGCTGGGCGGCAATATCTGGATTCAGTGTACGGTTTTTCTGGCAGTTTCTTTTATCCTGCTGATATTTACAAGACCTTTTGCGGCGAGATATATTAATGGAAAACATACCAGAACGAATGTAGATGAGCTGATAGGCGCCTGTGCAGTCGTCACGGAGGAGATTAATAATCTGAAGGGCAGCGGAAAGGCGAAGATCAACGGGCTGGAATGGACTGCCCGGACAAAACAAGAGGGTATTGCGGTTGAAAAGGGAAAAACTGTGGAAATACTATCAATTGAAGGCGTGAAACTGATTGTAAAAGAAAAGGAGGAAAACTAATGGGTAGTATAGGCGTAGTACTTGTACTGGTTTTTATTGTACTTTTGATTCTGGCGTCCTGTGTGAGGGTTGTACCGCAGGCGCAGGCAATGGTAATCGAACGTCTGGGCGGTTATCAGGCGACATGGAGTGTGGGAATACATTTTAAGGTGCCGATCATAGACCGGGTGGCAAAGCGTGTGATTTTAAAGGAGCAGGTTGTGGATTTCGCGCCGCAGCCGGTAATCACAAAGGATAACGTTACCATGCAGATTGATACGGTGGTATTTTTCCAGATTACAGATCCGAAACTCTATGCTTATGGTGTGGTAAATCCGATTATGGCCATCGAAAATCTGACGGCAACGACGCTTCGAAATATTATCGGTGATCTGGAACTGGACGAGACACTTACCTCCAGAGAAACGATCAACACGAAAATGCGTTCTTCTCTGGACATTGCGACGGACCCCTGGGGAATCAAGGTAAACCGTGTGGAACTGAAAAATATTATTCCTCCGGCAGCAATCCAGGAAGCCATGGAAAAACAGATGAAGGCGGAGCGTGAGCGCCGGGAGACAATTCTGGTGGCGGAAGGCGAAAAGAAATCTGCGATTTTGATTGCAGAAGGTAAAAAGGAATCCATTATTCTGGATGCAGAGGCAGCGAAGCAGGCGGCGATACTGCGGGCCGAGGCTGAAAAAGAAAAAATGATCCGCGAAGCGGAAGGTGAAGCAGAGGCAATTCTGAAGGTACAGAAAGCCAATGCAGACGGTATCCGTTTCCTGAAGGAAGCCGGAGCTGACCAGAGCGTTCTGGCGTTAAAGAGTTTTGAGGCAATGACGAAGGTGGCGGACGGAAAGTCTACCAAGATTATCATTCCATCAGAGATGCAGAATATGGCCGGACTTGTGAAAGCGGCTGCTGAGATTGCTAAGGGTGAATAGAGGCGAAAAAATGGAATTTAAGACTACGAGACAGAAAAAAACAGAGTTAAAGGGACGAAATTTCCTCACACTGAAAGATTTTACTCCGGATGAGATTGGAGGACTGCTTGAGCTGGCGGCAGAGCTCAAAGAGAAGAAGAAAAAGGGCGTGCCGGTAGACATTCACCGCGGAAAAAATGTGGCGCTGATTTTTGAGAAGACAAGCACCAGAACGCGCTGCTCTTTTGAGGTGGCGGCCCATGATCTTGGTATGGGAAGCACGTATCTGGATCCCAAGAGTTCCCAAATCGGAAAAAAGGAAAGCATTGAGGATACGGCGCGGGTTCTGGGAAGCATGTATGAGGGAATCGAATACCGCGGATATGGCCAGGAGATTGTGGAGGAGCTTGCGAAATTTGCAGGAGTTCCGGTGTGGAACGGATTAACAAACGAATACCATCCGACGCAGATGCTGGCAGATATGCTGACGATTCAGGAGAATTTTGGAAAATTAAAAGGGATCCGGCTTGTTTATCTGGGAGACGCCCGTTATAATATGGGAAATTCCTATATGATCGCCTGCGCAAAGATGGGAATGGATTTTGTGGCATGCGCCCCCAAGAAATACTTCCCCTCCCCGGAGCTGGTGGAAGAATGTATGGAATATGCAAAACAATCCGGCGCGACCATCACGCTGACAGAGGATGTGGAGGTAGGTACACGGGATGCGGATGTGATCTGCACAGACGTTTGGGTTTCCATGGGAGAGCCGGACGCGGTATGGGAAGAACGGATTCGCGATCTGACACCCTACAGGGTGACGAAGAAAATTATGGAAAACGCCAAAGATACAGCGATTTTTCTTCATTGCCTGCCATCCTTCCACGATTTGAAAACGGAAATTGGAAAGGAAATGGGAGAAAGATTTGGATTGACGGAAATGGAAGTAACCGACGAAGTATTTCGCAGCAGCCAGTCTAAGGTGTTCCAGGAGGCTGAAAACCGTATGCATACGATCAAGGCGGTTATGATGGCGACATTAGGAGAATAAGAGCGGAGAAATGAAAAGTGAGATATTAAAGGCGCTTCGCGGCAGAGATGGGTATGTATCAGGTCAGGAACTGTGCGGGCTTTTTGGCGTTACGCGGTCAGCAATCTGGAAAGGTATCCGTCAATTAAAAGAAGAAGGATATGAAATTGAGGCGGTGCCCAACAAGGGCTACCGCCTGCTGGTTTGCCCGGACACGGTTTCCGAGGCGGAACTGGAAAGCCGCATGGAGACGGAGTGGGCAGGGCGTAAGGTGATATCGCTCGAAGCTGTGGACTCTACAAATAATTATGCAAAGAATGTGGCGGAGCAGGGGGCCGCTCACGGGACGCTTGTGGTAACGGAGGAGCAGAACGGGGGAAAAGGCCGCCGCGGCAGAGGCTGGGTGATGCCAAGAGGCACTTCTGTTGCCATGAGTATTGTTCTGCGTCCTGAAATTGCGCCTCAGCATGCGTCTATGCTGACCCTGGCAGCCGGTGCTGCGGTGGCTTGGGCGATCCGGGAAGTTACAGGACTTGAAGCGGGCATTAAATGGCCGAATGATGTGGTGGTAAACGGAAAAAAGATCTGCGGGATTCTGACAGAACTGAGTATGGAAATGGAACGTATTCATTATGTGGTAATCGGCATGGGGATCAATACGAACATCACCGCGTTTCCAGAGGAACTTCGGGAAACGGCAACGTCTTTGCAGCTTGAACTGGGCCGGCCTATGAACCGGGCAGAGCTGATCTGCGCCGTTATGAAGAAATTTGAAAAAAGCTATGAAAAGTTTATTGAAACTCAGGATATGACGCTTCTGATGGAAGATTACCAGAAGCTTCTGGTAAATATTGGACGCCAGGTAAGAGTTCTGGAGCCGGGCAATGAATATACGGGTACGGCCAAAGGAATAGACCGGCTTGGACAGCTTCTTGTGCAGAGAGAAGACGGAACCGTAACGGCGGTGTATGCGGGAGAGGTTTCTGTGAGAGGCATTTATCACTATGTTTAGGAGAGGTTTATGTACGAAGAAAATGTGGTGCTGTGTGCGGCCAGCGCTTATAATGAAAAATATTATTTGAACGAAGATTTTGAATCTTTGCCGGAGCGCGTAAAAGATGAGCTGAAGATTATGTGTGTGCTCTATACGCAGGACGTAGGGGGTATTCTCACTCTGGAATTTGACGAAGAAGGGACGCTTCACTTTCGAACACAGGCGGCATCGGACGATTTCTTTTATGATGAGATCGGCAGCGCGCTGAAAATCCGGGAGCTTCAGAGAACAAAGGAAGAACTTTTAACGTCTTTGGAAACGTATTACCGGGTATTTTTCATGGAGGATGGAGAATGAGCCTCAAAATAGGAAACGTAGAGCTTCTGAATCCTTACATATTGGCACCGATGGCAGGCGTGACGGACCTGCCATTTCGCATGCTGTGCAGCAAGATGGGAGCGGGACTTGTCTGCACGGAAATGGTGAGCGCGAAAGCGATTTCCTATCATAACAAAAATACGGAAAAGCTGATGGAAATCGGACAAGGGGAACATCCAGTATCTCTGCAGCTTTTTGGCAGCGATCCGGGGCTTGTAAGCGAAGTGGCCCAGAGAATTGAAGACAGACCTTTCGATATTCTGGATTTCAATATGGGCTGCCCGGTGCCGAAAGTGGTAAATAACGGGGAAGGCAGTGCCCTGATGAAGAATCCGGCGTTGGCGGAAGAAATTATCAGGAGAACAGCGTCTGCCATAAAGAAGCCGGTGACGGTAAAATTCAGAAAGGGCTTTGATGAAGATCACGTAAACTGCGTAGAGTTTGCCAGGCGTATGGAAGCAGCCGGAGCAGCGGCAGTAATTGTACACGGCAGAACCAGGGAACAGTACTATGCGGGAAAGGCAGACTGGGATATTATACGCCGGGTGAAAGAAGCTGTAGATATACCGGTGATCGGAAATGGCGACGTTACCGATCCATTGTCAGCAAAAAGAATGTTTGAACAGACGGGCTGCGACGCTGTGATGATTGGCCGTGCCAGCCGGGGCAATCCATGGATATTTCAAAGTCTGAACGCATATGATAAAAGCGGCAGTATCCTGCCAAGGCCCGGGTTTGAGGAGATACGAAAAATGATTCTCCGTCATGCGGCCTGGCAGATCGCCTGCAAGGGTGAATACAGCGGCATCCGTGAGATGAGAAAGCATGTGGCCTGGTACACGGCGGGGTATCCTCACAGCGCCTCCCTCCGGCGCAGGGTAAACGAGATTTCCACCATGGAACAATTGGAGGAAATGCTGGAAATTTCTTGACAGTTACAGTGGCATGAGCTATAATACGGGAATGTTAAAGCAGGATTCTGACTGAAAAGTTAGCATATAAATTAGGAAGGTGTAGGATTATGGAAGCAAAGAAGAACTTATTGACGTACGCAGGTTTGAAAGCCCTGGAGGAGGAAATGCACGACCTGAAAGTAGTCAGAAGAAAAGAAGTTGCCGGAAAGATCAAAGAGGCGAGAGAACAGGGGGATCTGTCCGAGAATGCTGAGTATGACGCAGCGAAGGATGAACAGCGCGATATCGAGGCAAGAATCGAGGAAATTGAAAAGATTCTGAAAAATGCTGAGGTCGTAGTGGAGGACGAAGTAGATCTGGACAAGATCAATGTGGGCTGTACAGTTCAATTGTTTGATGAGGAATTTGACGAGGAAATTGAATACCAGATTGTGGGCTCCACGGAGGCAAACAGCCTGATGGGAAAAATCTCCAATGAATCTCCGGTGGGAAAAGCACTGATCGGCGCTTCTGTAGGACAGGAAGTGGAAGTGGAAACACAGATGGGAATCAGCAAATACCGCGTTCTGGGTATTCAGAGATCATAAGGGAGAAAAACATGGCGCAGGAAAACAAGAATCAGAAGAATACGCAGCAGGCGGATGAAAATCAGCTTCGGAAGGTACGCCGCGAAAAGCTTGCGGAGCTGCAGAACAGCGGCAGCAATCCTTTCGAAATTACGAAATTTGACAGGACACATCACAGCCAGGAAGTAAAAGACCATTTTGGCGAGCTGGAAGGAAAAACCGTAATCCTGGCCGGCCGTATGATGTCCAAGCGTGTTATGGGAAAAGCTTCTTTCTGCAATATTCAGGATTTAAAGGGAAATATTCAGTCCTATGTGGCAAGGGACAGCGTAGGCGAAGAAGCATACAAAGCGTTTAAGAAGATGGATATCGGCGACATTGTGGGACTGACCGGTGAAGTCTTTCGCACAAAGACCGGCGAGATTTCTATTCATGCTTCAGAGATTACGCTGCTGTCCAAGAGCCTGCAGATCCTGCCTGAGAAATTTCATGGCCTGACAAACACAGACCTTCGTTATCGTCAGAGGTATGTGGATTTGATTATGAATCCTGAGGTGAAGGATACTTTTATCAAACGATCGAAAATCATCAGCACTATTCGTAAATACCTGGATGCCCAGGGCTTCATGGAGGTGGAGACCCCCATGCTGGTTTCTAATGCCGGCGGCGCTGCGGCAAGACCCTTTGAGACGCATTTTAATGCGCTGGATGAGGATCTGAAGCTGCGCATTTCCCTGGAGCTTTACTTAAAGCGTCTTATCGTGGGTGGCCTGGAAAAAGTTTATGAGATCGGCCGCGTGTTCCGCAACGAGGGACTTGATACCAGACACAATCCGGAGTTTACGCTGATGGAGCTCTACCAGGCGTACACTGATTACAATGGAATGATGGATCTGACAGAAAATCTGTACCGCTATGTGGCTCAGGAGGTGCTTGGCACCACGAAAATTGTTTACAACGGCGTGGAGATGGATCTGGGACAGCCATTTGAACGCATCACGATGGTGGATGCAGTAAAAAAATACTCCGGCGTAGACTTTAACACGATCCATACTCTGGAGGAAGCCCGTGCCGCCGCAAAGGCAAACCATGTAGAATATGAGGAACGCCACAAAAAGGGCGACATTTTGAACCTCTTTTTCGAACAGTTTGCAGAGGAACATATGGTTCAGCCCACCTTTGTGATGGATCATCCAATCGAGATCTCTCCGCTTACGAAAAAGAAACCGGAAAATCCGGAGTACGTAGAGCGTTTTGAATTCTTTATGAACGGCTGGGAGATGGCGAACGCCTACTCTGAGCTGAACGATCCCATCGATCAGAGAGAGCGCTTCAAAGCCCAGGAAGCTCAGTTGGCCATGGGCGACGAGGAAGCCAACACCACAGATGAAGACTTCCTGAACGCGCTCGAGATCGGCATGCCGCCCACAGGCGGTATCGGCTTTGGTATTGACCGGATGTGCATGCTGCTGACGGATTCAGCGGCGATTAGGGATGTGCTGCTGTTCCCGACGATGAAGTCGCTTGAGAAGTAAAATGCTGTATTTAAGCGGATTAGAGGGCATTACGAGCCACGAAAAATCTGGTTTGACATCAATTTGACATCAAAAAAATATGCTTCGGTGGACAAATATGGACTGCCGTGCATCCAGTATGAAGAATTACTCATAAAATTTAATAGTTCAAGTGCTGTTAAAAGGACATTTTCCAACTTACGGAGAGTGTCCTTTTTGCGTGTGCAATGAGCCAAGCGGAAATCCACAGGACGCCTTTGGTGTGCTTGCATTTCCATTTGGCGAATGCCACGACAACAAGCAGCTATGCTGCGAGTGTGTTTTGGAAAATTTTGAAGAACAAATAAAATCAGAAAATGGAGGTCAAAGATGATGGCAAAGGCAAACGAAATACTTTTTACGAGCGAGGCGCATAAAGATTTTTATAATACTTATCTGGCACAGTGCCGGTATCAGGATGTTTACCACAAGGCACTGGTTTACTGTCTGGGGATTGACAGAGACACAAGAAATCATGTGAAGCAGATCTATGATTTCCATACAGGAGATGTAAAGCCAGAGTGCCTGCGTGAAGGCTGGCAGACCAGCGGCAGCGTGAAGATCGTCCGGATGGCGTTCAATCTCTACTGTAACGGAACGCCGAGCATTTATAACTATAAGGAGTCTGATCTGGAAGGACAGCTTACAGAGTGCCAGTATTATACGGTGGAGGAACTGTTCTGCTGCGGATATGCCCGGTACTTTTGGGAGGCGGTGAAGATCCGTTACCCGGAGTATACAGGAGCCATGAGCGAATACTGATATGCGAAAGGAACAAATTTTGACAGGCAGAGAAAACTTTAACAGAGGGGAGGAAAACGCGAATGTCAAAGCAGACGGTTTCATTTGATTACTTTCACGGCTGTGAGTCGGAGCAGTTTGCATTTTACCGGATTCCAAAGGTGCTGTTCACGAATGATTATTTTAAGGGCTTATCCAGCGATGCGAAGGTGCTGTACGGACTGATGCTTGATCGTATGGCTCTGTCTGTCAGAAATCACTGGATTGACGATCAGGACAGAGTATACATTATCTTTACGCTGGAGCAGGTAATGGAATACATGAACTGCGGCAAGGATAAAGGCGTAAAAATCCTTGCCGAGCTGGACACAGAGAAAGGAATTGGATTGATCGAGCGGGTAAAGCGAGGCTTGGGGAAGCCTACGATTATCTATGTGAAGAGCTTTCTTGTGAAAGAAAATCCTGTTACCGATGAAGTGGGGGCGGACGTTTTTCCATCAGATTCGGGGAGCGAGGGTTCAGAAAGTGAACATCAAAGCACAGGTTCACCGAGCCGAAGTCCAGAGTTCGGAAAAGC
>JAUNFZ010000046.1:8855-25445 GCA_030524785.1 Eubacteriales bacterium
GTCTGGAGTTTTGGAAAACCGAAGTGCGGACTTCGGAAAATCCGACACAATTAAGACTGATTATAATAATACTGACTTTAGTGAGACTGATCCTATCAATCTATCTGGCAGAGAGCCGGAAAGTGGGCAGAAAAAGCCGGGAAATGAAATGGGCAGGATTGATCGGATGGATATGATACGGGCATACACAGAGATCATCAAGGATAACATTGATTACGATTCGCTGATCGCAGGCTGTGGTATGGGTGATCGGGAGTATGTGGAGGAAATACTGGATTTATTGACGGAGACGGTCAGCATTGAGCGTGACACGGTATGTATCGCCGGGGCTGAATATCCGTTCCAGATGGTGAAAGGCAAGCTGCTGAAGCTGAACTACGAGCATATCCAGTATGTGCTGGAGTGCCTGCATAAAAATACTACAAAGGTGCGGAATATCCGGGCATATCTGCTGGCCTGCCTGTTCAATGCGCCGTCCACGATCAACAGCTATTACCGGGCGGAGGTCAATCACGATATGTACGGCGGAATGACGTAGATCGGGCGGGACAAAGCAGAAACAAAAACGGCCAGTCGGCAAACCGAAAATTGAAAACTGAATACGGAGGTGGTTGTGTTGGGAAACCAGATTGTGTCAGAGGATTTGATGGATATGGGGGATCGTGTCCGGGAATACCGAACGAGACGGCACTGGTCGCAGGAAAAGCTGGCAGAAGAAGCGGATATAAGTCTCAACACAGTCAGCCGGATTGAGGGAGGGCAAACAAGAATGTCCATTGAGGTTTTCAAGAAATTGGTGCAGGCTCTCGGCATCAACGTGGAACTTCTGCTGTTCGGGGAGATTTCAGACAAGGAAAAGCAGGACTGCGCCCGGATTCAGTTTATGCTGCAGAAGTTGGAGGACGGGGACAAAGAAATCCTTCTGGAGACAATGGGAACGCTGGCGGAGAGCCTGCAGAAGTACAAATAAACAATAGTCCCGGCAATGCAAGGCATTTGACGATCAACAAAAATTAAAATGGCAGAAATGGAGGAAATTGAACATGAAATTAGAATATTACTGTAAGGGCGAGTATCGTTTTCCGAATCTGACGGTTGTTCAGAGTGAGGTTGTGATCGGAAAGTATGGAATGCTCCGAAAATCTTTTTTGAGAGAGCATAAAAGCGGCTGGTATCAGAGTATGCTCCTAACGGGAAAACTGGATAGGCATCTGCAGGCGGTTCAGAAAGCCGCAGAAGAACGGATGGAACTGTTGATGAAAGAATTACTGAAAAGACATCCTGCGCCGGATAAGGAAGCCGATCAGCTTGCATGGGCGGCATATATCAATATGCTTACGGCGATGGCGGAGGAAATCATCGAAAAGGAATTTATCTACAATTAAGTATGATTGCGTCAGAGTGTGAAAGAAAAAATGAGAGGATGCCTGCTCTAACCGGCAGCATCTTCTCATTCTTTAGTCTCGAAAACATGAAACGAGAGAGGAAGGCCTGCAGCCTATCCTATCCGTATGTGTCGAGCATTTTCCCACTTTTTATGAGGTTAAACGGTAGCGGGCAATATTTTTCCAGTTATCCGGGAAACCCATTTGTTCCAATAGTTCAGATTCAGTAATATGTGTCAATCTCTTGTTTAAATATCCGGTTTTCAGAATCAGATTTCTTTTAAATACAGAAAAATCTTCTTTTGGCAAAAGATAGCGGAAAGTGATAACAACAGCAAATAAGTCCTGCTTTCCATAAATATATTGATTTCCTTTTTGGGGGATTTTCATTTTTGTATGGAGCGGAGTATCTAAAATCTGGTCAACAGTCTTATATGTAAACAGCCGGTCACCGTGGGCGCAGGCATTTCTGTATTTAGTCAAAACAGATAAATATCGCTCAAGCTGCCGTTGGTTGACATTGGGAAAATGGCGGCATATTTTAGAGCGGAGGGACTGCGGCAATACGTTATACATTTTAGATAAACTTCCAAAGGTTAATACATTGGTAGTAACCCATAAAGGGACATTTCCATATTGTGTCCGATGGTAATTTACATAACCATGTTCCGTGGAATTTACGGCGCCATACAGCTTCTTTATCAATCCGCCTATGGTATTTCTGTTCCGAGAAATATTATTATAATTATTCGGATTCATATATTCATTTTGTGAGATACCATGCGCTTCAATGAAATAGTACGCAATAAGGTTTCCTATGTGCCGTTCTATTTGAAGCAGATATTTTAAAAACAGTTCTCTTAAATCTGCGTCGAACTGGTAGAGCGCCACAATTTCATCGAAGGTTGTTCCAGACTTATATTTCTTTGTAAATGGTATTCTGAATAATTGCTTATATCCGCCCATCAGGGAGAAATAACCGATTCGCTGTAAAATATCTTCTGCATATTTGGGATCGGAAATTTCGATATTCTTTTCATTTTTTAAAGACTCAACCTGCTGGGAAAAGGTTAAAAAACTTTTTGATGCCGCCATTCTAAAATCTCCTATAATGTAAAAGAGGGAGAGACCCGCAGGCTCTCCCCCGCCTGTGGGCTTCGCAAGTTTCCACAGAACGATCACTGAGTTTAATATAGCAGAATTGACGGAGAAAGTCAATACGCTGGTTCAACTCGATAATTAGTATATGCCGTGCTGCAGAGAAAGATACCAGAGTATACGAATGAAAAATACTGGCGCTCCAGCATGGAAATGCTGTGCTAGGATATATCCAGACTTTTCTCTGCTTTCCGGGAATGGTCTTTCCCTAAAATCACATCAACATTTGTACAGACAGTCCGCAGCTCTTTTTCATACCCACGAAGATCCTGGTATGCTTCATACTGGCTGTTTTTCAAGGCAGTTAATTTTTCTTTTTCCGCTTTTAAGGTTTTCATGGATGGCAGCCTTTTGCCGCCGGAGCGTTCCTGCAAGATTTTCCGGGCAGTTTCATAGAGGGTGATTTCTGTCGGGTGTTCCTGCCGGAAAAGTTTCTTGTTTTTGGCTTTCAGGTATTGGCTGTAAACAGATTTATTCGCCAGATATTGTCCGGTGTAGTGGATCTGTTCATTCACATTTTTTAATTTCTGTTCCGTAGAACGCAGTGCTTTTCGCATTTCTGTGGTCTGTGCCTGTGTTTCAGAAAAAGCGTCCTGCAGATCCGCCTGCGTATCATATCCGTGTTCCTGCACATAAGCGACGGTCTTTGCCATCTGCTGCAAATTGGACAGCTTTACCTTTTGTGCATAAGCCTGACTTTGCTGTGCCTTTACGCATTGCTGCAGGTCTATGACAAGCCGGAGGTCGGATTTGATGAAAATGAAAGCTGGAATATCTGCATTTTGTTCCGATGTTGAAGCAGACGGAGAAGTAGCGTTCTCTGGCAATGGCTGTTCTGGAGCATTGTCCGAAATTTGCCGCTCTGCATTTTCCTTAAACAGTGAGAGCAGATATTTTTCTTCATAGTGAGTGCCGAGGTTTCTGCCAGTGATCGCTTTGCTGCGTTCCGGGTGAAGGTAGCTGAAACGGCCACGGCTGATTTTCAGCGCAACGTGGTATTGTTCCATAAGCAGATTTTGAAATTCTTCCAGAGTGCGGGCGGAGGCAGCGGCTTCATCAATCGCTGACCGGAGAAAGTCTTTCTGCGTCTGGAATTTTGTTTTCCGTGGAGCAATGCCCTCAGAAATCATTTTTTTATTGAGCTTGTCCATGTTCCGCTGTCCCCTGCGGTGGGCATGATATTCCCGTTCTGTAACTTTCTTTTCTGCCGGAGTCAGCAAATCTACTTGATGAAGATGTTCCCGGTGGCACATATCCATGACAGATTGTTTTAAATGGATTAGATAATCACGAGTTTGATGGTGTTTGTACCCGGCACGGGAATCACATGACCGTTCCATGAACGGCTCACGTTCCACGTCGAACTTCCGCAAGCTGTTGATGATAATATGCACATGAATATTACCACTCTCATTATTCCCGTCCATGTGGGTACAGACAAGAGCCTGATGTCCGGGGAAATTTTTCCGAGCATATTCCAGTCCGAGCTTCTGCGCCCGTTCTCCGGTCAGACCATTTTTATCTGCGTCTTTCGGATCGAAGCTGAGAATGTAGTGGTGGGATTTGATTTCATTATAGGTCTGGTTTTTATGATATTGTGTGTTCAGCTCTTTACATTCTATATCGAAAGTTCGTGGATCGCAGTTTATGCCGTCAAGATAGTATTCCTCACGGGGAACGAGTTTTCCATTTCCGTTAAGGATTGGTTTGCCTGTGTATTCGTCATGCTGGAACATGAGATACCTCAGCGCTTCTCCGTAATCTGCATTTTTACTCGCCAGATGTTTTAGTATTGCCATGTGAATTTTCTCCGGGTGTATTTCTGGCAGGTTTAGAAAATGCGGTGAAATCTCCAGCTAATTTTAGCACTTCGCATCTCATTTCAAAAATATCAGCAATGCTCTCGTTAAGCTGGTTTCTTATTTCCTGTGAGTGGATACCGCCAGAATTGAAGTGTCTGGCAATCTGGTTCAGATTACTTCCAATCTTCCCAAACTCAGCGATGAGTTTTTTCAATTCCGGCAGATCTGCGACAAGCTCATATTTCACAGTAACCTTTCCTTTGATTAATTGGCGGCGGATATATTCAGAAAGAGAAAGATTCGCCTGCTTTGCCCTTTCGGTTATAACCTCATATTGTACGTCTGTGAGCCGGAGGTTAATGTGGTGAGTGTGAGTTATTTCCTGTTCTTTCTTTGGTTTTGCCATGTTTTTCCTTTCCCGTGACGGTGTGTTGCCGTCACGCTGCGACTATTTTTAATAGGAGCTAAATAGCACATTTGCAAAAATGTGCAGTGATCGAGGGTATGGGGAGCGAAATCCCCATCAAGATTGCCGGTAAGCAAAAATCCGCAAAGCGGGTTTTTGTATTACACGGCGTATCTTGCCCTTATTATCCCGAAAAGCCCTTTCATAATAAAAGCCGATTAGATGCGACTTGTACGAATGAAAAATAATAATATTTTGAAATTTTATAATTGAGAGCCATGAAAAAAGATACAGAAAAATAGAAATTCCCGAAGCAGCATTTATAGAATTACTTCGGGAATAGCATTATGGATTTATAGGAATATGAATTTCAACGCATAGACCATGTGGCGCTATATTTGAGAAAAAGATTTTTCCCTGATGTAAGGCTACGATCTGTCGGACAATTTTAAGTCCTAAGCCATGTTCTGTATCACCACAAATATTTTGTGAGCTGGGGATACTGGCGTTATGATTGAGTAATTCAAGATACGGTTCATTTATTCCGTTGCCTGTATCGACAATATGGAATATGCAGGCACTATCATCTATTTCTACGGAAACGGTTATCTGGCAGCCTTCAGGGTTATGCGTAATGCTGTTGTGTATGAGATTATGAAGCATCCGATAAAGTAAGGCAATATCCCCATAGATTGTTTTTGATGCATTAGAGGTTGTTTCAGAAACGGTAACCTCATATATCGATGAAAGACCATTGTTAAAAAACTCACTGATCACCTGTCGTACTAGTTCATATGGGTTAAATGGCTGTATGCGGATGGGCTGCATGGAATATTCCAGCTTTGTGGTCAGATTTAAGTCTGAAATCAGAGTGCGTAGCTTTTCACCCTGCTTTCGGATAATTCCTGCCTGTTTCTTTACGTCATCCGGCAGACCTGTGCGATCTTCGATTTCGCTGGAATAACCGAGTATCATGGAAAGAGGAGTACGAATATCGTGAGATATTCCACGAATCCATTCTGCCCGTGTATTATCTTTTTTTGATAAATAAGCGCTGACATTGTTCAGGCTTGTATTGATCTCCGACAGTTCGCCTTTTTCTTCTAAATGCAATATTTCGCCTTGTGACAGCTTTTTAATCCCTGCCAGAATTGGTTTCATTGCCTTTTCAACTTTTCTGGTATTTCGCAAAAATAAAAAAATCATAAATCCGACATTAATGATCAATAATATGATTCCGCCGCAAAAAAGGAAAGGAAGGTAATTTGTTTTTACCGATATATGGTACTGGACAGCAGTACCGGGTTGAAAGCCGACAACTAAAAGACCTTCAGGGTAATTCCAAATTTTAACAGGATAATCTTGTAAATACCATCTGCTGAATGCTGCGACATCGGATATGGAATAACTGCGGGGAAGTTCTTCGGGCAGATCATTTTGCCATATGACAGTACCTTCCCCGTTAAGCAGCATGGCCCATGCGTCTGCCTGCTCAAGAATACTTTGTACCTGCGGATCGGTTGTAACAGTTCCATTTTCTTCTTTAATTAATTTAGAAAAGGATTCCATTGGAAAACTGGAATCTTTTGCGTCATTAAAATAAATGGTTAGAAGAATCGTTCCGATTAAGAACAGATTAATCACAAAAAAAAGCACAAGTATTCCGATGCTTGACAAAATATAACGCCGAAAAAAGTGGTCAATTGATTTCATTGTTTCGCTCCTTGACAATAAGACGATAGCCGAGTCCTTTTACGTTCAAAAGTGATACGGGTTTTGAAGGATTGCTTTCAATTTTTTCTCTCAAATGGCGGATGTGTGTTACGAGAGTATTTTCGTATCCTTCCCAGATTTCTCCGCAGACAGTTTCGCAGAGAGAGCCTGTGGTTACAATTCTCCCGGCATTTTCAAATAGTTTTTCAAATAGTGTAAATTCTTTTGCTGTCAGGGAAAATATCTCTTCTCCCCGGTAGACTTTGGCTTTATCCAGATTTACAGTAGAAGCCGCCAGATGCACAATGCGTTCTTTTTCAGGATAGGCTCGGTTTAAGATTGCCTGTACCCGTAAAAGCAATTCTTTTGATAAAAATGGCTTTACCAGATAGTCATCGGCTCCATTTTCAAATCCGGAAAATTTGTCATCTGCTTCGCCGCGGGCGGTAAGCATAAGCACCGGAACAGTACTTATTTTTCGTATTTCTTTCAAAACTGTAAAACCATCCATTCCCGGCATCATTACATCAAGAATTACCATATCAGGGGTATGCTCACGGAAAATTTTCAGTGCAGTTCTTCCAGAAGTAGCGGTGGTAATGTTGGTATACCCGGCACGTTCAAAAATAGATTGCAGCATTTCAAGAAGTCCGGTTTCATCATCAACAATCAGTATGCTCTTATCTTTCATGTGGCACCTCCTCGTATAGAATGTCTATATTATACCCCAGACAGCAGATAAATCCTATCAGCAGTTTAAAATCTCAAGGTAAATTCAAGGTTGGCTCAAGTTATCCTCAAGAATGCTGTGCTAAGATAATGGCAAACAGAAAAGGAGGCATAGAAATTATGAGTGACTACATGATTGAAACGCATAACCTGACAAAAAAGTATGGTGATCAGACAAGTGTTTCAGATTTGAATATCCATGTAAAAAAAGGGCGTATCTACGGCCTGTTAGGGAGAAATGGCGCCGGAAAAACAACAACTATGAAAATGTTGTTAGGTCTGACAGCTCCCACGTCCGGTGGAGTGAAAATTTTCGGAAAGCCTGTTTATGGAAATGAGAAAAAAATTCTCCCGCGTGTGGGCAGTTTAATTGAATCTCCCGGGTTCTATCCAAACCTGACCGCAACGGAAAACCTGAAAATCTTTGCAATGCTGCGTGGGATAAAAGATCCCAGATACATTAAAAGCGCATTGGAGCTTGTTAATCTGCCGTATCAGGACAAAAAGCTGTATTCGCAGTATTCACTTGGAATGAAACAGAGGCTTGCGATTGCGCTGGCTGTCATGCATGATCCGGAGCTTTTGGTTTTGGATGAACCTATCAATGGGCTTGATCCTATCGGAATTGCGGAGGTTCGCTCCTTTATACGGGAATTGTGTGACGTGAGGGGAAAAACTATTTTGATTTCCAGTCATATTCTTTCAGAAATCTCTTTGCTGGCAGATGATATTGGAATCATTGACCACGGAAGATTGCTGGAAGAAGAAAGCCTTGCGGAACTGGAGCAGAAGAACCGGCATTATATCCATTTTACGGTATCAGACAGTAAGCAGGCTGCCAACCTCTTAAAAACTGTGTTTCAGACGCGGATTTTCGAGATTACGGATAAAAATAATATCCAACTCATGGAGGTGAATCTGCCGATTGCTTCTATTACCCGTTGTTTTGTGGAAAATGGGCTGGAAGTTTCCGAAGCACACCTTTGTGAAGATACTCTTGAGGACTACTTCAAAAAGGTAACGGGAGGTGAGGGAATTGCTTAATCTGATCCGGTGTGAGTTTTGGAAAATGAAAAGAAAAATGTTCGTACAGTTGGTATTAGCAGCATCTTTTTTGTTTCCTGTCCCTCTGACCGCTATTGTCTACTATTTAAACATATCGCAGAATAAATATGCTACAAAAGCAGCAGCTTTTGACGCTCTTTGGCAATCTGTGATCGGGTTCGGTATGCTGTTGTTGCTTCCTTGTATTTTAGGAATTGTTGCAGCGCTCCTCTTTTTTATGGAGCGGGATAACGACACCTTTAAGAATTTGCGGACAATTCCAATAACAAGCTCACAGATGGTTATTGCAAAGTGTATTGTCTTGCTTTTGTTTAGTATCTTATTTTGTATATCTTCAACTGTGGCATCTATACTTTGCGGCTTTGTTTTTTGGGGAGTAAATGATATTTTGTTTAAAGTGTTGTTCTCTGCTGTTTACGGGGTGCTAATTGCAGTCAGTACATTGCCTTTGGTATTGTTGATTGTTTTTTTCAGCAGATCATATATCTTTTCTGTTATGCTTTGTGTGTTTTACAGTATATTTAATCTGCTTTCTACATTTTCTATGACGGCGCTTCCAAAATGGCTTTTGTTTATCTTGCCTACACCGAGCATTATGATGTGGGGAACCCAGCAGATGGCTTCTCGTATTGCTGTAAATGACGCAGAGGATTTTCAGAACTTCGCTCAAATGGGGCTAATTCCTTCCACACCTCAACTCTTTTTGATTTTGGGCGCGATTGGGACGGTTTCCCTTCTTCTGTCGGTCTATCTTTACAAGAAAAGGAGTGAGTGAAATGGTGACAATTATAAAAACCGAGTTTATAAAACTGAAAAGATATTTTATTATCTGGATAGGCGTGGCTCTCATGCTTCTCACAGTTTTGCTGACTTTATTTACCACAATGGCTGATGATGGAATGGTATGGAATTACCAATTTCTTTTTGAACAGGTGGTCAAGAATTTTACAACACTGATTTTTCCAATGTGTATCACACTGATCAGCGGGTATATGATCTCACGCGAATATACAGATGATACATTGAAAAATATTGAAATAGTACCTGTATCGTTCCGAAAACTTTTAGCAGGCAAGTTGATTGTTTCCGCAATTCTGTCTCTCTTTTTGGGAACTGTGTGCTTTGCTTTTACAGTTATTGTGAATTTTATTAAAGGGTATGAGGGGCTTTCTTTTATTCCTGCGCTTACCGGGCTTATACAAATGACATTGTTAGGATTTTTCCTTTATTTGACAATGCTGCCGATTATTGTCCTGACAAGCAGGAAGAAGGAAGGTTTCCTTGGAGGGGTTATTGTAGCTTTTGTATATGGATTCATAGGAATGTTCGTAAATGAAACGCTGCAATCGGTCTATCCTGTTTCTGCTGCGCTCGGCATGGTCAATTATCGGGCAGGAGCGGAGGGCGTAGTATGGAATAGAGGAATGTGCCTCATTAGTGTTCTGACCATGTGCGCCGTCGGAATTACACTAATGTTTATAAAACCAAAACCAGAAAAGAAAGAAACCAAAAAAACAATTCGTCCGGCATATAAAAAGGGCTGGTAAGTGAAATTGCGAGGTGACTTATTGATGAAAAAGGTATTTTTAGGTATTAGCATCGTGGCTGTGCTGATCTATTTTATACAGAAATTAAAAAACAGAAAAATAAAACGGTTTAAGGAGAGATGAAAATGAGCAGAAAAAATGTATTAATTGGAATTAGCATAATGGTTTTGCTTGTTCTTGGAGTTGGCATTGCTATTTTTGCTGGGATTGGCGGTTCAAACTATTATACAAAGATTGATAATGAAAAGGTATCGGAGATTGATCCGCATGGAGCAATGAATTATTCCTATACACTAACGGCTTATGATGAGTCCGGCAAAGAAAAGGAACTTACCTTTGAAACAGGCAAGGTTCTTTCTGAAGGAGCGTATCTTTGTTTAGAAGTGGCTCCGATCCGTGGTGTGGTAACATGGAATGAAGTGCAATATGATGACCTGCCAGAGGCAGTGCAAGTGTTTTATGCAGAATAGTGTTATTATGTCGGCAACCTTGGCAGGCGGTAGATAACCGCCCGCCTGCCTTCACATAAATTGAACTTGGAGGATTGTGATTTTGAAGGATACGAAGAAGATTTTAATAGTTGATGATAATGAGACTTTCCGTAATATTCTTGCAGAGGGATTGAGAAAAAGGCAGTGTGTCGTTGAAGTCGCTTTCAGTATAGAAATGGCAAAAGCAATGCTGAAAGAAAAAAATTTTTCAGTAATATGCGTGGATGTTCAATTACCCGATGAAAATGGCTTTGAATTATTTGATTATATCCGGGCAAATAAAGAAAATCAGGCGATTATCGTGATGAGCAGTAGTCTTTCGCCCAGAGATAATTTGCAGGCAAGATTAAGAAAAGCGTTTTGTGTATCAAAGTGCGAAGAAAATTTGCTGGATATTATCAAGAATTACGAAAACTGAGGTGCGTATGAATTGCTTATGCAGGGGTGCTCAAAAAACGTTATTGCTTATAAGCGGCGTATTGATATGCACATTGTTTGCGATAATTTGTGCCCTTTATATTATTGCAGGCATTCTTCTGGAAGTGATAGAGCATATCCTGATGAGGTTGGAAAGGAAAAAAATGTATGAAAAAAAGGCGAAAAAAGAAACACCGTATTAAAAAAAGAATTTTTACTGTGTTGTTGGTTTCCTTTCTGGTCCTTGTTGGAGTTGGTACATTTTGGGGAATTAAAGGATATGAAATGTATCATGAAGTAATTTCGGGAGAAGGGATTCCTGAAAGAGTAGAAGAAATCCGTAACATGGAAAATTTTACTGCATATTCTGAACTGCCGCAATTTTATATACAGGCTACGGTATCTGTTGAGGATCATAGATTTAAGAAACACTGTGGGATTGATCTGCTTGCCATTGGGCGTGCTATGTGGAGAAACATAGAGGCAATGGATTTTGTAGAAGGCGGAAGTACGATCACTCAACAGTTTGCTAAAAATTTACTGTTTACTCAGGAGAAGAGCATGGAACGTAAAGCGGCAGAAGTGTTTGCAGCTTTAGAAATAGAGGCTCTTTATACGAAAGAAGAAATTTTTGAACTTTATGTAAATACTATATATTTTGGAAATGGATATTACGGTATTTATCAGGCGGCTATGGGATACTATGAAAAGACGCCGATGGAGTTGACAAAGTTTGAATCGGCAATGTTGGCAGGACTTCCCAATGCTCCATCGGTATATTCGGCAGAGGAAAATAGAGAATTGGCAGAGCAACGAGTAGCTCAAGTACTTAGAAGTATGGTAAACAATGGGGTCATAACACAAAAAGAAGTTGAAGAAGTATGGGAGGAAAACTATTGACAATACTTTTACATCCATATAAAACCGGACACTTGATGCAGAGTTATGGATGTCAGAGGATGGTGAGGGTAAATGAACAAAAGACAGAGTGACAATTCCTTATGGATTCATTGCCCGGTCTGCGGAGGAAAAACACGGACAAAGGTATGTGTGGATACGGTTCTTGTAAAATTTCCGCTATATTGTCCTAAATGCAAGAAAGTGACAAGAATTAACGTTGTACAATTAAAAATGGTAACGTGCGATAAGCCAGACGCATAAAAGGAGAGCCTGAATCTTGATGTGAGAAATATAGGCTCTCCCTTTATGTTATGGAGAAGATTTACTAGATTTTGTCTGTGTTTTTCTGCCGTATTACAGACAAAACAGACTCAATCACAGGAATCAGCGCTTCAGCTTCCTGCTCATTACATTCTTCTATGATAAAACGGAGTTGACGGATAGCGGGGCTTTCACGCTGCATTTCCGGATTAAAGATTTCTCTGGAATCTATTTTGAGCGCACGGATCAAGGGGAAAAGAACCGTCATTTTGGGATTCCCTTTGTAATTCTCGATATTCAGTATGGTACGCACATCAACGTCAATTTTGTCGGCAACCTGCCTTTGAGTAAGCTCCTGCTCGCCTCTTGCCCGTTTTACGGTATCGCCTAAAGGATGGGAAAATTCCTGCATTGTAGTTCACCTCATAAACATTCTACAATACACACTGGATTGTGGAAATTCATGGGATTTCGTCTCTTATATGTAATGTAATACACTTCATTGGTGGTGGAAATGGAATGTGAGCATAAAAATAATGATAAACAGTAAAATAGGAAAACTGAATTTCCATGCGTCGTAGAGGCGTTCTGGACGGATGTAGGTGAATTTTATTTCACCTGTATCGGGTGCCGTTCGCCGCCCTCCTTTCGATTTTACGAAAATGAAAAATCGAAATGGAGGAAAGCAATGGGATTTCATTATTTTTATGAAAAATGCAAGTTTGAACTGGAATGGGAACAGCTTGAGCAGGAATATACTGCGGCAGGCATGGAGGAAACAGCGATCAGTTTGATGAAGCTGTTTGACTGGCAGTGGTTCTGCAGCCGGAGGGTATATGAGAACCATGTTCAGGATTTTCCCAGCGAAGCTATGAGCGATGAGACGGCAAATTCAATGCTTCTGAAGAAGTTTGCAGCTTTGTCGGTTTCTTTTGGTCTGGAAGATCTGAATGGACGGTATGATTGGATTGAGACAATCGAGGATAGAAAACTATACCAAAACCTTTGCTCTCTCACTTATGCTGATCTGGAGCTGCTCACGCTGATTGTTATAGATGGGTATACGCAGGCGGAGATAGCAAGGCTGTATGGCTGCTCTCGCAATTCTATTTATAAGCGGATGAAAAAAATCAAAAAAATATTGCGGAGAGGGTGACAAATCTGCTTTTTCAACGCCTACACAGTGAAGGATGCATCTGAGGGTATCGCTAATACGGGAAAATAGTTTGGGAAAAGAATGTGGACTTCCTGTGTCATGAGTGACAGAAGAATCCTTTGCCGGATATTTCAGTGAAGGCTTGTACCTTGAAAATTGAATATCGAAATTTGCGGAGCTGCGGCAATTTTGCTTGCTCAGCTCCGCAAAAAGTTGAAAAATTATATCGCTGTGAACGGATGCGGTTTCAGAGAAAACATGGATTGAGCATAACTGGCAAAAGAAAGCAGGTGAGGCAATGGAAAGAAAAGTACAGAAAAATGAATTTATCCGGTATGAGGAAGGGGCAAAGCGGTATTCCATGTGCAAGCATACGTTTATGAAGCTGGCGCAGGACGCCCGTGCGGTCTATAAGATTAACCGTCTGACGCTGGTAAACACGAAGATTTTCGAGGAATATCTGGAATCGTTCAGAGTGTGACTGCGGAAGATGGCAGGAAAGCGGTTTTTGTGCATATGGAGAATGATTCACCTTTTCATACGAAATGCGGTAAAAGATTGAAAAATTCTTGTATATCAAAAATAATGCTTGACTTTTTGATATACAAGATATATGATAAAGGCAGATTATGAAACGGAGGTGGTGCGGTTGGCAAGGACCGGAAGGCCAAGGTTGGAAAATCCGAGATCGCACGGCATTTTTATCCGTCTCACGCAGGAGGAAGATGCGGAGATCAAGGAATATGCCAGCGAACATAATCTGACCATAACACAGACTTTAGTCGAAGGATTCAAGGCGCTCAAAGAGCGTGACAGTTCCGGAGACGAGTAAAACAGCACATGAACCTCTTTCCTGATACAAGGAAAGGCGGTAACAAATGGCAAAATCAAGAAAAGACAACAAAGGAAGGGTGTTGCACAAAGGCGAGAGCCAGCGTAAGGATTTGAGGTATATTTACCAGTACATTGATCCCAGCGGGACAAGACGGGTGATATACGCAAATGACCTTTTGGAGCTTAGGGAAAAGGAAAAACAGCTTATCCGGGATCAACTGGACGGGATTGATACCTACTGTTCCGGAAAAGCAACGCTGAATTATGTGTTTGACCGGTACATTTCCACAAAACACAACTTAAAGCAGCATACTAAGGCAAATTATCTGTATATGTACGATCATTGTGTGCGGGATACGTTTGGGAAACGTGCCATAGGGGATATTAAGTATTCGGACGTAAAGTTTTTCTATTACACCTTAATCAACGAAAATGGTTTGAAAACAAATACGTTAGATACGGTTCATACTATCCTTCATCCCACATTTGCGATGGCTGTCCGGGACGGCATTATCAGAAATAATCCTTCGGATCATGTCATGGCAGAGATCAAGCAGGGCGCAGGCAAGAACAAAGGCATCCGCCATGCGCTGACGGTTGAACAGCAGAGAGCGTTTCTGGGGTATGTGGCGGAAAGCCCAGTATACAACCACTGGCTGCCGTTGTTTACGGTACTGTTCGGTACTGGGTGCCGCATTGGCGAGGCAATCGGACTCCGATGGGAAGATCTGGACTACGAGAAGCGCCTGATCAGCATTAACCACAGTGTCATTTATATGTTTATGGAGAACCGGAAAAGTGAATTTCATGTATCTACTCCAAAGACAGAAGCAGGAACCCGGCTGATACCCATGATGGATGCGGTATATCAGGCGTTTCAGGATGAATACGAAATGCAGAAGGAAACAGGCTTCAATGTGGCGGTGGTGGATGGAATGAGCGGTTTTATCTTCACAAACCGTGAAGGGCAGCTCCTGAATCCGAGCGTGATCAACCGGGCAATCAGAAGAATTTATGAGGCGTATAATGCGGAAGAGATCATCAAAGCGAAGAAAGCAGGACGTCAGCCTGTACTGATCCCGCATTTCTCCTGCCATCACATCAGACACACGTTCTGTACCCGCTTCTGCGAGAACGAAACAAATCTGAAGGTGATCCAGTCAATCATGGGCCATGCGAACATTGAGACAACAATGGATATTTATGCAGAAGCCACAGAACTGAAAAAGCAGGACGCAATCAAGGCTTTGGAACATAACAACAATATTTTCTAGGAAAGAGTCCTTATGAGTGAGGAAACTGGAATGGAAAATTGACATCAAATTTTCCGAAAGACATCAATCTGACATCATTTTCAATTACTTTGGTGGATTTCAGTGGACTGTCCGGAGGAAAAAGAAATACGGCGAAAAGGCTGAAACAGGCTTTATTGGACTTCGGTGGACTGAGCCGCACTTGGTTCCCGACGATGAAGTCGTTGGACAAATAAATCCAGTAAAATCAAGGGGTTGCGGACTTAGATACCGTATGGTACGACAAGAGTACGACAAAATAGACTCTCTTAACGGGTGAAAATAAACGATTTTATACAATAGAAAATGTGCGTTGCAAATTTTCTATTGTCAAGAATTAAACTCGTGTCAGTTCAAGTGAATATTTTGTACTACAAGGACATTTTTCTAAAAGAAATTTTAGGGAAGTGTCCTTTTGTTATGGTCAGAAAAAATATGATTGGAGGAACAGAGCATGAGCAATAAGGCGTTAGGAGCAGGAAACATTATTTTTAGCAGCGAGGAACATGAAAAGTTTTACTTGGAGTATCTGGCAAAGTGCCGGTATCAGGATGTATACCACAAAGCGCTGGTATATTGTCTTGGAATTGACAGAGATACAAGAAATCATGTGCGGAGCATTTATGATTTTAAGTCTGGAAATGTGAAGCCGGAGTGCCTGCGTGAAGGCTGGCAGACCAGCGGCAGCGTAAAGATCGTCCGGATGGCGTTCAATCTCTACTGTAACGGAACGCCGAGCATTTATAACTATAAGGAGTCTGATCTGGAGGGGCAGCTTACAGAGTGCCAGTATTATACGGTGGAAGAATTATTCTGCTGCGGTTATGCACGGTACTTTTGGGAGGCGGTGAAGATTCGCTACCCGGAGTATACAGGAGCCATGAGCGAACACTGATATGCAAAAAAAGAGAGATTTGGCAGACAGAGAAAATTCAACGGAGGGGAGGAAAACACAAATGTCAAAGCAGACGGTTTCATTCGATTACTTTCATGGCTGTGAGTCGGAGCAGTTTGCATTTTACCGGATTCCAAAGGTGCTGTTCACGAATGATTATTTTAAGGGTTTATCCAGCGATGCGAAGGTGCTGTACGGACTGATGCTTGACCGCATGGCTCTGTCTGTCAGAAATCACTGGATTGACGATCGGGACAGAGTGTACATTATCTTCACGCTGGAGCAGGTGATGGAATACATGAACTGCGGCAAGGATAAAGGCGTAAAAATCCTTGCCGAGCTGGATGCAGAGAAGGGGATCGGATTGATTGAGCGGGTAAAACGGGGATTGGGAAAGCCTACGATAATTTATGTGAAGAGTTTCCTTGTGAAAGAAAAGCCAGTTTGTCAGGAAGCAGAGCCGGAGGCGGCTGTGTCGGCCTTAGAGAGTGAAAATGCAGATTTGCCGAGCCGAAGTCCAGAGTTCGGAAAAGCCGAAG
>JAUNFZ010000047.1 GCA_030524785.1 Eubacteriales bacterium
AAACGACGGAGCCCCAGACTACGGAACCTCAGACGACGGAGGCCCAGGCGACAGAGCCCCAGGCCGAGCAGCCGGAGGAAGAAAGCTCTGAGGAATCGGAGATGGAGTCGGACACAGAGGTGGAGGAAGGCGTATATACGGCGGCAGAAAACGGAGTATCCGTCAGCGTAAAGCTGCCGGAGTACATAGAGCTGCCGGAGCAGGCTGTCCTGAAAGTTTCTGCGGTGCAGAAAGACAGCGAGGAGTATGAAAAAGATACGGCCCTGGCGGAAAAGAGCGCGGGGGGAGCCTGGTTTGAAGAATACCTGGTGTATGACCTTCATTTTGAGGTGAGCGGTTATAAAATTTCCTGGGAGGATCTGGGAGTGTCCCCGGGTCAGGAAGATATTGAAGTTACCGTTACGTTCGAACAGCCCGTGTTTCAGGAACGCGATTTTCAGAAGCAGGAGGTGCGGGTCTACCATATCAAAGATCTGACCCAGGCGGAGCTGGAAGCGGCGCGCCAGGAGGCCCAGGCAGCGCTGGAGGAAGCGAATCTTTGGCAGGACAGCGAAGAAAGCGGTGAGCCGCAGACGGAGGAAATGGATGAACAAAAGGCGGTGGAATTAAAATCCGGTGTACGGCTTGCAGAGGATGAGAATGGCGTTTCTGCCATACTTTTTAAAACGGATGGATTTTCAGATTATGTGTTTGGAGTGACGAAAACACAGGCACAAATGGAAGCGGAGACGGAGTCTGAGACCCCGGAAAGTACCGAAGAATCAAACGGGACGGAAAGCGAGAAGGAGTCAGAGAGTTTTGGCGAATCAGAAAGCGAGAAGGAGCCGGAAAGTGAATCGGAGTCGGAAAGTGAGCCGGGAATTATCACAGGCGAAAAGAATATGATTCCTCTGGCGGACCCCGCGGCGGCGGACGAACAGAGGACAAGCCTTACCCTGTATCTGCAGCAGCCCGCCGGAGTTTCGCCGGAAGGCAATTATCATGTGGTGATCCATCTGCCAAAGGACGCGGACGGAAAATACGATTACATCGACGATATCAGCGTGCTGAATGTAGTGGGCAGCGAAATTACTCAGGGAGTGAGCCGGGACAAAACCGGCGGCACGGTAACTATCGATGCGACGGCTGGAAACGCTTCGGGAGACGGGGTAAAGATTCAGCTCAAGAACCTGATTGCCGGCGATTACACGGTGGACGCCGGGGGAAATTATCTGAAGGAAAACGGCAGTACCTGGGAGCTTGTGGGACAGAGCGCCTATACCACCCAGTATCAGATCAACGGTGCGAATACTGCGGGAACCAGCGGCGGAGAGGCTTACTGGCAGGGTACTCCGGCCAGCATTACAATTTCTCAGCCGGATGCAGGCGATACAACCTACGATCAGAACATTAAAATAAGAAACGTTTATACGGCGGTCCGGCTGAAAATCCAGGACGCCGCCGGTAATCCGGTAAAAGGCTACAAAAATAACGGCGGAAGCTACGACCTGCTGTACGGCGGAAAGCAGGTGTCCAATGTGAGCGTTGTACCGTCGGAGGGACAGTTTGAAATCAAGGGCCTGCCTCTCGGCGAAAAATATGCATGGCGCATGAAAGAGCAGCCCCAGGGCTATCGAACGCCGGCTTCAAAGGAGATATCGGGCATTGCCCTTGAGCTTGCCACAAGCAGTCAGTGGAGGGAGGATGCGTTTACCGTATCGCCCACGAAGGTGACGGTTAAGGCATACGATACCGACGCCAAAGCTTTCCTGGCAAACGGAAAAGTTACGATGGAACTTTCGGGCGAAGGCGGTACGTTTACCTGCAAAAACGGCGAGACGATTACAGGCCAGCTTTCAGAAGGTGCCTCTTATACGCTTAAACAGACTTCCCGGGTGAAGGGTTATGTGATTACAGACAATAACGTGTCTTTTAAGGTGGACAATAAGGAAGAACAGACCCTGCAGACAGTAAACAGCCCAACGATTGTTCGGGTGGGCTCGGTGCTGAAATCTTCGAATACATATATCGCCGGGGCGACGCTGGAAATCCGCCAGGGCAGTCAGACGGTGGTTCCCGCTTTCACAAGCACTGCGGGCGCCGCGGAATTTAAGGGAAAGCTCGACCCGGGCAGCTATACGCTGGTGCAGACAAAAACAGCGGACGGCTATTATACCACGGCTGCGGAAACAGCGTTTACGGTGAGTGATTCCAATGTGGTTACATCAAAAGGAAGCAAACCTGCTTCGGCGGTTATTTCCAATGTCACCACCAAGATAAAGGTGTACCGCAAGGCTTTCGATACGAAAAAATGGATGGTTAACGGCGAGGATAAGCGTTATCCGCTGGCGGGAGCCGTACTGCAGGTGCAGGACATGAACGGAAACGTTCTGGATGAATGGACGACGACCCAGGAAGCCCATGTTGTGGAGCGGCTGAAGCTGGGGCAGGAATACAAGCTGGTAGAAATAAAGACGCCGGACGGTTATTCGCCGGGCGGAGAAGGTAAATTTTCCACAGAGGTGGGGGGGACGATCGGCGGACATACGATTAAGATTACGTCGGACGGGCTGATTACGCCCAGCGTGACGATGCAGACCGCCAGAACTCAGCCGGGAGAAATTACAGTCTACAAGCGGGCGTCCTTAAACGGCGCGGCAATCAAGGTGAACCAGACGTACTACTGTGCGCTCTTTACGGACAGCAGCCTGTCGGAGAGCTCCCGGGTGGGAAGCGCAAAGCCTCTGGCAATGACCACAAACGCGGTGTATGCGACGGCTGTGTTTGAAAATCTTGCGCCGGATACGTATTATGTGGCGGAGACGGACAGCAGCGGACGGGTGCTGAGCAAAGATCAGGGAAGCTATTCCTACGAAGTTACTATCCCGGAGATTCATCTGACAAGCGGCGGTTCTCTGATGTCGCAGATTACGAATCAATATTCCCAGGCGCCCTCCGGCGGCTACGCCAGTGTAAGCCCGGAGGAACTGGCGCAGTCGTATGAAAGCCAGTATGCGAATTACGGCGGTTCTTATGAAGCGGCTGCGCAGCTTGCGTCAGGAACTCCTGTAAAGACGGGAGACAATACAAATTGGCTGCTCTATGTCATAATTGCCGCAGCAGCTTTGGCTGTCGGCGCCGGCGCCCTTGTCTTCATGCGGAAAAAGAGAAAATAACCAGGGCCGATATCCTATATGCGGGAAATCCCCCGCATGAGGGAATGGATATAACGCAGGCATGATCGGTATACCCGGAGCATATGCTGTAGAAAGCATAACTCCGGGTATTTTTATGAATTTTTTAATCTTTTTGTCGGCGTTTCTGATACCGCTTCTGATTTTTATTATTGTGGGCTACGGGCTTTTGATGAAAAAAAGCGTGTATGAGATTTTTATCAGGGGCGCGGAGGAAGGATTTCGCACAGTAATCTCCATTATGCCCACGCTGATCGGGCTGATGGCTGCGGTGGGTGTCCTGCGGGCGTCCGGGTTTCTGGAGCTTTTGTCCAATCTTCTGGGCAGCGGGCTGGAACGCCTTGGATTTCCGGGAGAGCTGGTACCGCTGTCTGTTGTGCGGATGTTTTCCTCCAGCGCGGCCACCGGATTGGCCCTTGACCTGTTTAAGGAATATGGAACAGATTCGCGTATCGGCCTGACAGCGTCTCTGATGATGAGCTGCACGGAGACGATTTTTTATACGATGAGCGTCTATTTTATGACGGCAAAAGTGAAAAAGACCAGATATACATTGGCCGGCGCCCTGCTTTCCACCTGCGCTGGAATAGCGGCCAGTGTTCTTTTGGCGCAGAGCATGTAATAATTTGTCACAATTTGCCAGAAATGCATGTATTCACACGAAAAGAAGCGAAATAAGGCGCGTTTCCTTTGACAAGCAGTGTGTATTATGATAGAATTGTTACAACTGTGTGAATTAATTTAAACAACAGACACATTGCAAGGGGTGCGAAAAGTGGACAAGTACGAATATCAGGCAAAATTAGAAGAAATCAATAAACTGGCAGAAAAACAGGATTATGACGAGGCGGTTCAGATCGCCGATACAATCGAATGGAAACGCGTTCGCAGCGTAAAGACGCTCTGCATGATCAGCGAGATCTATGAGGCTGTGGGAAGGGCTGAGGACAGCAAGGCAATTTTATACCGCGCATACCGCCGGTCCCCCAACAGCAGGCAGATTCTTTACCGTCTGACAGAGGCGTGTGTGCAGACGCAGGAGTTTG
Organism: Eubacteriales bacterium; assembly: GCA_030524785.1. Lineage (GTDB taxonomy): Bacteria > Bacillota > Clostridia > Lachnospirales > Lachnospiraceae > Marvinbryantia. The sequence continues at coordinate 4,220 of JAUNFZ010000047.1, forward strand.
ACGATGCGGTGGAGTATTATACAGAATATGTAAACGTATCTCCAAATGATAACAGCAAATATATTCTGAAATACGAGATCTACAAAGGACGCGGCTCATCTCTCGAGGAGCAGATTGGCGTTCTGGAGGAATTAAAGAGCAAGGAATACTCGGAGCAGTGGGCATATGAACTTGCAAAGCTGTACGACGAGGCGGGAATGGTCGATCAGTGCGTGGCGGAGTGCGATGACCTGGCGCTCTGGTTCCACAACGGAAAATATGTGGTACAGGCGCTGGAGCTGAAAAAGAAATACAAGCCCCTTACGCCGGAACAGCAGACCGTATATGATAACCCCAGCGAGATCGTGGATATGGAGACAAAAGAGGAAGTCGTTGAGAAAGCGGTGCCCACGCTGGACAAGGTAATTACAAAAGAGCTTCCACAGTCCGAGAAAGATGTGATTGTGGACAGCATCATTACAGATACGGCAAAACAGATCGCTGCGGTGGCACAGACATCAGCTTCGGAAGCAGAGCCGGAGGCGGAAAAAGAGGCTTCCGCAGAGGCAGAGCCGGTGAAGGAAGAACGTCCGGCGGCGCCTGCGAGAACCCTGGATACGGTGGAGCTGCAGAGCGAGCTGGCGAACAGTATGCGTGAAATCCTTTCCGGAATCCGCCCGGCAGCTTCGTCGGAGGAACTGGAGAGCGCTCCTGTGATGGAAAGAGCAGGTATGTCTTTGGCGGCGAAGGGCGCAGATGCCATAGCTAAAGCGGGCACTGGCACGGTACGCCGGGAGGAGCCGGAGGAGGAACAGCTTCCGGGACAGATGAGCATCGACGATCTGCTGACCGGAGCAGCCCGTGAGACAACGGCAGCTCAGGAAACAGTAATGCAGAAAGTGACGGCGCAGGAAGCGGCAGAGCCAGCCGGCCAGGCGAAAAATGCAGAACAGCCGGCAGTGGACTTTATGTCTGCACCGACCATTGACCTGTCAAAGAAGATTGAACAGGAAATCGGAAAGGTTTCCGTGCGCGACTATGCGGCGCACCTGAAAGCAGCGGAGGCAGCCAAAGCGGCGCAGCCTGAAAAAACGACGGCAGCTGCAGCGGGAGCCACAGAGGCAGGAGAGGCGTCCCCGTCGCTGAAGACGGCGGAAGCGCCGGAAATTGCACCGGCATCTGCGCAGGTAAATACGCAGGAGGCCGCACCGGCATTTGCGCAGGCAAATACACAGGAGGCTGCACCGGCAGATGTGCAGGCGGAAGCGCCGGCGGGCACGCAGATGGATGCGCAGCAGGCTTCGGCCAACGGCGGCGTTCGGCCGGAGGATTATACGAGAGACGGACTGGATGAGAAAGAAAAAGAAATGCTTGGCTTCTGGTCGCAGATCCGTGGAATGAATGAGCAGATCAACCTGGCGGTGACGGAGATCATGCGGGGAGTTCTGACAGACAAGACGTCTTCTATGGGAAATATCGTGCTGGTGGGCGATGCCGGAAACGGAAGAACCACTCTGGCAATTTCTCTGGCAAAGATTATCAGCCGCTGCAGAGGGCTGCAGACCGCGAAGGTGGCAAAAATCTATGCGGAAGATCTCAACAAGAAAGACATTGCGGCGACGGTATCAAAGATGGCCGGGGGCGTGCTGATTATCGAGGAAGCCGGAGATCTGGACGAAAACGCAATTGCCCAGCTTTCCATGGCCATGGATTTCAAGACGGACAGCCTGATCGTTGTTCTGGAGGACGAAAGACGTTATCTTCAGGATCTGCTGGCCCGCAATACGCAGTTTGCCGATAAATTTACGGTCACGATCAATGTTCCGATACTTACTAACGATGAACTGGTAGAGTTTGGAAAATATTACGCGAATGAAAAGGGCTGTGCGCTGGATGAATCGGCAGTAACGGCACTGTACGACAGCATTGGCATCCTTCAGTCGCCGGAACAGCCGGTTGCGATTCTTGATGTGCAGGAGATTATGGACAAGGCGATTCGCCATGCCAGCCGCTTTGGACTGGGCAAGCTGTTTTCCAGCCTTTCAGGAAAACGCTACGATGAGAACGACCGCGTAATTATGAAAGCAAAGAATTTTAAGAAAATCAAATAAACGGAAAATGGCCGATATTGTGTGTGAATAAGGCCGCAGAGATAAAAAACAGTGTAACTTTCTTTTCGGAAAGCTGCACTGTTTTTTTATATCGTAGGATTTGGGTGTCGAAACACCCGAGTTTATGATTACACGGATTGCTTCGCACTCCCACAATCCTACCGGATAGAATATTTGAAACGGTCGCCGAGGATGATCTGCTTTGTGCGGTGTACCGGCTCTCCGGTGGAGTCAAAAACCGTTTCGTTCATTAATAATACGGGATCTCCGGCGTCAATATTGAGAAGCTTTGATTCTTCTTCATTGGCATAGGCGAGCTCGATGGTCTTGTGGGACTCGCTCATGATTACGTGAAATTTTTTGTACAGAAGTTCATAGACAGATACGTTGTCTAAATTTTCTCTGATCAAATCTGAATACTTTTCTGTCAGGTAGAGCCTGTCGAAAATGACAGGGATACCGTCCGCATAGAGAACACGCGCTATGTACAGGATCATACTGTCCGGCGCCACATGCAGAGCCTCAATATCTGCTTTGGAGGCGGGCTGCAGGGCCAGAGTTACCAGCTTATTGGAAGGGACCATGCCGTTTGCCCGGCAGACGGAAGTGAAGCTGGCGTTGCAGTTGACGTTTTCTTCGATGGTCTTGCACTGTACGAATGTGCCTTTTCCCTGTTTTTTAATCAGATACCCTTCTTCTGTCAGTTCTTTGATTGCATTTCGGACAGTGTTTCGTCCAATGTTGTATTTTTGACAGAGCTCTGTTTCTGTGGGAATCTGATCTCCGCCTTTCAGTTTTCCCGTCTGAATTTGTTCCGTTAATAAGTTCTTCAGCTGCAGATAAAGGGGAGTAGCTGAGGATGAATCCAAGTGCATTTCATACCCTCCATTTGGAATGTTATAGAATCTATTTTCATTGTACTATAACCCGAGAAAAAAAGCAAATTGATTTAAAAATTAAAAAACAGAAAAAAACTGTTGCAATTAAAGATACCATATGATACTATAATGATACAGAACAATACAGTACAATCTGGAATGAAAGAGGGAAATAATGGAATGAATAAGACGTACGATATTCTTGCAGTCGGTTTTCCGCTGGTAGAGATTATGAGAACAAAAAAAGGCGTTCCCTTTGAAGAACCAGGTGAGTTTACCGGTCCGTATCCCAGCGGAGATACCTGTATTATGCTGGACGTGGCCGCGCGGCTGGGAAAGAAGTGCTGCTTTATAGGAACGGTGGGCGAGGATGGCTTTGGAGCGATTGTCACAGACAGGCTGGCAAGGGACGGCGTGGATGTGTGCTATGTAAACCGGAAAGAGGGATATAATACGGCGGCTGTTTTTGTAAGATACGAAGAAGACGGAACGCGGCAGTATCTGGATTTCATCAATAACTCAGCCTGTATGGTGCTCGGGCCGGAGGATATCCCGGCAGCCGTGGTGGCAGACAGCAGAATTGTTCATTTCAGCGGCGAGATTATCAGCAATTGCCAGACGGGAGCCCGCAGAGAGGCAATGGAAAAGACGCTGGCAAGCGTATCAAAGGATGCCCTTGTCTCACTGGATCCTAATTTTACGATCAGCATAGAAGATATGGAGGCGGTCATGGGGCCCTTTGTGAAGCGGGCGGATATTATTCTTCCAAGCGAGGGGGAAGCGAAAGTTCTCATGGGAACCAAAACGGATGAGGAAGCTTGCAGAAAGCTTTCGGCTCAGGGAAAGATCGTAGCGCTGAAACAGGGGGCCGCAGGATGTACCATTTATAAGGGAGACAAAAAGGTACACGCCCCGGCCTACAGGGTAGAGGAAGTGGATCCTACGGGCTGCGGAGATTCCTTTTGCGCCGGATTTCTGTATGGAGTGCTGGAAAACTGGGAGCTCGAAAAAACAGGACAGTTGGCCAATGCCGCCGGCGCGCTGCAGGCCACGCGCCTTGGCCCCATGGAGGGAGCAATGTACTTCGAGGAAGTGATGGAATTTATAAAATGTAGTCGTCAGACAGAGAAGGAGGAATGAAAGGATGGTTATTGATGTGCATTATCATCCGGCGTTTATCAAGGAGGTATGTCCGGATGAGGAGACGGCGGAGGTCAGAAGAAACGACATGGCCTATTACAAGACGCCCCGCTGTGCTCTGGAACAGATAGAACAGAGGCTTTCGGCCTCCGGCGTTGACAGATGCTTTTTGCTTCCCCATGATTACTCGGGCTGCGGCGGGGACGCCATGAAAAACGAGGACATAAAAAAGCTGGTGGATCTGGGGAAAGGACGTTTTTACGGATTCGCATCCATAGACCCGGGAGCGGAGGACGCCCTTGAAAAATTGGAATATGCCTTTGCAGAACTTGGCCTGTCGGGACTGAAGCTGCATCCCTGCAGACAGAGGTTCTATCCCAACGAGGAGCGGATGTTTCCCATTTACGAGCTGTGTGAGAGATACGACAAACCCATCATTTTTCACAGCGGCTTTACCTGGCAGCCCGACAGCCCTGCAAAGTACGGCCATCCCCTTCTGTTTGAGGAGGTGGCGATGAAATATCCAAAGCTTCGGATGTGCCTGGCGCATATGGGCTTTCCGTGGGTGAAGGATACGGCAATGCTTCTGCTGAAATATCCAAATCTCTATGCGGACACAGGGGTACTGTTTTTCGACTGCGCAAGAGAGTTTTATGAGCATATATTTACGAAAGAAATCGGTATCGGCTGGCTGGACCGGAGTATCCGCCATCAGGTAATGTTCGGATCCAATATGCCCCGCTTTGAACAGATGCGTATGCTGACCGCTTTGAAAAACCTTGGTTTGAGGGAAGAAACCGTGGAATTGATTACGGAAAGAAATGCGCTGGAATTTTTGGGAGAGGAGGAGAGAAGTTGGTTAGGTTAGACAGCTTTGTGATTCATACCACAAAATATAACGACTACATAAACATTACCGAAAAGGTAAAGGGGCTTGTAGAGGGGTCCGGGATCAAGGACGGCGTGGCGTTTGTCATTACCGCCCACACGACGACGGCGGTTACGGTAAATGAAGATCTGGAGTGTCTGCAAAGCGATATGAAAGACATGATGTGGCGGCTGGTGCCGGAGGATCACCCCTATGCCCACGCCAGGATGCTTCACTCCTATGGGACGACGGCTGGAAATCCCACAGGGCATCTCAGATCGCTTCTTACAGGAAATCACGCTGTTTTTCCTGTAAGAGACGGAAAGCTTATCCGGGGCGGTGCACAGGAGATATTCTTCTGCGAATATGACGGCGCTCAAAGCCGGACGGTGTATGTGGAAACTATGGGTGAATAGAGAGGGCGGAGGAGAAGGTGAATGTCAGATTATATTTTGGAAACGAAAAATATTGTTAAGAGATTCGGAAATGTGACCGCTCTGAAGAATATCAGCCTGAAGGTACGCCGCGGGGAAATTCATGTACTCTGCGGGGAAAACGGAGCAGGAAAATCCACTCTTATGAATGTCGTCAGCGGCGTGTATCCCTACGGCTCCTTCGAGGGAAGCTTTTACTACAATGGCGAGGAATGTCGGTTTACAAGTACCAGAGACAGCAAGGATAAAAACATTGCCATCATCCATCAGCATCTGGCGCTGATTCAGCCGCTGTCCATCGCGGAAAATATTTTTATGGGGAGAGAGATCAAAAAGCATGGAGTGATCGACTGGGAAGCCACCCGGAGCGAGGCAAAAAAGTATATGGAACAGGTGGGGCTTCATGAAAGCCCGGATACGCTGATTAAAGACATCGGCGTGGGAAAACAGCAGCTTGTGGAAATATGTAAGGCAATCTCCTGCGACGTAAAGCTGCTGATTCTGGACGAGCCTACGGCGGCGCTCAATGAGACGGAGAGCGAGATGCTTTTAAACCTGGTGCTGGAATTTAAAAAACAGGGAATCACTTCGATTCTGATTTCCCATAAGCTGCGGGAGGTAATGAGGGTCTGCGATACGATTACGATCATCCGCGACGGAGAGACGATAGAAACGCTGGAAAAAGGCAGGGATGAGATCAGCGAGGAACGCATTATCAAGAGCATGGTAGGGCGTGAGCTGACAAATCTTTATCCGCCCAGGACGCCGAATATCGGCGAAGTTGGATTTTCCATTAAAAACTGGACGGTTTATGATCCGCTGAACAGCGAGAAGCAGAAATTAAAAAATATCAGCATCAACGCAAGAAAGGGAGAAATTCTGGGAATTGCAGGGCTGATGGGCGCCGGGAGAACGGAGCTGGCGATGAGCGTATTCGGCCATATGTATGGGACAAATATTACAGGAACCGTGGAAAAGGACGGCGTGGCAATTGACACAAAAACGGTTTCAAACGCGATCCGGCACAGGCTGGCCTATGTATCGGAGGATCGCCATATTTACGGATTTATTTCCGGGCAGTCCATTAAGAATAACGTAACTTTGCCGAGCCTGCCGCGCTTTGTAAAGAAGGGGGCGATCGACGAAAACATGGAGATTGCTGCCACGGATGAATACCGCAGGAAGCTGAATATCAAGTCCGTGGACGCGGAGCAGAATGTATCCAACCTCTCCGGAGGAAACCAGCAGAAAGTGATTTTAAGTAAATGGCTTCTGTCGGACGCGGATGTGTTTATCCTGGATGAACCGACCCGCGGGATTGATGTGGGCGCGAAATATGAAATTTACCAGGTGATGAACGATATGGTGGCGAAGGGGAAAATTGTAATTTTTATTTCCTCCGATATGCCGGAGCTTCTGGGAATGTGCGACCGCGTATATGTCATAAACGATGGAAGGGTGTGCGGCGAGCTGAACCGTTCTGAGATTACACAGGAAAATATTATGGGCTGTATTATGAAAAACGGCAGGGAGGGATAAACATGGATACAAAAAAGAAAACATTGTTTGGCGGCAACATGCGGCAGAATGGAATGATCATAGCGCTTCTGGCTGTAATATGCTTTTTTGGAATCGCCACAAAGGGAATGATCTTCCGGCCGCTGAACATCAGTAATATTTTTATGCAGAACAGCTACCTGATCTTTTTGTCGCTGGGAATGTTTTTCTGCGTACTGACAGGAAACGTTGACCTGTCTGTGGGTTCCGTGGTAGGTGTATCCGGCGCTTTGCTGGGCGCCATGATTGTACAGAACCACGTTCCCACCTGGATTGCTGTGACGGTCACACTGGTTGTGGGACTTCTGATCGGAGCGTTTCAGGGAGCTTTTATCGCTTTCCTGAGCATCCCGCCCTTTATTGTAACGCTTGCGGGCATGCTGATGTTCCGCGGCCTGACCCAGTATATACTGCAGGGACAGTCACTCTCTCCCTTCACGAACAGTTTTCAGTATTTCGCTTCAGGGTTTCTGTTTCCGCAGTTGAAGGTGGGCGGACTGAATGTGATTTGTCTGATTGTGCTGGCGGTCGCGTCGATAGCGGTTATCCTGCGTGAGATGAGCGCCAGGAAAAAACGTATCAGCTACGGCTTTGAAGTACCATCCATGGGCGTGACAGCTGCAAAGCTTGCGGGAATCATTTTTGTGATGGGGTTTGTGCTGATTATGCTGGCAAAATACAGAGGGATGCCTTTCGTGCTGGTGGTGCTGATTATCGTAACCCTGATCTACAATTTTATTGCCCAGAAGACTTCAGTGGGAAGACATGTCTACGCGGTGGGCGGCAATCGTCTGGCAGCGCAGATGTCCGGCGTAAAGACAAAATGGGTGATGTTCATTGTGTACGTAAACTGTGCGCTTTTGGCCACGGTAGCGGGAATTGTGGTGACCGGGCGGCTGAATGTTGCCACAGCCAAGGCAGGCAATTCTTATGAACTTGATGCGATTGCAGCCTGCTATATCGGGGGATGCGCCGCAGCGGGAGGCTCCGGCACGATTATGGGAACAATTGTGGGAGCCGCAATTATGGCAATTTTAAACAACGGTATGTCTATCATGGGAATCAGTACGGACATACAGCAGGTAATTAAGGGCCTGATACTGCTTCTGGCAGTTACCTTTGACCTCACGTCGAAATCGAAGTCAAAGAGCTGAGGTCATAAAGCAAAAGAAAGTCTGAGAGAAAATTAATGGAAAACATTAATTCATAAAAAAATAAGAAAAGGAGAAAGGTCATGAAAAAAGAGATGATGAGAAAAGGCACGGTAATGATGGCGGTATGTCTGACGGCGGCAGCGGCTTTCGGAACGATGACAGCCAGCGCAGAGGGAAAAAAGATCGGGATATCCCTCTCCTCAAAAGAGCTTGCCCGCTCTTTGAAGGATGAAGAATACCTGACAGAGTATCTCGAGGAACTCGGCTATGAGGTGGACGTACAGTTTGGACAGGGAGATGCCAACATTCAGGCTTCTCAGGTGGAAAACATGATTATGAGCGGTGTGGACGGACTGATTATCTCCCCCTGGGATGGATCTTCCATGACGAGCGTTGTGCAGCTGGCTCATGAGAATAATATTCCTGCCATCGCTTACGACGCAAACATTCTGAACAGCGAGTACATCGACTATTACAGCGCAGACGACCTGGAAGAAATTGGAGCCACCCAGGGAAGGTATATTGTAGAGCACCTGGATCTGGACAACAACGAAGATACCTTCAATCTTGAAATCGTGGCGGGCGACCCGGCCGACAGCAATGCAACCTATTTTTACAATGGGGCAATGGAAGTACTCAAGCCCTATATTGAGGACGGAAGCCTGAATGTTCCCAGCGGACAGATTGAGTTTTCCGTAACCGGAACACCGGGATGGGAGGCGTCCAAGGCGCAGACCAGAATGGATAACATCCTGAGTACCTATTATACGGATAAACGCGTGGACGCTGTGCTCTGCTCCAACGACGGCGTGGCGCTTGGAGTAATTTCTTCCTTAAAGAGCGTGGGCTACGGCGCCGAGGATATGCCGCTGCCTATCACTACCGGTCAGGACTGCGACGTGGCTTCCATCAAGTCGATTATTGCCGGCGAGCAGACGATGACGGTATTTAAGGATATCCGTGAACTGGCGAAAAATGCGACGTATATGATTGACTGCCTGGTAAACGGTGAAGAACCCGTCATTGAAGATTATGTAATCTACAACAACGGTGTGAAAGACGTCATCGCCATGGTAGTTGAACCCAAAGCGCTTGATATCAACAACTATCAGGAACTGCTTTTCGACAGCGGATATTACTCAGAGGACGTTCTGGATATGGAATAATCAGCAGTAAGGAGGGACAAAGCCCGGAGAACAGGCCGGGCTTGGGCCAAAATGAAAAAAATTCGTTACAGCCAGTTTGCCGCTATGAATATGATCTACAATAAATATTCCTTCGGATATTTTCTGGATTCTATGGAGCGGCTACAGATAAAAAACTTTGAACTGTGGACAGGAGCGCCACACATCAGCCCGATTACAGAGAGCCTGCGCGTGACCGGCGGGGTACGCCGGGAGGTTCAAAAAAGGGGGATGCATATTGTGTGCGTCACTCCCGAGCAGGTGATGTATCCCTATAATATTGCGGCGCCCGACAGGAAGCTCAGGGACGCAAGCCTTGCATATTTCCGGGAAAATATTCATATGACGGCGGAACTGGGAGCCGATAAAATGCTCTGCTGCGCAGGCTGGGGAAATTACGACGAAGATCCCGGGGAGGCATGGAAAAGATCTGTGGACGGCCTTTGGCAAATGGTGGAAACCGCCAGAAAAGACGGCGTGATGCTGGCCTTTGAAATTCTGAACAGGACGGAAAGCAACCTGGTGTATGATTTTGCCACCACAAAGAAGATGATGGAAGCGATCTCAGATCCCCTTCTGGGGCTGTGCGTGGATACGGTTCCGGTGCGCCTGGAGGGAAATACTCTGGAAGACTACTTTGCGGAGTTTGGAAAGAGAATCTGCCATGTGCATTTGACGGACGGCGATCCGATGGGACACGTTCCCTGCGGGAAGGGAACTCACCCGGTAAGGGAGCATCTGAAAGCTCTTGAAACGTATGACTATACGGGCTATATCACTCTGGAGATTGGGGATACTTCCGAGAGCGAAAGGCCCGAAGAAGCGACCGCTTTTGGTTTTGCAACGGTCAGAAATTATGTGAATCAATAAAAATTATTTATATTAAAGGAGGAAATGAACATGTTTAATTTTGATGTACCGCGCTATGAAAAGGTTGTAAGCGATGCGATTGCGCTCAGACCGCAGATTGAGGCCGCAGTGGACAAAGTCTGCCAGGAGGGTTATTCCAATATTTTCTTTATCGGATGCGGAGGCACCTATGCACATTCTCTGCCGATGAAGTATTGGATGGACTCTGATTCCACAATTGAAACGCACAGCGTAATTGCAGCAGAATTTATGGCGATGCATCATCAGAAATTTACAAAGGACTCGGTGTGCGTATTCTCTACGAGAAGCGGCAACACAAAAGAGATCGTGGCTGCGGCAAAATTCTGTAAAGAGGCGGGGGCAAGAACGATGGTTTATGTCTCCAACGATAATACGCCGGTGTGCGAGTATGCAGATTACAAATTCTTCAGCTTTGCCGAGGACGACTGCCTCTGCGAGGCGATCTATACCTATATGATTACTCTGCTGGGACGGTTTATGAAAAATGCGGGTCAGTTTGAAAAGTATGATGTGTTCATGGATCAGTATGCAAAAATTGTTCCTTTCCTTCTGGAAGCAAAAGAAAGCTACGAGGACAAATGCGCAGCCATAGCGGCGGAGCACAAGGACACAGATTACCATATGATCGTGGGTTCCGGTATGCTTTGGGGCGAGGCTTATGACTATGCTATGTGTATTCTGGAGGAAATGCAGTGGATTAAAACAAAATCAATCCATGCGGCGGAATATTTCCACGGAACGCTGGAGCTTGTGGAGGAAGGTACCAGCCTGATCCTGTTTTACGGGGAAGATGAGACGAGACCTCTGATGGACCGTGTGATGGAGTTCTCCAAAAAGATCACGAAATCTATCAATGTATTTGACACGAAGGATATAAAGCTTCCCTTTGACGATCCGCAGTTCCGCAAGATTGTATCTCCGATGGTAATGTATGCAATTACGGAGCGTCTGAGCTGCCACCTCGAAAAAGAGAGAAAGCATCCTCTGACGACCCGCAGATATTACCGCCAGATGGAATATTAATCTGGTGCGAAGCGCCGGACGGAAACCGGCCGGCTCGCTATTCTGAATCATAAAGAACAAAATCACGGGGCATCCTCAAAAGCAGAGGATGCCCCGTGATTTTGTCCGGCGATACCACGCAATTTTGCCCTTGACATATAATATACCGAACGGTATACTAAGCCTATACAGCAGGCATTAACAGGACTTACAGAAACAGACGGAGAAGATGATGGAGAATAGAGAACGGATTTTGGCATGTGCGCTGGATTTGTTTTATCAAAAGGGTTACGACGCGGTGGGCATACAGGAAATCTGCCAGGCCTCCGGAGTGACAAAGCCCACGCTGTATTATTATTTTGGAAGTAAGTACGGGCTTTTGCAGACGCTGCTGTCCAGAGAGCTGGACGGCTTTGTTCAGAAGCTTGCCGGGGCAGCCGACAGCGGAGCGGGCATTTACGACGGGCTGTACGCCTTTGCCACGGCGCTCATTGATTTTGCCAATAAAAATGATAAGGCGTATATGCTGCTGATGTCTCTGTGTTATTCTGCAAAGGAGAACGAGGTATATCAGGCGGCGAAACCTTATATCACGCAGTTGTACGATCTGACGGTAAAGCTTTTTGAGCGGGCGTCCCATGAGCTTGGCAATATGAACGGCCGCCAGCAGCAGTTTGCCATTGGATTTTTGGGGCTGATCAATCACTATATCCTGTTCCTGGGCTACAGGGATGCGGGCGAAAAGGGGATTGCAGTTTCAGAGGAGAAAAAGAACAGCCTGATTCATCAGTTTATGCATGGAATATATTCTTAGGGTGCTGCGTGCCAGTGACACGCGTCCAGCACCGACCGTAGTGAAACGGAGATGTGGGAGTGCGAAGCACGAAGCAATCCGTGTAATCAAATCATAAATTCGGGTGTTTCGACACCCAAATGGGAAATGCCAAAAACAAGACAGACGGAAAGGAATTACGTAAAATGAGCAAATGGTATGAAAAAGCAGTTTTTTATCATATGTACCCCTTGGGGATGACAGGGGCGCCGAAGACAAACGAGGCGCCGGGCGTAGTACACCGGATGCAGGAGCTTGAGGAGTGGCTGCCGCATCTGCAGGACATTGGATGTACGGCAATCTATATTGGCCCTCTTTTTGAGTCCACCTCCCACGGCTACGACACCATCGACTACCGCCTGGTAGACAGGCGCCTGGGCGACAACGAAGACTTTAAACGATTTGTAAAGAAATCCCACGAGATGGGCATCCGCATTGTGGTGGACGGAGTATTTAATCATACGGGTCGGGAGTTTTTTGCATTTCAGGACATTCAGAAAAACCGTGAAAATTCTCCGTACCGGAACTGGTACAAAGGAATCAATTTTGGCTGGAACTCGGCGTATAATGATGGATTTTCCTATGAATCCTGGAGAAACTGCCAGAATCTTGTGAACCTGAACCTGTATGAGCGGGCGGTGAAGGATTATCTGTTTGATGTGATCCGTTTCTGGATTCACGAATTTGATATCGACGGGATTCGTCTTGACTGCGCAGACTGCCTGGAATTTGATTTCATGAAAGAGATGCGCTGGATGACAGGCCAGGAAAAGGAGGACTTCTGGCTGATGGGAGAAGTCATCCACGGCGATTACGCACGCTGGGCAAACGATGATGTACTTCACTCTGTGACAAATTATGAGCTGCACAAGGGACTGTACTCAGGCCATAACGATCACAATTATTTTGAAATCGCCCACACAATCCGCAGGCAGTTTGATGAAAACGGCGGCATATACCGGGGCAGAAAGCTCTACTCCTTTGTGGATAACCATGATGTGGAGCGTATCATCACAAAGCTGAATCACAAGGAGCATGTGATACCTGTGTATACGCTTCTCTATACTCTGCCGGGAATCCCCTCCATTTATTATGGAAGTGAATTTGGAGTGGAGGGAAAGAAGGAGCAGGGCAGCGACGACTCTCTGCGGCCGAGACTGCGGGTGGGGGAATGTCTGAAACATAACGCGCACCCTGAACTGACGGAGCACATTCGGAAACTCGGGGCGCTCAGGAAAGAAAATGAGGTGCTGGCCCAGGGAACTTACCGGGAGCTGCTGCTGACGAACCGCCAGTATGCCTTTGCCCGGATATTGGACGGCAAAGTGGTGGTTGTCGCCGTAAACAATGACGAAAATCCTGCGGAAATTTCTGTGCCGCTTCCTGTGGGGACAGACGCTGTGACGGATGCATTTACCGGGGAGGAGATCTCTTTGGAGAACGGAAGGATTTCCGTCTCCTTAAAAGCCTGCGAGGCAAAAATATATAAGATGTAATGAGCGCCGGAGGACGGAGCCAGAGAAAGGGAGGAGCACTATGGAAACAAAGGACAAAAAGGAGCAGATGCCGGATGTACGTATAGGAGAACTGGACCAGTATCTGTTCGGCCAGGGGACGCATTACGACATCTACAAAAAGCTTGGCGCGCACCCGACGGTAGTAGATGGGAAAAAAGGCGTATATTTTGCGGTCTGGGCGCCCCACGCCGCCGAAGTTCATCTGACGGGCGAATTTTGCGGCTGGGAGGAAAACGCTTATAAAATGACGCGTCTGGAACCCCTTGGCATCTACGAGATTTTTGTGGAAGGACTGCAGATTGGCATGCAGTATAAATATCTGATCTGCACCCACGACGGCCGCAGGCTGTATAAGGCCGATCCCTTTGGAAATTATGCGGAGCTTCGGCCGGGCACGGCGTCCAGAATTACAGATATATCAAACTTGCAGTGGCACGACAAAGCATGGATAGAAAAGCGCAGAAAACAGAATCTGGATGCTATGCCGATGGCGATTTATGAGGTGCATCCCGGCTCCTGGATGAAGCATCCGGCCAGCGAGGAAAACCCCGACGGTTTTTATAATTACCGTGAATTTGCCGAGCGGCTGACAGATTATGTAAAAGAAATGGGGTACACTCATGTGGAACTTATGGGCATTGCGGAGCATCCCTTCGACGGTTCCTGGGGATACCAGGTGACAGGGTACTATGCGCCTACGGCCCGTTATGGGACGCCTGAAGATTTTGCCTATATGATCGATCATTTTCACCAGAATGACATCGGCGTAATTCTGGACTGGGTTCCGGCTCATTTCCCGAAAGATGCCTGCGGCCTGGCAGATTTTGACGGCCAGCCGCTGTTTGAGTACGCAGATTCCAGAAAAGGAGAGCATCCCGACTGGGGGACGAAGGTGTTTGACTTCGAGAAAAACGAGGTGCGCAATTTCCTGATTGCCAACGCGCTGTTCTGGGTAGAGCAGTTCCACATTGACGGTCTGCGCGTTGACGCCGTCGCGTCGATGCTGTATCTGGATTACGGACGCTCCGACGGACAGTGGGTGCCGAACATCTACGGCGAAAATAAAAATCTTGAGGCTATAGAATTTTTCCGTCACTTAAACAGCGTGGTGCCGGGCAGAAATCCGGGCGTGCTGATGATTGCGGAAGAATCCACCGCGTGGCCCATGGTAACGGGAGCGCCGAAGGACGGCGGCCTCGGGTTTGGATTAAAATGGAATATGGGCTGGATGCACGATTTCCTGGATTATATGAAACTGGATCCGTATTTCAGAAGCTATAATCATAACAAAATGACGTTTTCTCTGACATACGCGTTTTCCGAACAGTTTATCCTTGTGCTTTCCCACGACGAGGTGGTGCATCTGAAATGCTCTATGATAAACAAAATGCCCGGCCTTTACGACGATAAATTTGCTAACCTGAAAGCCGGCTATACATATATGTTCGGCCATCCGGGCAAAAAGCTGCTCTTTATGGGACAGGATTTTGCGCAGTTCCAGGAGTGGAGCGAGGCCAGGGAGCTTGACTGGTATCTGCTTGGCGAGGACAAGCACCGCCAGCTTCAGGATTATGTAAAGGCATTACTTCATTTATATAAGGAGGATCCGGCGATGTATAGTCTGGATCATTCCTGGGATGGGTTTGAGTGGATTAATGCGGACGACAACAGCAGAAGCATTTTCAGCTTTATCCGTCACTCTGCCGATGGAAAGAGCAATCTGGTGTTTGTCATTAACTTCACACCGATGAGCAGGGAAGATTACCGGGTGGGCGTTCCTCAGTCCGGCAGCTATAAGCTGATTTTAAACAGCGACGACGCCAGGTTCGGCGGAAGCGGTCAGGAACAGCCGGAAACCTTCCGGGCGATAAAGGGAGAATGTGATAATAAGCCCTATTATATAGAATACAAATTGCCGGCATACGGCGTGGCAGTATTTAAGTACGCAAAAAGAAAGGAACCGCAGCACAGGAAAAGCTCCGGCAAAGCCGTGCAAAAAACTTCGCCAAAAAAGAAAACCCCTGGGGCATGATGCGATATTTAAGCTCTGCATAAATAAACAGACATGAAACAGATATTCTGACATATACTTAGGTAAACGGAGACGTGGAGTGAGTGTGTGTCAGAATATCGTCGTTTTGTAGCATATATTTATGAGTATCCGGGTGGAAGAAAGGGAAGCAACTGCGGATACGTAAAGACAGAGATCAGAAACGGAGTATGTCGCCTCAGGCTGCATGTTCAGCCGGTAAAAGGCATCCAGGGGGAAATAAAAGTATACGGCTTTGTGCGCCGGGAAGATAAGATTGTGGGTATCCCTCTGGGAAATACGGTTCAGAAAAACAACGCGCTGGATTTTCAGTTTGCCTCCGGAGCGGTGCGCTTTGCCAACTCCCCCTATGACGCCAGGGACATCCGCGGCATTTGGCTGAGGGGAGGCGACAAAGAAAACTACATAACCGTCTGGGACGACGAGCCGGTGGCCCCCGACCGTTTTGTGGAGGGACATGAGTCCCCGGCCTTAGCCGCCGACAGCAGTCCGGCGGAGGAAAAGATAGAAGAATTGCCGGCGGCAGAAGACGAAAAACCAGCAGCAGAAAGCGCAGGGGCGTCCGCTTCGGCGGAGCAAAGAAACGCGGTTCAGCCAATGACATTCTCGGGAAGCTTTGCCGCAAGATGGCCGAAATTCCTGTACCATTATCCGCACATTCAGCCCTTTGACGACGGCGAGATTACCCAATGCATCCAGATTGCACCCAAGGATATCAATTTTTTGCCCCGGGAGGAATGGGTCTTTGGAAAAAATACATTTTTGCACCAGGCCTATATGCAGCACCGCCATCTGATGCTGGGCTGCCACCGGGATGGATATTTTGTTCTGGGGGTTCCGGGAGTCTGCCGGGATCTGCAGGACCGGCACCTGGCGCGGATGTACGGCTTTCCCTGCTTTAAGGAAGCGGCAGACATGGAGGAAAAGAAGCAGCCGGGAGGGACATTCGGCTACTGGTATCATTTTATCGAAAAAAATTAATTTTATATGCAACACTTTTGAAGTTCTTTGACACTATATAGATGTAAGGGTTAAACTGCGAAAGGTACCTGTCGGAGAAAGAGGTAAAATTATGGAACGGGAAAAACAAATCACATATGTGCAGCAGGCAAAGCAGGGCGACGCCCATGCTTTTGCCGGGCTGTACCAGGAGATATACCGGGAAATGTACCGATTTGCCCTGTATACGCTAAAAAACAGCCATGATGCGGAGGACGCGGTCAGCGATGCAGTTGCCGACGCCTGGGCGCAGATTGGCCAGTTAAAAAAGGAGGACTCTTTTAAAAGCTGGATATTTGCGATCCTGGCAAATAAATGCAGACGGCGTATGAAACAGTATGTAAACGCGGCCTGCGAACTGCCGGGGGATTTGTGCGCCGCCGGTGGCGACACAGAGGAGGAAATGGACGTAAGATCCGCTTTTTCGAAACTGAAGGATGAGGAGCGCCTGATCTTGTCGCTGAGTATTTTTGGGGGCTACAGCAGCCGGGAAATCGGAGAGGCCCTGAAGATAAGCGGCAATACGGTGCGATCCAGGCAAAAACGCGCTCTTGAAAAAATGGAAGCATATCTGGCGTGCTGAGGAGGAAAGACAGGATGGACGAAAAGAAATGGAATGAAAGGATCAGAAAATCGGCGGAAGAAATACCGGTACCCGATTCCTTGAGCCCGGAAAATATAGAAAAAAGATTAAAAGAGACAGAACAAAAACCTGCGGGGGAGGAACAGGGAAAAGAACGCAAAAAAGTGATTCCCTGGTATAAATATGGCGTACGTGCAGCCGAGGCCGCTGCCGTTCTCTTTCTGGTATTTGCGGCGGGCAGGCAGCTTGGCGTTACTCAGACCATGCGCGGGATAGAGAATAAAGCCGGGGCGGAGCAGAAGCAGGCAGACGACGCATTGACGGCGGATACGCTGGAACTGGCAGCGGATGAAGGCGCAGCCAACGCGACGGAAACGGCGGATGAGCTGGAAGGAGCAGCCAACGCGGCGAAATCAGCGGCAGCAGACACCGGGCTTGCTCCCATAGGGGATAAGACGGCGCTGTATGAGAAGCTTAAAGAATTTGTGGATAGCCGCAGTGGCAGCGGTTCGGCGGCAGACGGAGGAATAGCGCTCTATGAGGAATCCGGAGAGATTATGGCTCTGGACAGCGCTGCAGGTATGGCAAAATCGGTACAGACGGAGTCTGTGGCTGACGGAGACGCGGGACAGGCTTTGCAGAACGTGGATTTTTCCCAGACCAATCTCAGAGAGCTTGGCGTGGATGAGGGGGATATCGTCAAAACGGATGGAGAGTATATTTATATATTGAAACAAAACAATTCTCTGCGCATTGTCCGGGCGGACGGCACGGAAATGGAACAGGTCTGTGAGCTGACGCCGGAGGATTTGAGCTCCTCCGTTCTGGATATGTATATTGACGGAGACCTTTTAAGCATCATCACCGGGGGGAGCCTGGGAGAAATGCGCACTCAGGGCGATCAGACCTATTATGTGCAGACCAGGGATTATACCCGGGTGACGACATACGATATTTCCTCCAGGGAAGAACCGAAGCTTTTGGGCAGCATGGAACAGGAGGGCGATTATTATACGAGCCGGAAGGTGGGAGACTATATCTACACCTTTACACAGTATTGGCCTCAGGTGGAAAAGGACTTAAACGACAGTGAAATTATGCCCCTGGTAAATGGAGAAGAAGTGGGAACGAACCGCATTTTTGTGCCGGAAAAACTGGAAGATACAGGATATCTTGTGATTTCTTCTGTCAATATAAAAGAACCGGAAAAGGTACAGGATTATGCGGCTGTAGTTTCAGGCGTCAGCAGTACCTATGTGAGCGGTGACAGCATTTTTGTGTGCAACCGCGAGTGGAGAAATATGGAGTCTACAGAGATTCTGAAATTTTCCTATGAGGACGGAGCCATCAAAGGCGTCGGAGCCTGCAAAGTGGAGGGATATCTGAACGATACATTTTCGATTGACGAATATGAAGGCTATCTGCGGGTGGTGACGACCCGGTGGGAAGACGGCGGGGAAATGAACGGCCTGTACGTGTTTGACGAAAACCTGCATATGACGGGAAAAATCAACGATATTGCGCCGGGAGAGACGATTCGCTCTGCACGCTTTCTGGGAGATACCGGGTACTTTGTGACGTTTCGGCAGACAGACCCGCTGTTTTCCGTGGATCTTTCCGACCCGTCGGATCCAAAGATACTCGGAGAACTGAAAGTAACCGGATTTTCTTCTTACCTGCACTTTTACGGCGAAAACATGCTTCTGGGCATTGGCTACGAAGCGGATCCGGATACCGGCGCCACCCAGGGAGTAAAACTGTCTATGTTCGATATTTCCGACCCATCCAATGTGACGGAAGTGGACAAATATGTGATTAAGAACGCCAGCTATTGCCCGGGGCTTAGCAACTATAAGGCAATTATGATAAATCAGGAGAAAAATATCTTTGGTTTTGTCTGCGACAGCAATTATCTTGTATTTTCCTACCGGGAGGATACCGGGTTTGAAAACCTGCTGACGTACGATCTGAGCGCAGGGCGGGAGAGCATAGAATCGCAGTATGGCTGGTACGACTATAGTGATGTGCGCGGATTGTATATCGGGAATACCTTTTATCTGGTGGAGGCAGATCTGGTGAAATCTTTTGATATGGAAAATGGTTTTTCATTAAGCAGCCGTCTGGAGTTATAGAGGGCAGCTTATAAAAGAAACCCGGGGCCGCTGCAAGAAAAAGCTTGCGCGGCCCCTTTGCTGCCGATATAATAATCACAGAGGCAAAACCGGGCCGCAGGATATGTGCAATAGGCGCAGCGTATACGAGAAGGTTTCGGGACTTACCAAAATATCATATTGTAGGAGGATGAGCGAAATGGCAGAGAGCATGGCGGATTTTGAGCAGGAACTGAACGCGTCCCTGAAACAGATTCATGAGGGCGACGTGCTTACAGGAACGGTGATCGGCGTTTCTGAGACGGAGGTAACGCTGGATTTGAAGTATTACACGGAGGGAGTGATCCGGGCGGAGGATTTTTCGGATGATCCAAACTTCAATATAAAAGAGGAAGTTCATATCGGAGATGAAATTTCCGCAACGGTGGTGCGCAGGGACGGCGGCCAGGGACAGATTATGCTGTCGAAAAAGGAAGCCAATGACGTGCTGGCCTGGGATAAGCTGAAAGAGCTTCAGGAAAACGGAACGAATGTCAAAGTAAGGATAGCAGGCGTCGTAAAGTCCGGCGTTGTGGCTTATGTGGAAGGAATCCGGGGATTTATTCCGGCGTCCAAGCTTTCTCTGAACTACGTGGAAGATCTGGAGGAATGGCTGGGAAAAGAAATAGAGGTCCGTATCATTAATGTGGACGAGGAGGACAAAAAGCTGGTGCTTTCTGCCAGAGAGATTCTGCGGGAACGGGCGGCTGAGGAGAAAAAGGCAAAAATCTCCAACGTGGAAGTGGGTCTGGTGACAGAGGGAACGGTAGAATCCCTGCAGCCCTACGGCGCGTTTATTAACCTGGGCAACGGTCTGAGCGGCCTGGTACATGTTTCCCAGATCAGTGAAAAGAGGATCAAATCCCCGGCGGCAGTGTTGAAAGTGGGCGATCAGGTAAAGGTAAAGGTGATTGCGGTAAAGGACGGAAAGCTGAGCCTGAGCATGAAAGCTCTGCAGGACGTGGCAGCCCAGGAAATTCAGGAAGAAACGGTGGAGCTTCCCCAGTCTGAAAGCATATCGACAAATCTGGGATCGCTGTTTGCAAAACTGAAACTGTGAAAAATGACGAAAACTCGCACAAAATCATTTAAATTTTGGAGAAAATAACAATATATTTATGGACTGTTCATAAAATGTTCATAAATAGCTGTTAGAGTATAGACAGTGAAAGAAATGACAACAGACTATTAGATAAATTTTTTCATAATTGCCTCCGGTGTACCAGACGCCGGGGGCACTCCTC
>JAUNFZ010000048.1 GCA_030524785.1 Eubacteriales bacterium
CGGACAAACGGTTTTCAAGACCGCCTCGTTATGACCACTTCGATACCTCTCCATTGTACCATATTTCATCTTCAAATATGGACAAACCCGTCTGATTCTTAACCGAGCCACCGAAATGCAAGAGTTATTCTATCATTATTCCCCTGCTCTGTCAACCATAAATTGACATCATTTTTCACATTTTCGGTAGATTTTCAAATTTTTTATCCGCCGGATTTTTTCTTTCAGCCAAAAAGGCTCTCTGCTATTTTCAAGTCTTCCGGTGTCGTAATCTTTATGTTGGAATATGCTCCTTCTACCAGTTTTACCTTCCCCTGGGATGCATATTCAAATACCTGCGCGTCATCCGTCACCTCGACGTCAATTCCCAGAGAAATATCCCGCATCAGCTTTTCATAAGCTTCTTTTATCAATGGATAGGAGAAGGTCTGCGGCGTCTGAATCTGCCATACCCTGGAGCGCCTTGGCGTACCGGCGCAGAACCCGGATTCGTCGCTGAGCTTAATCGTATCTTTCACCGGCATCCCCGCGACGCAGGCTCCATAGGTTAATACGCCTTCTCTGCTCCTTGCCAGAATATTCTGGTTCACAAAGGGGCGCGCCCCGTCGTGTATGTAAACGAAATCACAGTCTCCCGCTGCAAGCAAGCCATTATACACTGAATGATAGCGTTCCTTTCCTCCGGAAATAATATGCTTTACTTTTGTAAAACCATACCTCTCTGTAATCTTTGTCCTGCAGTAATTGATATCCTGTTCTTTTGTTACCAGAATGATCTCGTCTATAAACGGACATTCCTGAAATGCTTTCAGCGAATAATAGATTACCGGCTTCCCTTTTATAAGAAGATACTGCTTTGCCGTAATGCTGTTCATCCGTTTTCCGCTTCCCGCAGAAAGCACGATCGCCGTACTCTTTTCCATGCTCTTACCGCTCCCCAAGTTTCAGATTCGGCACCGCGTTTAAATCCAGGCCACTTCTTGTTCCGTTTCTGTATTCATAATACGCCGCGGCGCCAATCATGGCCGCATTATCCGTGCAGAGAATGGGCGACGGGTAGTAAAATTTTATACGGCGCTTTTCACATGCCCGGCTCATCGCTTCCCGCAGAGCCGAATTTGACGCGACGCCGCCGGCTATGGCAAGCCTGTCAAATCCAAACTCCTCTGCCGCCATCATAGAATGTTCCACCAGCACGTCAACTACCGCTTTTTGAAAGGAAGCTGCCACATCCGCCCGGGAGATTTCCTCGCCCCGCATCCTGCAACCGTTCAGGTAGTTCAGCACTGCCGACTTCAGGCCGCTGAAGCTGAAATCGTAAGGCGCATCCGCCACATGGGCTTTGGGGAAAGAAATTGCCTCTGCGTTTCCTTCCTTTGCCAGGCTGTCGATCTTTGGCCCTCCCGGATACCCCAATCCGATCGCTCTTGCAACTTTATCGAAAGCTTCTCCCGCCGCGTCATCCCTCGTTCTTCCCAGGATGCGGTATTTTCCGTAATCTTCCACTACCACCAGATGCGTATGTCCGCCGGACACCACAAGGCAGGGAAAGGGCGGTTCCAATTCCTTATTCTCAATAAAATTTGCAGAAATATGGCCTTCAATGTGATGAACGCCCACCAGCGGAATATTGGTCGCATAGCTGATTGCTTTCGCCTCCGCCACGCCCACAAGCAGCGCGCCCACAAGCCCCGGGCCATAGGTTACGCCGATAGCGTCTATGTCCCCCAGAGTCACACCGGCTGTGCGCAGCGCTTCCTCTATCACCTGATTTATCTTTTCAATATGCTTTCTGGAGGCGATTTCCGGGACAACGCCGCCGTAAAGCTTGTGCAGTTCGATCTGGGACGATATGATATTCGACAGCACCTCTCTGCCGTTTTTTACCACGGCAGCCGCCGTCTCGTCACACGAGCTCTCTATTGCAAGTACCAGAACATCCTTTTCCTCATCCATAACCCTCATCTAGTCCTCCTCAAACTGAAGCTTTGCCGTTTTTCCGTCCTTCCCGGGATATGCCTGCGGAAATATTTCCCGCACGCTGTCCATATATTCCTCCGGTCTTGTCAGAGACGGGCTGTAATGAGTCAGCCACAGTTCCCTTACTCCTGCCTCTCTTGCAAGACTGGCTGCTTCCTTAAAGGTCATATGCTTATATTCCACGGCTTTTTTTTCTTTCTCCGGTTCGCCATACATTCCCTCACAGATAAACAGATCTGCCCCTGCGGCATTTTCTGCAATAGACTTTGTCGGACGCGTGTCTGTACAGTAAGCCAGTTTGATTCCCTTTCTTGGCTCGCCAAGAACCATATCCGGCGTATAAATGTATCCGCCTTCTTCTATGGTTTCTCCCCTCTGCAGCCGGTTCCAGCACTTCAGCGGAATATGGTTCGCCTTTGCGCGCTCCACGTCAAACTTTCCGGCCCGGTCAATCTCAACCGTATATCCATAGCAGGTCACGTTATGGTTCACACGATATGCTGTAATTCGGCAGCCGCATATGGCAAAGGATTCCCGCGGCCCCTGAATTTCAATGAACTTTAAGTCAAAGGGAAGCTCCGGGGCGATCACCCGCAGTGCGTTCACCACCCGCTCCAGCCCCTTAGGGCCAATTAAAGTAAGGGGCTCTGTCCGCTCCGCGTTTCCCATCGTAAGCAAAAGTCCCGGCAAACCGCTGATATGATCCCCATGGTAGTGGGTAAAGCAGATCACATCAATTGGCTTAAAGCTCCATCCCTTTTCTTTCACAGCTATCTGCGTACCTTCACCGCAGTCAATCAGAATACTGCTCCCGTTATATCTCAGCATCAGCGAGGTCAGCCACCGGCGCGGCAGGGGCATCATTCCCCCGCAGCCCAGCAAACACACATCCAGCATAAATTACAACATCTCCTTTTGCTCCGTTTGCGTAACAGGAAGCCGAAACTGCTTTATCAGGCGGTCATAACATGTTTCGCACAAATCAAATTCATGTATTTCCCCGTCCCTGCCGGAAAAATATCCCCAGTTCTTTTTAACGCTCAAAACGTCCTCTCTGAGAATATCTTCCTTTTTTTCAAGCTTCCTGCCGCACATATTGCAGTAAATTTCGTTTTCTTTTCTCATAATATATCCTCCCTGGTTTGTCATTCCTGGAGAATTATAATCGATTTTGACATTCAATCACAGTGGGAATCGCTGTCAGCGCTTCCACATAATCACAGCATCCTCCACCGGCTTTTCATAAAAATTTTTCCGCAGTCCGCAGTCCTGAAAGCCAAGCTTCTTATAAAGGGCGATAGCCGCGGCGTTGCTCTTTCGAACTTCCAGAGTAAATTCACGAACCCCCTGCTCTCCCGCAAGTTTCAGCAAATTCTCCAGCATCATTCTTCCGATTCCCCGGCCGCGAAATTCTCTTTTTACTGCGACATTTGTAATATCGCCTTCCTCCAGAACTTTCATCAGTCCGCAGTAACCTACGATCTCGCTTTTCTCCCACACCGTCAGGTAAATCGTGCTGTCAGCCTCCAGGGAAGACAAAAAACCTGCTCTCGTCCAGGGCTGTGAAAAGGTATCCGCCTCAATCCTTTCCACCTGCTCTAAGTCCTCCGGCCTCATTCTCCTGATCTCAATCATGGTTCTTCTCTGCGCGCTCCCGTTCCGCCTGAGACAGGCGCAGATAATCCGGCTGATGCTCTGCAGCCGTTTCCAGCCTGCCCTGTTTTGCATAGACAAGGCCAAGCGCCGCCACCGAACCGGCCTGCTGTCTGTTCTTATGCGCCGGGGCATATATGCGGGGCACCTTAAGTTTCTCCTCTAAAAGTTCTCTGTATACCGGAACTCCGTCGCCAAGAAAAATCACTTCCCGTTCCAAATGATTCAGCCTTTCGGCGATCTCTCCAATCCCAACCGCCATGGCCGCCTCCATTACACGCATGTCGCCGCCGTCAAATTCATAAATGCCGGTATACACCTGATTCCTTCTTGCATCCATCAGCGGACATACCACCTTATCCGTTCCCCAGAGATTGTATGCCAACGCATCCACCGTGGGTACGGAGATCAGGGGTTTTGAAAGTGCAAGTCCCAGCCCTTTCGCGGTGGCCGAGCCTATGCGAAGACCTGTAAAGGAGCCTGGTCCCGCTGCCACCGCAATCGCATCCAGCTCCTTCATATCAAGCTCAATCATTCTGACAATCTCATCGAGCATGGGAAGCAGTGTCTGCGAATGTGTTTTTTTATAGTTTACGGTATATTCCGCCAGAAGCTGTTCTTCCTCTAAAAGAGCCACGGACGCCACCAGCCCGGAACTGTCAATCCCCAGAATTTTCATGTTTCATGTTTCACCTCTATTTTTCGATAATCAAAACCTTTTTCCACATCTTTTTCTATTGTAATCCAGACAGTGTTCTCCGGCATCAGTTCCCTGATCAAATCCGCCCACTCCACCAGGCAGACGCCGTCGCCGAAAAAATAGTCTTCATATCCAATCTCGTCCATTTCTTCCGGATCTGCAATCCGGTAAACGTCAAAGTGATACAGAGGCACTCTGCCTTCCCCGTAAATCTGCACAATCGTAAAGGTCGGGCTGCTGATCGGTTCACAGATGCCAAGTCCCGATGCCAGGCCCTTGGCAAACACTGTCTTCCCAACGCCCAGATCGCCAAGCAGAGCAATCACGCTGCCCGCCTCCGCATTTTTTCCAAGCCTCTTGGCAAACTCAAATGTCTCTCTCTCGCTCCAGGTTTCTACCGTCATCTTATTTTTACCTTCTCCGGTTTTACATATTTTTTAATCAGGCCTTCCACCACAGCCTCATAGGTTCCCATACTCTCTTTTGGGAGAATAAACGAATAGCGTTTTCCCGTGTAAAGCAGGAAGCTGTACTTTGTCTCCACCACTTTCACAATCTGATCCCATGCAAGTTTCATCTGCTGATCGTTCTGCGAGGTTTCAATTCCTTCCTCGTCAATGGTATAGGTCAGCGTTTCCCGAAAGGCCGGATTCAGCTTTATCTGCTTGGCCGCCCTGAAATACAGCAGCACCGGCTGAAGTGGGAGACAGTAAACTCCGAAAAACAGATAAATCACCGTAAATGCAGTCTGCACCTTTCCAAAGGTAAAGGCTGCCAGCAAAAATGCGCCTGCTCCGAAAATCACCGTAAACCATCCGGAAAAACTGCCGTACATATGCGACATTAAAAAGTCAAACAGTACCTTCTGCGTCATCTTTACATCAAATTTTGCACTCATACCGCTCCTCCTGTGCGTAAAAAAACAGCATGCCATAATATTTAGCATTATAGCACACTGTTTTTTCCCTTACAACCTCGATTTACATCTGCTGCCCTTTCAGAATAGGACTTACATATTTGTAAAGAACAAATGTAACCGCCGACACCACAATTCCCTTTATGATATTAAAAGGAGCCACCGCCAGAATTACAAAAGTGCCAAGCCCTTTAATTGCGGGATTTACCGCCGTTCCCATAGCGATCAGCGCGTCTATCGGCATCCCAAAGGCTTTTCCATAGGCCGGAAGAAGCACATATGCGTTGACAAAGCATCCGACCACCGTCATAAACAGCGTTCCCACAGCCATCGCAATCAGCGCATTTTTCTTGCTCTTTTTTCTTTTATAGATGATGCCTGCGGGAACTACCAGCGCACAGCCAATCAGATAATTTGCAAGATCCCCAACAAAAGCCGTATTAGTTCCTTTTACCACCAGCTTCAGCAGATTTTTTACAAGTTCGATCAGCGCCCCCGCCGCAGGTCCCAGGGCAAAGGTTCCGATCATCACCGGCACCTCACTCAGATCAATTTCGTAAAAACTCGGTGCAAACCACAGTGGAAAATCAAAGAGCCGCAGTATCATCGAAACAGCTCCCAGCATGGCAATAATCACCATATTCCTCACGTTGCTTTTGGCGGCCGCCCCTGCGGCCATGTTTGTGTTGTTGCTCATGTTTGTCTCTCCTTTTCTTTTTGTTTTTCTGCAAAGGAAAGCTCCGTTCTGCGCACAGGCGTTTTTGCAGCGACGAAACGTCAAATGCCCCGCATATAAATATGCGGGGCAGCATAAGGCCTGATATCTGCTCATCTTCTCTCATCCAGACTATACTGTCGGTACCGGATTTTCACCGGTTCAGCCGCCGAAGCGGGTCGCGGACTATACCGCCGGTAGGGAATTGCACCCTGCCCCGAAGATTTCCTTTTCAATCAGTGGTATTATAAGCCTTTATGAATCGATTTGCAAGGAATTAAAACTATTTTTTCTAATTGATTTTTTGTCTCCGGCTAAAATACTTTACTTCTTCTGCGCCAGCTTACACATTTTTTCCATCATGACGGGCATATACTTATCCCAGAAATCCCACATGTGCCTCCCGTTTTCATAAAAAACCTCATTCTCATATCCGATTGTCTTCAGATAATTATAAAACCATATATTATCTTCATACAAAAAATCCTCTGTTCCGCAGCATCCGATAATGTCTGGCGCATCTCCTTTTTTTAAAGCCTGCCGCGCCAAATACCGCAGATCATCCCCATCGTCCAAAATGGGCGGATCACCCCAGACGGCGCAGAGCTGTGGATTTCTCTCATAATACATAGCAATGATATGCTCTGGTTTCAATGCTCCGGAAAGGCATCCGATTGCACGATACCTTTCGGGATAAGTAAGTCCCACTTTCATACATCCATAGCCGCCCATCGACTGACCGCAGATGAACGTCATATCCGGCAGGCAAAATCGTTTTTCTACTTCTTCCGGCAATTCCTCGCCAAAAAATTTCAAATAATTACCGCCATATTTCATATTACTGTAAAAGCTGCTTCCACCGGCATCCGCCAGAACAATGGTAAAGTTATAGAGCCGCGCCAAATATTCAATACGCGTAAAACGCAGCCAATCGCCGCTGCTTCCGCCGCCGCCGTGCAAAAGGTACATTGTCTTTGGTTTTGTATCCAGCTGTTCCAGATCAAATGGACTGTCTGGAAAAATAATACGCACGGTTACGTTCGACATTGTCTCCATAGATGTAATTTCACCGGAAAATACTGACATTTTCTCTCCCTCCTCTATACAAATTCACACAGCCGCTCCATAAGCAAAGGCATTTTCGCATCCCAAAAATTCCAAGTATGCGCTCCCTTATCTGTCCAGTAATCATGCTTATATCCTATCTCTGACAGCAGCCGGTCAAATTCCTCATTGTCCTCATATAAAAAGTCCTCGGTCCCGCATATATGTATAATCTCAGGCCTTTTATCCAATTTTGCCGCTTTCCTTGCTAAAGCCGCACAGTCGTCTTCTTCCCGTAATTCTGTATTCTCTCCAAATGCCGCCCGCCTTGCAATATCTCCCGGACTCCCAGGCTTTTTATCCCGTTCTGAGCTGCCCATCATCAGCGCGCCTGACAAACTTCCGATGGCGACATATTTTTCAGGATAATTTAATCCTATTTTCATGCATCCATAGCCCCCCATCGACTGTCCGCAGATAAATGTATCTTCCGGCAGTTTCGTATAACAGCTTAAAATTTCCGGCAATTCTTCTGCAAAAAACGTTTTATAGTTTCCCCCGTATCTCATATTTGCATAAAAGCTGCTCCCGGCGTCTGCCATAACGATTGTAAAATTATATAATCGCGCAAACTGTTCCAATCTCGTAAAGCGGATCCAATCGCCGGAACTTCCCATGATGCCATGCAGAAGATACATTGTTTTCTGTTTCGTATTTATCTGTTCCAGATCAAATGGGCTGTCCGGAAAAATCACACGAACCACTACATTCTTTTTTAATTCTTCTGATGTTATTTCTCCTGTAAATATCGACATACTATCTCCTCTTTTCCATCATTTTATGAATATACATTCCTGCACCGCGCACCCCGCCAAAATCATCTTCCACGGAATACAAAAACTGTAAGTCTTCCATCGGATATGGTTTTCTTGTGTGCCTGCGGACAGCCGCTTCAAAATCCTCCTTTGGAAATCCCTTCATAGAGGGCAGGCCCCCGCCAATTACCACAACATCAGGATCGAAAATATTAATCTCTGTTGCAATCGGAAGCGCCAGGTTTTCTATAAATTCCTTCAGGCAATTACTGTATCGGTAGTGTCGCTCAAACAACATGCTAATCGGCGTATCTTCAAAATATTCTTTTTGAATTTTTCTTAAATAGCGCCCCGATGCAATCGTTTCAATGCATCCTTCATTTCCACAGCTGCATACTAATCTGTTTCCTGCTATAGGGATATGTCCCAGCTCGCAAGCCGCGCCGTGCCTGCCAGTCATCGGTATACCGTTTATAAAAACGGCGTTTCCAAAACCGGTTCCAAGATAACATCCAATCACAATTCCCTGGCTCTTAATTTGTTTTACCTGCATATCATGAAACAACAGGTAATTTACATCCTTCTCCATAAACACCGGGATATGTAAATGTTCTTCAAGAATTTCGCTCAAACGGGTACCGTCAAGACTGGGAATATTAGGCGCCGAAAGAATCACCTTCCTGTCCTTGCTCAAAGTTGCCGGGAGCCCGATCGACACACCTGCAATTTTTTCTGAAACATCCAGTTTCTCCATATACTCCCGCAGCGTTTTCCCAAGCGCCTTGTCTGCGCTTTGGCCATCAAACAGCGTTTCCGACAATACTACTCTTTCTGCCATCAGGCTGCCCTTTTCATTCACAGTTCCAATCCGTACTTTCGTTCCTCCAATATCAATACCGATTACAACTTTTTCAGGCAAATATATCACCTCCGCCCACAGCATTTCTAAACTGTTCATGCATCTTGTCACATGCCTTCTGCAAATCGTTATCCAGTGAAAACAGCCCTGCATTACCAACAATAAAGGCATCCGCTCCGGCATCATACAGCGCTTTATAGTAATCCTTTTTACAGCCGCCGTCTATCTGAATCAAATAATGATATCCATTTTTCTCACGCAGCTCGCAGGCTTTCCTGATTTTTTCTAACATTTCCCAAATAAATTTCTGCCCGGCAAATCCAATATCAATCGTCATAATCGTTAAAACATCAATACGTCCCAGCAAATAATCAACAGACTCCAGCGTTGTAAGCGGATTCAAAACAAGCCCTGCTCTGCATCCGGCATCCTTGATTTTATTGATTGTGCGAAAACTTGAGGAGGCAAAAGTATCAGGATGGAGAGATATACTGCTGGCGCCATTTTTTATCACTTCATCAATCATAAATTCTTCCGGCTTTGTCGCCATAATATGCACGTCAATCGGAAGGCTGCTCCTGCTCCGAACCGCTTTGAGCAGCGCTGGGGTCAGCGCCAGATTCTTACAATAATGCCCGTCCATAATGTCAAAGTGCAGCCAGTCAAAATTTCTGTTTAATACTTCCAGTTGTTTCCCCACATGCAGCATATCCATACACATCAAAGATGGTGAAAAAATCGGTCTTTTCATAATCTTCTCCCCCGCCTAACTGCGTTTGCGATAAATCAAACTGTCTGAACAAATCGCCGCCAACATAATTAACCCTTTTATAATGCTCTGCACAAAAGACTGTACGCCAATTAGCGTCAAACCATTATTCAATACGCCAATAATCAATATTCCAATCAAAATGCCCGACGTCTTTCCCTTTCCTCCCCGAACAGATACTCCTCCCAGCATAATTGCAGTCATTGCATCAAATGTATAGCCGTCGCCGCAAGTTGTACTGACAGAATTCAGCCTGGACGCCATCATTACCGACGCTATGCCTGACAAAAATCCTCCGGCAATATATGCGCCTATTTTAATACGGTTAACACCAATGCCTGAAAGCCTTGACGCTTCTTCATTTCCTCCTACGCTATATATGAATTTCCCGATATACGTTTTATTCAAAACAAACGCACCCACCATCAGTATTACCAGCATTAAAATAACGGGCATCGGTACACTTCCTACAAACCCCTGTGAAATAAACTTGAATTCATCCGAAAAATGTGATATCTGATATCCGCCGGTAATGCCGAATGAAATACCTGACAATACTGTTGAAAATGCAAGGGTAGCTACAAATGGATTAATTTTAAACGTATTTATTGTAAGACCAATGACCATACCGCCAATCAAGCTCACCGCTAACGCGGCTATGATAGCGATCCACATATTCATGCCTTTATTTACCATCAAATATGAACAAATCAACGCATACAGCGTCATCTGATTTCCAAGCGAAATATCCAGCCCTCCCGCCAGTGTAATAACCGCTGCGCCAAGGGACACCACTCCCAGGACAGATACCTGCCGCATCACCAGAAAGATATTATTAGACGTCATGAATTTATCTGATGCAACCGAAAAGAAAATACAGATTACAATCAAAACAATTAAAATAACATTCTCCTGGACAAACGATTTTGCATCAATTTTTTTCCATAGTTTATTCATTTTTTCCCTCCGCGGCCCCCGTAATGCCGGACGCATATTCCATAATTCTATTTCTATCAAATTCTTCATATGAATGGATTTCGCCTGAAATAGTTCCCTCATAAAATATCTCTAACCGATCTGAAACACCGATCAGTTCTTCCATATCTGATGAAATTAAAATAATTGCCTTTCCATCTCTTGCCAAATCACACATCAGTTCATATATCTCCTTTTTTGACGCCACATCTATTCCTTTTGTCGGTTCATCAAAAATCAGAATATCGCTCTCTGCTCCCAGCCACTTTGCCACCACCACTTTCTGCTGATTACCTCCCGAAAGATTTATTACCACTTGATTTGCTGACGGCGTTTTAATACTTAATTGCGCAATGCTTTCCTCCACAAGCTCATTATCTTTCTTTTTGTTAATCACCAGCCATTTGGAAATACGTTTCAGAGAAGGCAAATCAATATTATTTCTTATCGGCAGACTTAAAATAAGTCCCTGTTCTTTTCTGTTTTCCGGCAAAAGCGCCATGCCGCGACGTATTGAATCCGATGGATTCTTCATTACATGCTTTTTTCCATGGATGCACACTTCCCCGGAATTTATATGAGTTGCTCCAAATATCCCCATGATCGTCTCCGTTCGTCCTGAACCCACTAATCCGCCAAAGCCTAATATTTCCCCCTGGCGAAGCGAAAAACTGACGTTTTTAAAACCTGCCCCGGATATATTTTTTACCTCTAAAACAATTTCCCCTACCGCTGCACCTGACCGTGGATAAACCTCCGTAAAACTGCGTCCAACCATCATATTAATCATCTCGCTACGTGTTATAGCCCGAATATCACGCGTGGCTATCACTTCGCCGTCCCGCATAACTGTAACCCGATCCGCAATACGAAAAATTTCCTCCAGCCGATGCGATATAAATAAAACCGTTACCCCTTCTCTTTTTAACTTTTCCACGACAGAAAACAGAATGTCGGCTTCTGCCGATGAAAGCGCTGATGTCGGCTCATCCAGCACCAATATCCTCACCTTCCGCGTCAGCGCTTTTGCAATCTCTACCATTTGCTGATATCCAGAAGTCAATCTTTCCACCGCCTCAAACGGGCTAATTACATCCATCCCAATTGAATGAAGGATCTCTCTGGTTCTTCTTTCCATCTCTTTTTTATCTACCAAAATTCCTTTTCGCGGCGGCATTCCGATAAATACATTATCCATCACAGACATATTGCCTATCTGATTTAATTCCTGATATACTACTTGGATTCCCAGGTCAATTGCCTCTTTCGGCAGCAATCTTCGATATTCTTTTCCGTCCACGATAATCAGCCCTGATGAAGGACTGACCGCTCCGGACAGCACCTTCATCAGCGTTGATTTCCCGGCTCCATTTTCTCCAATAATCGCATGTATCTCTCCTTTTTTAAAACTAACGGACACGTCTTTCAATGCTATTACGCCTGGATATCTCTTTGTCACATTTTCCATCCTTATTAGTTCTTTCACATTCGCCTCCTGACTCCGCCCTATACGGCCCGCCTCCCGTCAGTTTTTGCAGGCAGGCCGTGTTAAAACTGATATAACTCTATGCGTTCCTGTTCTTTCTATTATTTCTCATATCCAATCTTTTCTGCATATTCATCTACATTTTCAATGGTAATCATATTCACCGGCAATGATACTGAAATGTCTTCAGGCTTTTCTCCATCTTCCAGCCTCACTGCAACATCAATCAATCCCTGAGGTATTTCCAACGTTCCTGTATCTGCAGTACCGCGGTATCCTTTCTCCGCATAAATCCAGGTAACCGCATCTTCCGAGCCGTCAACAGAATACAGCGCCCATTCTGACGTATCTTGTCCCGAAGCCTGCAGCGCCTCATAAAAATAACTCATAACAACATCAGAAATCGCATATACAATACGGCACTCCGGATATGTTGTCATTAAGTTTTCACTTACACTTGTAAATTCCTGAATCTCGTAGCTGGAAAGATCCGTATTAATAACCTCCACATCCGGCGCTTTTTCTGCCAGTTCCGCAATAAACGCTTCCTCCCGGTCAATCAATGCCTGATCACGAGGGTATCCTAGGAGAATTGCCTGTGTTAAGCCATTTTCCTCTGCAAATATTGCCGCTTCATCCGCGCATACAAGACCGGATGTATAGTCATCCTGCAGCAGAGAATAATCACAGCTTTCACACTCAATTGCACTATTTACAACTATAATATCAGGGTTAATTGCTTTTGCTGCTTCAGCCGCGGTACCGGCGATTTCAACCGACATAGGACTCAAAAGAATTACCTGATATCCAAGCGTCGCCATGTTTTCAGCGGCATTAATTATAGTGTCACTGTTTTCCTGCCCATCCACAATTTGAAGTTCAATCCCCAGTTCTTCGCAATAATCAGCAGAAACGCCGCTCATTGTTACATAATTAGGATTTGTAAGCTGTTCAAAAATAAATCCCCACTGTTCTCCCGAATGATCTGTTTCCTGCGCTCCTGCGCATAAACTGCTGCTTCCTGCTATTATTGCTGCTGTTAAAATAATTCCTAATTCTTTTTTCATTCTCATTTTCCTCCTGTATTTAAATATTTTGAGTTTGAGTATTCGATTACTCATCCTGGATTTTCCCCTCCTTTCTTTATACTTAAAAAAATGATTTTTTATCATTTGAGTAATCGATTACTCATATAAAAAAACGCCTCCTTGTTTATGTTGTTTCTCTCTTGATTAATCTCACCGGAAAACTCATATCCTTTGTTTTCGCAAATCCATTCGTTACCATATTCATTACCTGCATCGCAACATATTCCCCTATCGCCGTTACATCCTGCGCAATTGTTGTAAACGGCTGCCGGCAAAGATATGAGATGGAAACATTATCAAATCCAATTAATTTCACTCTGTCCGGCACTGCAATGCCACTGTCTTTGATTGCCGACAACGCTCCTGACGCCAGACAATCCGTTTCGCAAAAAACGCCATCCAGCTGCTTTCCTTTCTGCAGAATTTCTTTTAATACCCGATACCCTTCTTCATAACTCATTTCTCTTGGCGTAAGAATTAAATCCGGATCCAGTGAAATATGATGTTCTCTGCACTCCGTCACAAATCCTCTAAGACGCTCCATTGCTACGTATGTTCCCTTGCGCTCCATGATAACTGCCATATTACTGCATCCTCTGCCAATCAGCTCCTTTGCGGCAAGTCTTCCGCCCCGATAATTATCTGAAGAAACATAAGCTGTGTTGATACGCTTTCTCTCAGAAGGCGAACGGTCAATATAAATTGTACAGATATCCTGTATAATATCTTTCTCCGCCTCACACGAGCCGTTAATATAAATAATCCCGTTTACACTTTGAGATTTTAATTGGTACAGACATTTTTCCTCAATGATTCTATTCTCATTGGTATTACAGATAACTGTTTGATATCCGTCTTTGAATAATGTCATTTGAATTACCCGTATCAATTTTGAAAAATATTCATTTGTAATATCTGGCACAATAATCCCTATTGTATTTGACCGATTTGTGCGGAGCCCCTTAGCAAAATGATTAGGTATATAATGCGTTTCCTCAATAATTTTGCGCACTCGTTCCTCTGTTTCTTTTGAAAATCTACCATTTTGATTGATTACTCTGGAAACAGTAGCAACTGAAACACCTGCCATCTCTGCTATTTTCTTTACAGACATTTCTTCTCTCATAACATCCCCCTCGCCAGCGAGTAATCGATTACTCGCTGGCTGAACTTAATATAACATAATCTCACTACTTTGTCAATTAATTTTTCCTGCTTCCTGTCCCTTCTTTTTCTTACTTCATGTCCGTTCCTAAAATGAAATTTCAGGCTCAGACACCAGGCCGTCTTCTTGCACTTTCCCGGTATTTCCGCTATAATTATTAGAAAAAGCAAAAGGAGGCTGCTGTATGAAAAGAAAATTTAAAAATACTCTGCTGTTGTTTCTGTGTACGCTGTCCGTCATTATACCGTCTTTCGGCGTGCAGGCCGAACCCAAAGCCATAGAGATCGAAGAATTTGATATTTCCAGCGGTATCAAAACCCGGGCAAGCGAGGGCAGCGCATATCTGGAAACGGACCACTTTACAATTTATTTTCCCGGTGATATCAGTTGGGACTACGAGTCCGTGGATAATAATACTCTCATTATTTATTATACTCCCGCAAAGGACGCCGGATTTGGAGGGCGTGTGGTGACCATCAAAGCTTATGACTGGGCTGACAATTCCTACGAAGACATACCAGAGTATTCCATCGCAGGTCTTGACAGCGAGAAAAAATATGTGGCGATCTTTCCCACGGATCTTCAATACGATCCCAGCGACTCCACTCAGGAAGCAGAATACGGCCGTATGCTGAAAGTCGCAAAACGGATGGACTGTGAGGACGAAAAACTGACCATGGATAATCCCTTTGATGTAATTGGGTAAATTATTTTCCCAATTTCATCGTCAGCTGAATCCTTTTTCTCTCCAGGTCCACGCTCAGCACCTTCACCTCCACGATATCGCCCACACTGACAGCCTCCAGCGGATGTTTAATAAACTTTTTGTCCGTAATCTGGGAAATGTGAACCAGGCCGTCCTGATGAACGCCGATATCTACAAAAGCGCCGAAGTCGATCACGTTCCGCACAGTGCCCTTTAAGATCATGCCTGGTTTTAAATCCTTCATCTCCAGCACATCTGTGCGCAGAATCGGTTTCGGCATTTCTTGCCTGGGGTCTCTGGCAGGTTTTTCCAGTTCTTTCACAATGTCCTGCAGTGTCATCTCTCCGATTCCAAGCTCGTCGGAAAGCTTTTTATAATCCTTTATTTTCAAAGAAAGGCCCCGCAGTCCGCCGCCGGCAATATCCTTTGGCGTGCAGGAGAGCTTTTCCAGAAGCTGCTGCGCCGCGCCGTAGCTTTCCGGATGTACACTGGTGGCGTCCAAAGGATTTCTGCCGCCGGAGATACGCAGAAATCCGGCGCACTGTTCATAAGCTTTGGGCCCCAATTTTGCCACCTTCAAAAGTTCCCGCCGATCCTCAAAGCGGCTGTTTTCCTCCCGGTAGGCCACAATATTTTTCGCAATTGTTTTGGTGATTCCGGAAATATATTCCAGAAGGGGCGCCGAAGCCGTATTCAGATCCACGCCAACCTTATTTACGCAGTCTTCCACAACGCCTTCCAGCGCCTCGCCCAGCTTCTTCTGATTCATATCGTGCTGATACTGCCCTACACCGATAGATTTCGGATCAATCTTTACCAATTCTGCCAGCGGATCCTGCACGCGCCTGGCAATGGAAGCGGCGCTTCTCTGCCCCACGTCAAACTGCGGAAATTCCTCTGTGGCCAGCTTGCTGGCAGAATAAACGGAAGCTCCGGCCTCATTCGTAATCACATACTGTACGGAAACAGGAAGCTCCTTTAAAAGCTCCACAATGATCTGCTCCGACTCCCGGGAAGCCGTGCCGTTTCCCAGAGAGATCAATGTAATATGATACTTGCTGATAAACCGTTTCAAGGTTTCCTTCGCCGCCCGTATCTTTGACTCGTTTGTGGGCGCAGTCGGATAAATCACCGCCGTATCCAGCACTTTTCCGGTTTCATCCACCACAGCCAGCTTGCAGCCGGTACGAAAGGCCGGATCCCATCCAAGAACCACCTGTCCCAAAATGGGCGGCTGCATCAAAAGCTGTTCCAGATTTTTTCCAAACACATGAATCGCACCATCTTCCGCTTTTTCTGTCAGGGCGTTTCGTATCTCCCGCTCAATTGCCGGGGCAATCAGACGCCTGTAGGCGTCCTCAATCGCCTCCTTAAGAACCGGCGACGTATTTGGATTTTCCCGCACGATTACCCGTTTTTCCAGGAAACGTAAAATACGCTCCTCCGGCGCCTCCAGTTTTACTGTAAGCACTTTCTCCTTTTCTCCACGATTGACTGCCAAAATGCGGTGGCCCGCCAATTTGGAAACCGGCTCGGAAAAATGATAGTACATTTCATAGACCGTTCTTTCAGTTTCATCCCTGGCAGCTGCCGTCAAAACGCCCTCTTTCTCGGTCATTTCACGGATGCGGATGCGGTAAGCCGCCTCGTCGGATATGCTCTCGGCAATAATATCCGCTGCCCCCTGAAGCGCTTCCTCAGGGCTTTCCACTCCCTTTTCAGAATTTACAAAGGGCTGAGCCTCCTCGTACAGGGGCCTTTGCGTTCTCTGCAGCAAAATAATATCGGCCAGCCCCTGCAGGCCCTTTTCCTTTGCCGCCGTAGCCCGTGTGCGGCGCTTGGGCCGGTATGGTCGGTAGAGGTCATCCACCACTACAAGCGTATTGGCCTCCAGAATCTGTCTGCGCAGTTCCTCCGTCAGCTTTCCCTGTTCCCCAATGCTTGAAAGCACCTGTTCCTTCTTTTCCTGAAGGTTTCGAAGATAAATCAGCCTCTCTGAAAGCTTTCGAAGCTGCTCGTCGTTCAGCGCCCCGGTAGCCTCCTTTCGATATCTCGAGATAAAGGGAATCGTGTTTCCCTCGTCGATCAATTTTACGGCGGCCTCTGTCTGCCACAATCCAACTTCCAGTTCTTCCGCCAGTTTTCTGCAAATATCCATCTTCTACTCCGCCAGACCGAATGCCTCGTGGCAGACATTCATTGCCTTCTCCCCATCTTTTTCATCTACCAGCACCGTTACTCTTATCTCCGACGTGGAGATCATATTGATATTAATGCGCGCACTGTAAAGCGCCTCGAACATTTTCGCAGCCACACCGGGATTGGACATCATTCCCGCTCCTACAATGGAGAGCTTTGCCACATCCTTCTTGCACTGTACCGACTGCGCCGTGATATTCTCTTTATTCTTTTCCAGAAGCTCCACCACCGTATCCGCTTCCTCCTCGTCTACCGTGAAGCTGATGTCCTTCGTGCCTTCCCTGCCAATGGACTGCAGGATAATGTCCACATTAATCTGGCGTTTTGCCAGAAGATGAAAGAGGCGGAAAGCAATCCCCGGCTCATCCTTTACACCCAACACAGAAATTCTTGCAGCCTTTTTATCCAGCGCAACGCCGCTGATCAACATTCGTTCCACGTTTACTTCCTCCTTCACAACCGTACCCGGGGAATCGTTCAGGCTGGAACGAACCACCAGTTGTACTCCATATTTTTTCGCCATCTCCACAGAACGGTTGTGCAGCACTCCTGCCCCCGCCGTTGCCAGATCCAGCATCTCGTCGTAGGTAATTTCATCCAGCTTGCGGGCTGTTTTGACAATGCGGGGATCTGCCGTATAGACACCGTCCACGTCCGTAAATATCTCACATGTATCCGCGTGGAGTACAGCCGCCAACGCCACCGCCGTCGTATCGGAACCGCCGCGCCCCAGCGTCGTGTAGTCGCCGTATTTATTTACGCCCTGAAACCCTGTCACAACGACTATCTTTCTGGCTTCCAGCTCATGACGTATTCTCTCGCATCCAATCCTGCGCAGTCTGGCCGAACCATAGACCGCTGTCGTCTGCATCGGCACCTGGAAACCATTCAGCGAGATAGCCGGAACACCCAGGCTTCCCAGCGCCATGGCCATCAGCGCCGCCGACGTCTGTTCTCCCACGGTCAGCAGCATATCCAGTTCTCTTTTCGACGCCTTCGGATTGATATCTCTGGCCTGCTCCAGAAGTACGTCCGTCGTTTTCCCCATGGCAGAGAGCACCACGACTACATCATGGCCGTTTTTGTAATCTTCCATACAGCGCTTTGCCGCATTAAAAATTCTTTCCTTATCGCCAACCGAGGTGCCGCCAAATTTTTTTACGATTAACATGATATTCTCCGTTTTTCCTTTTTTGTGGAACTGCACATAACATGCGCACTTTTACTGCAGAAAATACTCCATCATTTTATAGCCTTCATCTATATATCTGCCGCTTAGTTCTGCCTCGCGTTCATTATATTTCCAAGTCTTTTTCAGCACCTTTGTGCTGTCATATAAAAGATAGGGGACAGGCTGTGCCGTATGGGTCCTCACCCGAATCGGCGTGGGATGATCCGGAAGTACCAAAAGCCGGTAAGCTTCCCCGGAAGCATCCATCTGTTCTGCCACAGTTTGGACTACCAGACGGTCAAGATACTCGATTGCCTGTATTTTCCGCTCTGTGCTTCCCTGATGTCCCATCTCGTCCGGCGCTTCCACATGAATATATGCAAAATCGTATCCGTCCTTTAAGAGAGCGTCCACCGCAGCCTGTGCCTTTCCACGGTAGTTTGTGTGCAGGCCGCCGTTGGCTCCCTCCACACAAATATTCTTCATGCCGGCTCCCACCGCAATGCCTTTCAAAAGATCCACTGCCGAAATCATAACGCCTCTTTTATGGTACATTTCCTCAAAAGAAGTCAGCGACGGCTTCGTGCCGGCTCCCCAGAACCAGCAGCTGTTTGCTGGATTCAGGCCCATTTTCTTGCGTTTTTCATTGATTGGATGGCCGGACAGGATCTCATAACTTTTCCTCTGCATATCGCGAAGAACCGGATCCTTTGGCAAATACTGTCCAATGCACTGGGTCAGAATATCGTGGGGCTGGGATAAGGGCACAACCTTTCCGTTCTCCCAGATCAGGCAATGGCGGTAGCTCGTTCCCACATAAAAATGATATCCATCCCTCTCAAGCTCCTTTTTCACCGCTTCCAGAAGGATCGCCGCATCTTCTGTGGATATTTCTGAAGAACTATGGTCGATCATCGTCTTTTCCTCATAGACGCCTTCCTCGGAAAGCGTTACCAGATTACACCTGAGTGCAATATCTGCCTCCTTCATCGGAACGCCGATGCTCAAAGCCTCCAGCGGTGAACGGCCGGAGTAATAAATTCTCGGATCATACCCCAAAACGGACAGATTTGCCGTATCGCTTCCCGGCTTCATGCCCTCAGGGATTGTATGCAAAAGCCCAATCTCAGATTTTGGCGCCAATGCGTCCATGGCTGGCGTATCCGCATATTCCAGCGGTGTTTTTCCTCCAAGGGTTTGAATCGGTTCATCCGCCATTCCATCTCCTAAAACCACAATATACTTCATTTTATTCATCCTCTGCTTTATCTGTGTTTTTATCCCCCCGGACAAAGATCCGGCGTATATGCGGGATAAGGTATGTTATTCCCTGCCGAGAATCTTCAGATAGTGTATCCCCGGAAGGCCTTCCAGCTCTGACAACATTCCTGCGGTATCTCCGGTGGAAGGCAGAATATCAACGCTTAGTGTCAGCGAGGCAATTCCGTTGATCGGAATTGTCTGGTGAATCGTCAGAATATTTGCGCCGTAATCCGCAATTACCCGCAAAACCTCCGACAGCAGGCCCGGCTCATCATCCATCTGCATGACGAAAGTAATATTCTTCCCCTTTGTGTTTTCATAAAAAGGGGAAATATCGTCCTTATACTTGTAAAAAGAGCTCCGGCTGATGCCCACCATATCCACCGCTTCCTGCACAGTCGCCGCCCGGTCGGATTCCAGAAGCCGCTTGGCCTCCATCACCTTTAAAAGCACTTCAGGAACCGCCTTTTCCTTTACTACGTAATACTGACTCTTTATTTCCATCACATTTCCTTTCATCCGGCCCGTTCTAAAACTTTCTGCCTCCGCCGCCAAAAGTGCCTTCCCTGCTGGAAGTATGCGTAGAACTTCTGCCGCTGAAGCTTCCGCCGCCGCTGCCTCCGCCCCGGGGCGGTTCCCGCACAATCCTGCGATGGGTCACGAACTGATTCACAAGACGGTCTTCCTTTCCTGTCAGATCCATATCCCCATTCTGTCCCACAGCATATTCGTATTTTTCTACGGAACTGTATCTGCGGTACACCAGGAAACACACCAGCGCCGCAGCCGCCAGGGCAATTGCCGCCGCCATGCCAAACTCTCCTGCGCTTAAGCTTTTGTATCTTACCACCCGGCCGGTTTCCGTATCGTACGTATACTGATGATCCGGAATCCCTTTTTTCATATAGACCGCCGTCTGTTCCAGCATCGCCGTCATGGCCTGACCGTATTCGCCTTCACTGGCATAATCGTAGCCCGCATCGCAGATACGTTCAATCCTCTCGTCCGTCAGATAGTAAATCATATCGCCGTTCGTCGCCACATACAATTCGCGGTTGTCAAAATCAATCAGAAAAACTGCACCGCCGCGCCTGCCGTTTTTATCATAGCCCTGCGTCTCATAAAAATCCTCTGCAAGCTCTGCGGAGGACATCCCCCAGGCTTCCTCTGCCGTCATCAGAAGATAATTCATATCATAGGTTTCTTCCATCTCCTGTGCCAGTTTCTCCAGCTTCTTTGTCTCACTGCCGGAAAAAATCCCGGCCTCGTCAAATACATGCCCTGCCGCCTGCACTTGTCCGCAGCTTTTTCCGCCAGACCAGAGGCAGAAAGAGAAAAATACCGCCAGAAACATCCCTATCCATTTTCTGTATGTATCTACCATAAGAAATATCCTCCCGCCAGCAGCAGCAAAAACAGGGGCGCAAACACACTGAAAAACAGCGCCGCCATACGTCCCTTATCCAACGGAAGAACGCCGCAGACCTTTTTGGTCTGACCGTTCATCGCATAATAATAGAGCTTTCCATTCGAACCCCGGTAGGTCAGCACCCACACCGGAAGCAGCAGATACTTCCATTGCGCTTCCTGTATCCGCACGCTCTCTGAAGCGTCACGCACAGCCATATAACCCGAAACGCTT
This sequence comes from Eubacteriales bacterium, assembly GCA_030524785.1. Lineage (GTDB taxonomy): Bacteria > Bacillota > Clostridia > Lachnospirales > Lachnospiraceae > Marvinbryantia. The sequence continues at coordinate 21,147 of JAUNFZ010000048.1, forward strand.
GCGCGCATCATGCCGTCTGCGTGCTGCTTTATTTCCTGCTCCAGTTCGCCGATCACATCTTTTTGTTCTATATCGCGTTTCTCCGCCAAAAATCCGGAGAGATAGCCCATGGAAAATTCTTTTGCACTCTCTGTCAAAAAAGGCTGTACAGACTCCACCAGCTGTCTGTTTTCTTTATTCAATGCGTTGCGCATCAGCTGGCGGAAAGAAAAATCCGCCCGGCGCTCCACATCGAATACCTTTGTTTCTGTATACTCCATATCGCCCATGCGGTAGACGCGGATCATGTCGCCTGTTCCCTGCCACATGCCCTTTGCCTTGCAGGAATACATCCAGAACGGAAAATACACGCCGCTGATTTTTTCTATCTGCTCCTTGCAGAAAAAATCTTTCGGAACAAATTTTTTGCTCCTTACATACTGCAGAAAACTATCGACCGCCTCTTTTTTATCGACGGCAAAAGGAATCACCATATCCGGCCGGTATTCGCCGGACAGCTTTCCCTTCAGCACCACCGGATTGTGGCAATAGTAACAGAACGTGGCCGCCGTCGTCTCGTCCGTCACAATCTCAGCCCCGCAGCTTGGGCAGGAGTACACGAGGGCCCCGCTTTCAGCGTCAAATCCGCTTTCCCCAGCGTCCTCCCGGGCTGTCTCTCCCAAAGGCTTTGTGCCGGAAACATTCCGGGACTGTTCTTCATCAGAAGACGCCTGGGGATTGGCAGCCTCCAGTTCCTGCTGATTAAATTTTGACGCGCAATATTCACATTTATACCCCTGCGACGCCGGATCAAAACGCAGGTCGCCGCCGCAGTTCGGACACTTATAGCTGACTGCAGACATATCCTGTCTCCTTACTGGCGGGGTTTTCCGCACTGGGAACAAAAATTACCATTGTTTACCGCTCCGCAGGAACAGGTCCACGCAGCCGCCGGCGCCGGTTTTCCGCACTGAGAACAGAATTTTCCGCTGTTTGCCGCTCCGCAGGAGCAAGTCCATGCACCCGCCGTCCGAGCCTGCTGATTCATCTGCGCCTGCTGCCCCGCTGTCTGAGCCTGCTGATTCATCTGCATCTGCTGCATGTTGTTCTGGGATGCCTGCCCCATAAAGCCTCCGGCGGTATTCATCCCCATACCCATGCCCATAAATCCTGCCATGGCGCCATTGGGATTCGAACCGGCCGACTGCAGGCCCTGGGCTATGGCCGACTGCACATACCCTTCCCGCACCGTTGGATCTCCCATCATAGCGCCCTGATTACGCATATTGATCAGTTTCTGCGATTCCTCGTCATACGATATGCTCGCAATTCCCACGGACTGCACCTGCATGCCGCGGGCTTTGTTCCACTCCTCGTCCAGAACATCCGCCATATATTTTCCAAGCTCCCTCGCCTTGGAGGACACATAGGAAATCCGGATGCCGTCCGCCGACATCTGATTAATAGCCGTCTGCAGCGCCTCCAGAAATTCAGAGAGATACTGCTCGTTGATATCCTGAATCTGCACCTGCTGCGCGTTTCTCGGCACCACCTCCGCATAAAATTTCAGCGGATCCGTGATCTTGACAGAATACGTACCGTGAGCGCGCAGAAACAGCTCCGCATTATAAAAACTGTCAAAATAATTCACAGCATTTCGTGTTCCGAATTTAATTCCTTTGATTTCCTGCAGGTTAATATAATATACCTTCTGCGAAACCGGCGTTGTGCCGCCAAATTTCAGCCGGGCAAAGGACTCCTGCAGGGCCTCGTCAAACTGGCCGTTGAACATGGAAGGCAGAGAAGAATTGCTGACCGTATAATATCCGGGTTCCGCCGTATAATCGATCACTTTTCCTCCATCCGTCAGGATCATGAACTGATTGTCGTACACATGAATAACGGAGCCGTCGGAAACCGTATCAGCCGTTCCCTTCCGGTTTGCGCCTTTTCTTGCGGCAACGCCCCTGACGCAGACCGTCCCTTCTCCCATATCATCCGGTTCGATCACCTCGAGAAACTGATCGTTTACCGCCGAATTTAATGTTCCTCGCACCGTGTTAATTGCAGTTCTTATAATTCCCATACTCGTTCTCCTTTACTGGCCTGCTTCTTCTTTTTCCGGGCCTAATGCGATCCATTTCAGATACGCGTTAATAAACAAATCAATATTTCCATCCATCACGCTGTCCACATTTCCGGACTCTGCGCCTGTGCGGTGATCCTTTACCATGGTATAGGGCTGCATCACATAGGAACGTATCTGATTTCCCCAGCCTATCTCCTTTACCTCGCCCCGGATTCCCGACGCTTTCTCGGCGTTTTCCTGCTGCTTTAAGAGATACAGCTTTGCCCTCAGCATCTGCATCGCCTTGTCCTTGTTCTGGAACTGGGAGCGCTCGTTCTGGCACTGCACCACGATATTTGTGGGCAGATGGGTGATTCGGATGGCCGATGAAGTCTTATTGATGTGCTGTCCGCCGGCGCCGCTGGAACGGTACGTATCAATTCTCAGATCCTCATCCCGGATTTCAATATCAATATCCTCCTCGATATCGGGCATCACATCACAGGACACAAAAGATGTCTGGCGCTTGCCCGCCGCGTTGAAGGGAGAGATACGCACCAGCCGGTGAACACCCTTTTCCGATTTCAGATAACCGTAGGCATTTTCTCCCCGCACCTCAAAGGTGACGGATTTTATGCCCGCCTCCTCACCGTCCAGATAATCCAGCACTTCCAGGCTGTAACCCTTTTTATCGGCCCACCGGGTATACATGCGGTAAAGCATCCCCGCCCAGTCGCAGGACTCGGTGCCGCCCGCGCCCGCATGAAGCGTCACGATGGCATCGTCTCTATCATACTCGCCGGAGAGCAGTGTGCGGATACGGATATCGTCAAAGGTTGTGATAAAAGAATCCAGCGTCTCCTGTATCTCCGGGATCAGCGAAGCGTCGTTTTCCTCGTTCGCCATCTCGATCAGCGTCTCGATCTCCTCATACTGTTCCTGCAGCACAGCGTACGTCTCTACGTCGTCCTTCAGCGCCTTCAGCGTCTTCATGGATTCCTGGGAGCTTTCCGGATTGTCCCAGAAATCGGGCTCCTCCATTTTCCGTTCTAATTCCTCGATTCTCTTTTCCTTGTTAGCGAGGTCAAAGTGAATCCCTCACTTCCAGCAATGGTTTTTCATATGTTCCGAGCGTATAGCGGAACTGATCTAATTCGACCACACTGTCACCTTCTTTCTATA
>JAUNFZ010000049.1 GCA_030524785.1 Eubacteriales bacterium
GTTCTAAACTATGGCTTAGCACTATTTTTTTAATTCAACTCCGAAAGACAGGTACCATACTCTACTTCCCCAAAAAAAGCAAGCAGTTTTTTATGATTTATTTATAGAATTAATGAATATAATTAATTTGTTTTCTGCATTATATCAGCAGCGACAGCGCTTTCATATCGTTATGTATCTCGACTTTCGTGTGTTCTCCGCCGTATTCTCCGTCCAGTGTCCAGGGAAATTCTTTCTCCGAGACAATCTCAATGTGGGACGCACACATCTGATACATATATTTTTCATTCGGCTTTCCTGTCAGCAGAGCCGTCAGGATTGCCTGCAGCTCCAGAATATCCTTCGGCATACGGATCAGCGTCACCTCAAAAACACCGTCGTCCAGCTTTACATGCTTTCCGGTGATGTTTCGAAAACCGCCCACCGAGGTGGAATTGGTAATCATGCCGTAGATAAACTTTCCGCTCACCTCTGTGCCGTCCAAAACGGCCGTCAGATCGTAAGATTTAATCGCCGTCAGTTTTTCCACGCCCTTCAGTAGATACGCCATATGGCCCAGCACATTTTTCATGTCCTGGGGAGTCTCGTAGGAAACGTCTGTAAACAATCCGAACGCTGCGATATACACAAAATAATCGTTATTGAATCTTCCGATATCGCAGGGAAATTCATTTTCCTCCGTAATGCGTTTTGCCGCCGTAATCATATTTTTGGGGATTTTCAGGCTGTTGGCAAAATCGTTGGTACTTCCCGACGGGATATATCCAATCGGACACTTCTTTTCACATTCCATCATTCCGCTGACCACTTCGTCCAGCGTGCCGTCACCGCCGCTGCATACCACCATATCGTAAAACTTCCCGACTTTGCATATCTTTGCTCTGGCGTCGCCGGGGTGCTGAGAAATGTAAATTGTTAAATCGTACCCGGCCTTAATAAAAATATCGCTGATATCCAGCAGACGGCTTCGAATCGTGCCTTTGCCGGATTTCGGATTAATGATCAGAAGTACATTTTTCATAATGTCTATCTCTCCCATTTGTCGCATAATGAATTTATCTGATCCGCGAACTTAGCCAAATCCTTATTCGCTCCGCCCTCATTGCGCCGGATGACGGACAGCAGTCTCTGTCCCGCGGCCAGAAGACGGTCAAATACCGTATTCTGGCGGCTTTGCGGCGCTGCCGCCTTATGTTCGATGCGCACCGGTTCTGTCTCTCTGATAAACGCTCCGGCAGCGAGATCGTACTGGGTTCCGCTGTAGGGCGCCATGGCCGGCACGCCCAGCTCCCCTTTAATTCTGTCCGCAAAGGTCATGCTGACCGTATCCTCGCCGTGAACCACAAATACCTGCCTGGGCTTTTTCTCAAAGGCTGATATCCAGCGGAACAGTCCTTCCTTATCCGCATGTCCGCTGATTCCTGCAAGCATCCGGATTTCAGCCCTCACCTCAATCTCCTCGCCAAAAAGCTTTACCCGGGAAGCGCCTTCCACCAGCGACCGGCCAAGAGTTCCCACGGACTGATAGCCCACAAATAAGATGGTGCTCTCCGGCCTCCAGAGGTTATGTTTCAGATGATGCTTGATACGTCCCGCGTCGCACATGCCGCTGGCGGAGATGATCACCTTCGGCGTATCAATAAAGTTTATCGCCTTGGAATCGTCGCTGGAAACAGAGGTTTTAAGCCCTGCAAAGCTGATTGGGTTGATGCCCCTGGCAATCAGCCCGGCCGCCTCCTCGTCGAAATCCTCATGCATACGCTCCATAAAGATTTTTGTGGCTTCCACCGCCAGGGGACTGTCCACGTAAACTTCAAAATCGCCATGATTCTTTACCAGCTTTTCCTCCTTGATCTGGCGGATAAAGTACAGCATCTCCTGGGTTCTCCCCACCGCAAACGCGGGAATCACCACGTTTCCGCCTCTGTCGAAGGTCCGCTGAATCACTGAGGCCAGCTCGCTGATGTAATCCGGCCTGGGGCCATGGCTCCTGTCCCCGTAGGTGGACTCCATCACCACATAATCGGCCTCCTTCAGATATTGTGGATCCCGTATGATGGGCTGATTTTCATTCCCGATATCGCCGGAGAAGACAATCTTTCTGCTGATTCCATCTTCCGTGATCCACACTTCCAGAGAGGAGGAGCCAAGAAGATGACCGGCGTCCACAAACCGGATCTCCATGCCCTCCGCCACTGCCGTTTTTTCACCGTAGTCCCGCCCGATAAAGCACTTCAGTACGCCCTCCGCGTCCTCTATGGTATACAGCGGTACGTATTCTGCCTTGCCGGACCGCTTTGCCTTGCGGTTTCTCCACTCTGCCTCAAACATCTGAATATTGGCGCTGTCCCGAAGCATAATCTGGCACAGCCGCTCCGTGGCGCAGGTGGAAAAGATTTGTCCCCGAAAACCATTCCTATAGAGCAGCGGAAGCTTTCCCGAGTGGTCAATATGCGCATGAGTAAGAAATACCATATCAATTTCCGCCTCCGGCACAGGCAGCGGCACATTTTCAAAATAATTTATCCCCTGCTCCATACCGCAGTCAATCAGAATCTTTTTTCCGCAGGCCTCCAGATACGTACAGCTTCCTGTCACCTCATGGGTCGCCCCTATAAATGTCAGTTTCATCTCTTTCTCCTTCCCACGTCCGTTTTCACACAATATAATGGGGTATACCTTTTTATCAGTATACCCCATCTTGCTTCATTGTGACAGATTAATTTGTGAATTTATAAATTTTTCATCTTTCAGCATAGCATCCCGAAATACAGAAGCTCTCGCCATCGCCTATGAGAACCGCGCCGCGGTACACACTTTTCGCCGCTTTCTGCATCACTTCTGCGTCTGCAGATTTTGCACCCAGGAAATACTGCCGGCAGCCAAGCGTCCCCGTTTCTGAAAGCTCGTCCGCCCAGGCAGCCTGTTTCCCTCCGCAGGGCATCCATACGAAACGGATTCTTTCCCACACATCCTTCAGGCTTTCCCGAAGCTTTTGGCCCTGCGGCCCAAGCTTCGCCGTTCCTGTCAGAAGATGGCCGTCCGCAAAAAAGCCGTCTCTGCTGCGGTTCTGTTTTTTGCACTGGGTAACGTCCTGGCACAGCAGGCAGCGCATTTCACAGTTCAAGTTTCCCACATCCACCAGCGGGCTGCAGTTCATATCCTCTGCCGCCCCTTTCACATACATCACGCACTCGTGGGTGTTTGGCGTCACCTCTGTGCTTCCCAGATACATCACAAGCTTTTCTTTAAAGCTTATGAGGCGCAGGCAGATTTCTCCGGCCTGCAGCTTCAGCGTGTGTTCTACTTCCACCACATGGGTGCCCTTAAGCTTCCCAAACCTGGACGCCGGCGTTTCGCCATCCTTCCTGTTCTCTGACCGGGGCATATATACCGTATCTGCTCCGGTCGTTTGAATGATGCGCTCCGCCCGCGCAAGCGTGTCCTCCAAAAGATCGCCCAGCACCAGTATCTGAAGCCGCGCACCCGGATGTTCCTCCATCCGCGTCCGCCCTGCCGGGCCTTCTTTTCTTTCGCTGGCCGCGTCCTCCGTCTGCGCCGATGCGCCAAGATACATGGCATAAAACTGCGGTTCCCCTGCTTCTTTGGCAAGACATGCGCTAAAGCACATGCCTCTTTGTGCCGATTGATATAAAAATCTATAATATTTCGCGTTCACATTTGCTCCCCCTTATTGCATATTACCGCCGCCCGCTTCTTTTCCCCGCAGACAGCGGCGGCCTTTTCTTTTTTTCTAACATCTGACTTTTGCAGGCCTCTCCTTTGCCCGCCGGATGAAAGGTAATGTAACGTGTGGACAGTCATCCGTTTTCCCCCGGGCAGCGCAAAAGCCTCAAAAGCCGTTTCCTTAATAGTCATTTCCTGTTACGCCCTAAAACGCCTCTTTTTTCCTCGGGCCGGCGCCTAAATATAAATGCCGTCGCTAATGCTGGTACCAGACTCATAGACGCCGCTGGTGCTGGTCACCGTATGGGCGCCCTCTACCCGGTAGTAGTATCCCGTGGGCACCGACACATACCTTCCGACGCTCACCTCGTAGGTGCTGTACCCGGTGCTCGAAGCCGAGTCATACGTCCACCAGGTACCGTCCAGCTGCTCCAGATATACGGCTACCGTGGCCGTCTGAACCACCCGGTGGCAGGACGTGGAACCGCTGATGTACACAAGTCCCGGTCCCGCCTTTGTAAGGCTGCAGGATCCATGGGACAGATAAGTCCCGTAGGGCGATATGGGACTTAGCGTCTCTCCCTCCAGGCTTGGCCTTTGCAGAATCACCGTTCCCGTAGCGCTGGTCTCCTGAGCCATAGCCGAAAGACTCAGGCACAGGCCAAGCAGCAACCCAAGTACCGCAGACCATATCATTTTTTTCTTTTTCATACTTTACTCCTTTCTCTTTCGTATTTTACATTACATTTATACATACGAACGGCGGGAGCAAATGTGACGCAAATTTTTTAAAAAATCATATTTTCGATTATTTCTACAAATTCATTCTCGGAAAGAACACCATACAGCATATAGCGACACTCATTATACGTAAAATCCGCCATATACTCCCATTCGTCCCCCGGCATTTCAATTTTTCTTACAAGTACTTCCCCATAAGCGGTATCCACCAAAAAGCTGTCCAGTTCTTTTCCGTCCAGCATCGTACCCTGGACCGCTATGTCGCTGGACTTTTTTGCCTCCGCGCAAAGCAGTGTATCCTTATAAGTATAAAACAATTTTGCCTCGCCGGACGCTTCCTCCACCGTATAGCTTTCAAACTCCATCCCCTGGGGCAGGTACATAAACTGCATCACCCGAATCCCGGTCTTCTCCTCGATCTCCGCTCTGGCCTGCTGAATAAGAGCGCTGGATTTCGCTATGTCATCTCCATTGTTCACACTCAGAATAACCTCCTGCCCTGTCAGCGCATACCAGGCGTTCAGAAGCCGCAGCCGGTTGGCTTCGCTGGTCATGCTGATGCCAAAGGTGCCGGCCAGCAGAACCACCGCCGCAAGGCCTGCCAGACAGACGGCCCTGGTGCGCTTTCTGCGGGAAAGGACGCGCCTGCCCATCTCCAGCGCCTGGCGGTCTTCTTCGGAGAGGGCGGCAAGGGAAGTATCCCTTACCGCAACTTTCTCCATGATTTCCCGCTTCATCTGCGGGGTTGCCTTTACATATTCCAAAGACGCATCCGCGTTCAGCTGTTTTTCGTAGGCGTCTGCATCCTCCATCATCCTCTGTCTGATAAACTGTTCCGTCCTCTTACTACTGTTTTTCATATTCACGTCAAAGTCCCTTCTTGACTTTTCTCCTCAAGAGTATAAGATAGAATTACTGATATCTTTTGGAGGATCTTATATGAAACGAATTGTTCTTACCGGCGGCGGAACCGCCGGCCATGTTACACCAAATATTGCACTTATTCCCCGTCTTAAGGAGCTTGGCTATGACATTCAGTACATAGGCTCCTACGACGGGATTGAAAAAAAATTGATTGAGGAAATGCATATTCCTTACTACGGCATTTCCTCCGGTAAGCTCAGACGTTATTTTGATTTAAAAAATTTCTCGGATCCCTTCCGCGTGATCAAGGGATACGGCGAGGCGCGCCGGCTGATGAAAAAACTAAAGCCGGATATTCTGTTCTCCAAGGGCGGCTTTGTGGCAGTACCCGTCGTTCTGGCAGCAAAGCACCGTCATATTCCGGTCATTATCCACGAATCCGATATGACGCCGGGCCTTGCAAATAAACTTGCCATCCCCAGCGCCACAAAGGTCTGCTGCAATTTCCCGGAAACCCTGAAGCTGCTTCCGAAGGAGAAAGCGGTTCTGACCGGTTCTCCGATTCGTCAGGAGCTTCACATGGGCAATCGCATTGCAGCCCTCAAATTTTGCGGTTTTACCGCCAACAAACCGACGCTGCTTGTCATCGGCGGAAGCCTTGGCTCGGCCAACGTAAACGCTGCCATCCGCGGCGTTCTGCCCGACCTTCTGAAAAACTTTCAGGTCATCCATCTGTGCGGCAAAGACAAGCTTGATCCTTCTTTAGAAAACACACCGGGTTACGTTCAGTATGAGTATATCAAGGAGCAGCTTGCCGACCTGTTTGCCCTGGCCGATATTGTCGTTTCCCGGGCGGGGGCCAATGCCATCTGCGAGCTTCTGGATCTGCGCAAACCTGCGCTTCTCATCCCTCTGGGCTCCAACGCCAGCCGGGGCGACCAGATTCTGAATGCAGAATCTTTCAAAAGCCAGGGATTCTGCGAGGTGCTTCTGGAAGAAGACCTTCAGCCGCAGGTGCTTCTGGAGACCATCCAAAAGCTTTACAACTCCAGAGCCGACTATATTAAGGCTATGGAAAAAAGCCGGCAAAGCAGCGCGGTAGACACCATCACCTCTCTGATTGAGGAAACGGTAAAAGCCGCTCAGCGCTGATTCTATAAGTATTCCTTTTCGTACTTCTTTTGTATAAAGCGCTTTGCTCTGTACAGTCTTGCGCGAAGCACTGTGGGTGATATCCCCAGCAGCTTCGCCGCTTCTTTGTGATCCATCTCCCTGATGCATATGCAGTCAATGGCGTCATACCAAAGTCTGTTTTCACGCAGAAGCTCCTCCATCAGCGCACAGATAAACCATCTGTCCTCGCATTTCTTTTCGACGTTTTCTCTGTCGGCAATCTCGCCAAACTCCCTGGCGTCGCCGTCCATAAGGACTTCTTTTCTGGTGCTGGCCTTTCTCCAGTGATCGATGACCAGATTCTTTGCCGTGTGCAAAAGCCACGCTTTCGCAAACTCCGGCTCTATGTTCTCCATATTTTTGTAAAACAGAAGAAATGTCTGCTGGCAGATCTCCTCCGCCAGTTCTATACTGCCCGTCTGAGCCACCACAGATTTCATAATCAGCGTTGCGTAACGCTCATAAATCTCTGCAAATGTCTCTTGCTTCATCTTTCGTAACTTCCCTCATCCGGTTTTCTTGGCATATTGCCGGAAAGATTTCTTTTTCTCCCTATTTAATAGCAAGTTTGCGCACCAGTTCTTCCCGGTCGCTGTCCGTCAGGGTTCCGGTTCTCCACCCCAGGCCGACTTTATCTTTCTTATACCTTGGAATCAGATGAATATGGAAATGGAACACAGTCTGCCCTGCAGCCTCATGGTTGTTCTGAACGATATTGATTCCGTCACACCCAAGGGCTTCCTCCGCCTTCCGAGCCATTTTCTTTGCCAGCACAAAGGCTTTTGCGGTGAGCTCCTCCGGCATCTCCATAATGTCCGCATAATGTGCTTTGGGCAATATCAGCATATGGCCCTTTGATGCAGGTCCCACGTCAAGTATTACCCGGAACTCCTCATCCTCGTACAAAACCGCCGACGGTATTTCCCCCGCCGCAATTTTGCAAAAAATACAATTCTCCGTCATATTTCCGTCTCCTTTCACGTATTAATAGTTAGGACGTCTTTTTTACATCATAAAATTTTTACATAATTCTGTCAATAAATAATATGAAAGGGGGTTTTTCCTATGCAGACAGCAGAGGATTGTCAGATGCTGATATCCTCTATCTCCCATGAAATCCGCAATCCCGTGACCCTGATCGGCAGCTATCTGCAGCTGATCGCCTCGCAGCACCCCGAGATCCGCGGTTATCCCTACTGGGATATTATTGAATTTGAAATGAAACATTTACAGACACTTTTAAATGATTTATCGGCCTGGCAAAACGGCCTGAAGCTCTGCCTGCGTCCCATAAAGCCCGCAGAGTGGTTCGCCGCTTACCGGGAGGCAATGCTTCCGATGGTTCTTAAGGATTCTCTTGCATCATTTACATGCCAAACAGAAACGCCGCTGCCGACCATCCATGCCGATGCGGACAAGCTGCGCCAGGTCATGGACAACCTGATCCGCAACGCCCTGGAGGCCTCCCCCGAGAGGGGCCCTTCCATTCATCTTCGCGTTTATGCAGAGGCGGATGTGCTCTGCATTTCGCTGTGCGACGACGGCCCGGGCATACCGCCGCACCAGATGGAACACATTTTTGAGCCCTTTGTCTCTTTTAAAAAGGACGGCACGGGCCTTGGTCTTGCCATCTGCCGCCGCATTGTGGAGGCTCACGGCGGAACCATCAGCTGTTCTTCTCCTCCCGGCGGCAAAACAGAATTTCTGATACGGCTGCCGCAAGAAAACCGCCGATAAATCCGCCCAGATGCGCATAATTGTCAACGCCCGTCTCCGTAAATCCCTGCGCCAGGGACAGTACGGCCATTAAGCACACGCCCCGGGCGTTGACGCCCTCCAGGCGGCCTCTGTTTTTTGCAATCAGCCAGACCAGACCGCCGATCACCGCAAAAACAGCGCCGGAAGCGCCTGCGGACACCGCATTGCCGCCCTCGTGCAGGCTGACGGCCAAAGACAGCACATTGCCTGCCACACCCCCTGCCAGGTAAATAAAGAGGTAGCGGATGCCCCCTGTCCTCGATTCCAGCATATCGCCTGCAAACAGCAAGAGCAGCATATTGTAAAGCAGATGCTCCAGGCCAAAATGCAGGAACATAGAGGTAAACAGGCGATAGTATTCATGTTCTTCCACAACTGCGGCTACGTACATCGCCCCGTGCTCTGCCATATAGGAAACGCTGGCGGTATCTCCGCCGGTCAGTTCCATGGCCAGAAACACCGCGACATTTGCAAATACAAGCAGCAGGTTCATTTTCTTTCGGCTGCGCAGAAAATCTGTAATTTCATTTTGCATGGATTTCACACCTTCCTTAATTTTGCACTTGTATATTTGGTTTTTATGTATTAGAATGTAGGCATAAAATATTAATCAAGGAGGATACTTATCATGGCATATGTTATTTCTGATGAATGTGTAAGCTGCGGTACATGCGCAGACGCATGCCCGGCAGAAGCTATCAGCGAAGGCGACGGCAAATACGTAATCGACGCAGATGTTTGTCTGGACTGCGGTACATGCGAGAGCGAGTGCCCGACAGGCGCTATCTCCGCTGAGTAATGGAATAAAGCGTGCGCTTGCCGCACACTTTCGCGCCCGAGCGGTGCTGTTTACAGCTAACTTCTTATCCGCGAGGTGCGCATCCTTTGTATCATGGAAACGCAGTTTCCTATGATGCGAGATTAAAAGGAGCTGGAAACAGCTTCTTTTTTATTATAAACAAATATGTGCGGAAAATCAAATCCATATGCAATCGGCGCACAGATGAAAAGCCGCCGCTTCGCAGGCCCTTCCCAGGCACGCAAAGCGGCGGCTCTTGTACTGTTCTTGAATCAGCAGAAAACCGGCTTTGTTTCTCTGTCATTCAGGATATCATTCTTCCTTAGAACAGGTCTTTGTACTCATCAATGTTTTCAGATGTAAAGCGGATCGGCTCTCCAAGGAGTACCTGTGTACCGCCGTCATAATATTCCTCTACGGTAAAGGTTCCCAGACGGCCTGCCGTTACTGTGTCGCCCACTGCACCGGTGGATTCGCCGGATGCGATAGAGTTTACAGCTGCCGCTGCAAGATAACCCTGATCGTACGGATTCCACAGATAGAAATCGTAGCAGATACCGTTCTCAATATACGGAGCCATCTCAGAGGGAAGACCTACGCCCGTTACCTTACAGTCGGAACCCTGGTCCTGGATCACCTTTGCTGCGGAAAGAATACCTACGGTAGTCGGGCTGATGATAACGTCGATGTCGGGATAATTCTGCAGCATCGCCTGTGCCTCCGTGGTAGACTTGTCGGGAAGGTCGTCGCCGTATGCAATGTCAAGTACCTGGATGTTTGCATAATCCTCAGGATTGTCTTCTACTTCTTTGAGCATAGCTGCGCACCAGTCAGCGTGAAGCTGGGACTCCGGCTGAGCCGAAAGAATACCAACAACGCCTTCAGAGCCCGGGCCGCCGCAGATTTCCAGTGCGGAATTCATCTGGGCACGTCCAACCTCGTCAATCGACGCCTGCTCTACGTGAAGCTGGCGGGAATCCGGGTTTGCCGCAGAGTCAAAGGTGATGACTGCGATTCCCTGTCCCATTGCCTGGGTCAGAATCGGCTCAAGAGCGTCAAAGTCCGCTGCAATAACTGCAAGGCCGTCTACGCCCTGGGCGATCAGCTGGCTGATTACTTCGATCTCTTTCTCTGCCGTAGGCTCGTCTGTTCCTCTGTACATACAGTTGAAGCCTTCTGCCTGACAAAACTCTGAGAAGCCAACGTACATGTCAATGAAAATCGGGTCAGACAGCGTTTTGGACACCATCACATAAGTGGGAGCGTCTGCTCCTGCCGTGTAGTCGGCAGTAGCATCCTCAGCTCCGACATTCATGCTGAACATCGACGCCGTGATCATACAAGCAGCAAGTAATGTGGTTACGCGTTTCTTCATTTTTGTTTCCTCCTTTGTTTTTTGATAATTTTTTTGCCCCGCGCCTTTTGGTGCGGCGGCAGGCCGTCAAAAGACATATGAAAATGCCTCCTGCGTCCTATAACAAGCCGGTGTTTCTGCGCCTCGCTTCCTTCGCATCATCCAGCACTTGTTTGAGATTGGGGACTGCGCAGACGATAATCAGCAGCAATCCGATAATGATCTTCAGCGTTTCCGCCGACACATTGATCAAGCCTGTTCCGTAGCGAATCAATCCTATTGTAAATACGCCGAGAATCACGCCTCCTACCCGGCCTTTTCCGCCGGAGGGACTTGCGCCTCCCAGAATTGCCATGGCAATAACTTCCATCTCGAAGCCTGTGGCGATGCTGGCCCGGACACTGGCAAGCTTGGCCGCCAGGAACAGTCCCGCAAAGGCCGCGCAGAGACCGCTGATGGTAAATACAAGAAGCTTAATGCGGTCGGTATAAATACCGGAAAAATAGCTCGCCGTTTTGTTTGTGCCTATGGCGTAAAGCCTCCTGCCAAAGCATGTCCTATGTATTACGTAGTAAAAAATTACCGATAAAACGATAAATGCCACCAAGATTACCGGAAGGCCGAAGATCTTGTCCCAGGCCAGCCCGGACAGCTGTTTCGCATAGGTTTTTAAGGATTCGTCTCCCAGCAGCATGTAGGCCAGCCCCCGAAACAGGATCTGAGATCCCAGCGTAACAATTGTGGAATTGAGTTCCTTAAACTTCACCAGCAAAAGCCCGTTAAAGGCGCCGCAGAGCGCACCGACCGCCAGGGCAATGATAATGCACAGCGCCAGAGGACAGCCCTGCTCACAGGCCCAGCCTGCCACGCATCCCGACAGCGTAATGATGGATGCAATGGAGATGTCGATCTCCCCTAAAATCAGCACCATCATAATTCCGTACACCATAAGCCCTTTATCCATGAAATTAATCATGGAGTTCATCAGATTGTTCTGGTTCAGGTAAAAGGGCGTCTGTATGATAAAGAACAGATTTACTGCCAGAAATATAATTACAAGGAATGTTTCCCAGTGTCCAAACAGTCTGCCGAAAGCCGTTTTTTTACTTGCTTCTTTCATTCTGCTCTCTCCTTTCCAGCGCTTTGCGCTCTGCCCTTCTGCTCACAAGAGCGTTGATTACCACAGAGAGAAGAATGACGGCTCCCCGAATCGCCCTCTGCCAGAAGGGAGATACCTGTATCAGGGGCAGGATATTGCTCAGGACTCCAAACAGCAGCGCTCCCAGTACAACGCCGATCACACTTCCCGAACCTCCGGTAATGCTTACTCCGCCCAAAACTACAGCGGCAATCACATTCAGCTCAAAACCGTTCGCCGTAGTTCCCTGAGCACAGCCGTATTTACATACCCAGAGAAGCCCTGCCACGCCGGCAATAATGCCGCTGATGATATAGGCGAACCATTTTGTTTTCTCCGTATTGATACCGGAAATTTTTGCATTTTCTTCATTGTTGCCCACCGCATAGATTCGTCTTCCAAAGCGGGTATGCCCCATAAAAATATAACCGAATATAACGGTGACGATAGCAAACCACACCATGTAATTTATTCCCAGGAAGGAACCGGTGGAGATAGCCAGAAATTCATTTGTCATATCGGTCTGGCTTACCCATTCACCCTTACTGAACAGGTAGATAACGCCTCTGAGAATATCGCAGGTGCCCAGCGTTCCGATCAGGGGGAAGATACGAAGCTTCGCCACCACAAATCCCGTAAGCACACCGGAAATCAGTCCGACGCCCGCAGCCACAAGAAACAGCACAAATACCGGCGTCTCTCTGTGATCCCGGAGCACCAGGGCGGCGATCATACCTGCCAGTCCCATCACAGAACCCACGGAAAGGTCAATGCCTCCGCTCACAATCACCATCATCATTCCAATAGATACCATCATCAGCATGGAAGTCTCGCGCATCAGCTCATTTAAGTTCGAGCTTGTCAGAAAGCTTCCGCCCGTCCTTATCTGCACCAGCAGGCCGACAATCAGAATGATTGCAATCAGCGCCGTTTCCTGCGAATGGTTGGAAAGAATGTGCCTCAGTTTTCCTGCTTTTTCAGTATTCATTCCTATTCTCCCCCTTTCAGCATTTCATCGGCGGAATTCATTGCATAAGCCAGCATCTTTTCCTGGGTGGCTTCTTCTCTGTCAAGAATTTTCACAAGAGAGCCCTCGTGCATAATCGCAATCCGGTCGCTCATGGCCAGAACCTCCGGCATCTCGGAAGAAATCAGAACGATTGCATAACCCTTTTCCGCCAGCTCTGTCATAATCTCATAGATCTGAGATTTTGCGCCTACGTCCACGCCCTTTGTGGGTTCGTCCAGAATCAGCACATCAAGATCCATATTTAAAAGTTTTGCCAGCACGACTTTCTGCTGATTGCCGCCGGAAAGGGAGCCGGCCTTTTCCATAATGCTTTTTGCCTTGATGGAAAGACGCGCCGCAAGTTTTTCGCTGTCCTCACATTCGCGTTTTTTGTCAATTCCCTTTGGACTGCTGTATTTTTCCAGAGACGCCAGCGTTGCATTCCGATAAATTTCCCAGGGCAAAAGCAGCGCCTGTATCTGGCGGTCTTCCGGGAGATATCCAAGCTTATGCTTCATTGCCTGAGCCGGATGAGTAAAATGAACGGCCTTTCCATTCAGATATACCTCTCCCGCGTCATAAGGCGTAATGCCGCAGACGGCCTGACAAACTTCCGAGCGTCCGGCTCCCACAAGGCCGGTAAGCCCCAGGATTTCTCCCCGGCGGACAGAAAACGTAACGTCCCGGAAGTATCCCATGCGGCTTAGTCCCTTTACCTCCAGCGCTGTCTCCCCAAGTTTTACCTTCGTTTTGGGATAAAGCTCTTTGATCTCTCTGCCGACCATCGCCTGTACCAGGATCTCGTTCGTAACCTCTTTGATATCCCAGGTCCCTATGTATGTTGCATCGCGAAATACCGTAACGGTGTCCGCCAGACGGTACATATCCTCCAGGCGGTGGGAAATGAAAATGATAGATTTTCCTTCCTTTTTTAACTGCTCCGTAATCCGGTAAAGCTCCTCGCACTCACGTTTTGAAAGGGCGGCAGTCGGTTCGTCCATAATCACAATCTGGGCATTGGCGGAAACCGCCTTGGAAATTTCTACAACCTGCTGCTCCGCTACGCTCAGGTTTCCCATCAGCGTCCTGGGATTAATATTTGATCCCAGGCTCTGCAGCAGTTCCCTGGCAATCCGGTGCATCTCTTTCCAGTCGAGAAGCCCCATTTTATTTCGGATTTCATGCCCGATAAAAATATTTTCCGTCACGCTCAGGTGAAGATAGGTGGTACTGTGCTGATAAATCGCCGCTATACTTTTCGCTGCAGAATCATTCGTATTCTGGAAAAACACTTCCTCGCCGTTTACAAAAATCTGTCCCTCATCCGGTTTATGCACGCCGGTAATCGTCTTAATCAGTGTGGATTTTCCCGCACCGTTCTCTCCCATCAGCGCGTGTATTTCACCTTTTTTGAGTTTAAACTGCACCTTGTTCAGGGCCACGACGCCCGGAAAGCGCTTCGTGATATCCCTTAATTCCAGCACGTATTCGCTCATGATGTACCTCCTTTGTTAAAGATTCAATTCTTCGCGTATCTCTTTTAAAATTCTCGAAGAATTTGCCAGCAGCACCTCGGGATCGCTGTAACATTCCGAATACAGTTCCACCGTCACATATCCTTCGAATCCGTGTTCCTTAAACACCCTCACCATGTCCCGCACCGGAAGTTCTCCGGTATCCAGCCGCAGATGCGCGTCCGTCTTTCTGTCATTGCTGCACAGATGAATATAATTCATACGCTCCTCAAGCTTTTCGAAATAAGCGCTCAGGGGTTCGTATGCAATCACCGGTGGAACCACATCCATCATCGCCTCTATATTTGAAAGCCCGATAGCGTCAATCGCCTCCCGGCAGTCGTCCGCTGTGGTAATCACGGGGCTTTCCATAGGCGTCAGCGCCTCGATCACCAGTTTTACAGAGTGTTCCTTGGCGTATCCGCCCAGCTCTTTCATATTTTCAATAAATCTGTTCCATGCCGCTTTTCTGGGAACCTCGTATCCCGGATGGTCCGCCACCAGCAACATTCGCGGAACCTCCATGGCCTCACAGGCGTCAATCGCCGTCCGGAAATAATGCAGGGCGTCCCTTTGTTCCCTGCCATCCAAGGAACACAGGCTGTAGGGCATCCCCAGCGCGTTCGGCGTGTACATGGGAACCTCCAGGCCATACGTTTTTTTCAGGTCGAGCACATGACGCACTTCGTTTCCGTCCATGTCGTAAGGATACCCATGGGGTCTTCCGCCCCAGATCTCAATTCCGTCAAAGCCGTATCTTGCGGCCATGCGAAAAGCCGTATCCAGTGAAAAGCGCCTGAAATCCAGTGAAAAACATCCAAACTTCACTCCTATTTCCCCCTTCCCGCCAGGGCCTTCAGTGTTTTCATCACCTTATTTTCCCGGCCAAAGTACTGATACAGGGTACTGTATTCTCTGTATAGTGTGTCGTACGCCGCCTTTTTTTCTTCCCTGGGAAGATACATTTTCTCCACGCCTCTGCCCATGGCTTTTGCCGCCTGTTCAAGGCTTTCGTATCCCTTTCCTGCGGCCATGCCATAGATTGCGCTTCCAAGGCAGCTTCCATTCTCCGCTTCCGAAACGCCCACGGGCATCCCAAGTACATCCGAAAACATCTGCATCAGAAACGGATTTTTATTTGCCACGCCTCCCGTCACATACAATTTTTCAATGTGAATCCCGAAAGCTTCAAACTGCTCCACAATCATTCTCTTTCCAAAGGCCAGAGACTCTGCGAGCGCACGGTAAATTTCCCAGCACTTCGTGTCCATGTTCATTCCAAGAATCATTCCCGAAAGGTCTGTATCTAAAAGAACCGAGCGGTTCCCGCTCCACCAGTCCAGCGCCAGAAGCCCTGTCTCTCCGGGTTCGTATTCTTCTGCCAGCGTATTCAGATAATCAAAAATACTAATACCGCGCCTCCTGGCTTCCTCTGTATATTCTCCTGGCACGCAGGTCTTTGTGAACCACCCCAAAAGGTCTCCCATCGTGGCCTGCCCAGCCTCATATCCATATTTATCCGGCAATATGCTTCCAAAGGAAACGCCGTACATTCCCGGCACGCCTACGCCTTTTTCATGCACCAGCATGTCGCAGCTTGAGGTTCCCATTACCGAGAGAAGTATGTGTTCCTGGCTGATGCCCGAACCCACAAACGCCGCCTGGCAGTCTCCAAGTCCCGCCGCCACCGGTATGCCTTCCGGCAGTCCCAGAAGCCGGGCTTTGTCTGCCGTTAAATATCCCACCGGCTCTCCCACGGGCACCAGATCCTCCGTCATCTTTTCCTTTGCCACTTTTCCAAAGCCCTTTGCAGCGGCCTCAAAATATTCCTCTGAGGGATAGCCCGTTTCTGGGTTCCAGAGCGCCGCGCATCCCGCAATGCTTAAGCTTCGCCGTTTTGTGCCCGTCAGCCAGCGCGGAATCCAGTCTGCCAGTTCTGTGAACTGGTCTGCGGCCCTGTAAACTTCCAAAGCCTTTTCATATGTTTCAAGAATTTTGGGAAACATTGACTCCGCGTATATTTTGCCTCCATAAAAAGGCAAAAATTTTTCTTTTCTCTCCCGGGCCGCCAGAGTCATTTTTTCCGCCTGGGCTTCGGCGCCGTGATGCTTCCAAAGCTTCGCATAGGCGTAAGGCTCATGACAGAAATTTTCCTGAAAGCATAAGGGTTCTCCCTGTGCGTCCACCGGCATCATCGTACACTGTGTAAAATCAATGCCGATGCCTGCCACCGCCTGCATCTTATCCGGCTCCCCCGCGGAAATCTCCCTTAGCACAGCGCACAGACATTCCACATAATCCGCCGGATGCTGCAGTGCAAACCCTTCCGGCAGCCTTGTCCCGTCGTGCAGATATTCTGTCATAACTCCATGGGGGTAAGTGCTGCTGGCCTGCCGGACACAGTTTCCTCTGCCGTCTGCCAGCATCGCCCGAACTTCTGCTGTTCCAAAATCAATTCCAATGCTGTATTTTTCCATACGCGTCTCCCCGACTATTGTCCGTACGTCTCCCAGCCTGCTTTCTCCTTTGCAATCAGCTCCGGGTCAAGCGCCGGAATCTCTGCTCCCATCGCTTTTGCCAGAACAAAAGTCTGCGCTGCTTCTTCCAGATAGACTGCCGCAAACAGCGCTTCCTGTATATCAGCTCCCCAGGTGACTACTCCGTGATGCTTCAGAATAACCGCCAGAGAATCCCCTGCATATTCTGTCGCCAAAATCCCCATGCCGATAGCGGACGAGGGCGTAAAGGGCGCCACTTTCACAGGATTTTTGCAGGCGTCCATGACGGTTACCAGAAAGTCCGGAATTTCATCCGCCGCAAACCCTGCCGCTGTCGCCCAGGGCTGATGGGTATGGATAATCGCATTGGCTTTTGGCATATGTTCAAACATATACACCAGAGCCGACGCATCGGAAGACGGCTTCCGGATTCCCTCCACCACCCGGCACGCCCCGTCGATCAGGCACACATCCGAAGGCTCCATATCCTCATAAATCATCCCCGAGGGCGTCACAAGATATCGGTCTTCCCCCACTCTCATGCTGACATTTCCTCCTGAAAGAGATACCAGACGGCATCTCTTTATCTCCAGCGCTGTATCAAGCACCTGCTTTTTTTCTTTTTCAAACATTATCCTTCGCCACCTTTCCGGCTTCCTGCGCCTCTTTATTGCCACGCTTCTTTGTCTTTGCGCTTCTTAACTTCTGCGCCTCTTTATCTCTGCGCCTCTTTGCTCCCGCACGCCCTGCTTCGCACCTTTTTGATCTGTTCTTCCATATACTCTCTTGCCTGGCGGATATACTTCTGGTAGTCCAACCGTTCTGTATTCCACATTTCTACAATGAAAGGCCCGCCGTATTCCATTTCATCCAGCTTTTCAAACACTTTTGCAAAATCAAGATTTCCCGTGCCGAAAAGCAGCGTCGCATCATATATATATGGAAGGGAATCCCTCATATGTACGGCGGCGATATGGCCTTTTCCATAGGTGAGATCCTCAATCGGATCGATACCCAGCGACAAAATATTCGCCACATCCGGATACACCTGCAGAAACGGCGATGGAATTGCCCTGACAACCTCCATGGTATCTTTTACCGTCAGAAGATTTCCTTCCACCGGTTCGATTGCCAGCGTTACACAGCTTTGCTCCGCCATTTTTACGGCGCGCCGGATATTTTCTACATACCGTTCTCTTGTCTGCGGCGTTCTATCTTTTTCGTCATACACATCAAATCCTGATAACTGTATTACCCGAATCCCAAGTCCGCCTGCCAGATCAATCGCTTTCTCCATCATCTCCATGCCGGTTTTTACCACCTGCGGATCGGGACTTCCAAGGGGATAACGTTTATGTCCGCTCAGGCACATGGTTAAAATATCAATCTCGTGCTCCAGCGCCGCGTCCCGAACCTCCTGAATCTCTTTTTTCCCCCAGTTTAGCCTTGCAAGCCGCTCATCCGTACAGTCAATGCTCAGTTCAAAAGTGTCGTAGCCGGCAGATTTCGCATCTGCAAACATTGCCCCAAAGGACTGCGGTTTAAGAGCTTTTTCATATATTCCAAACACCGGCATATCTTTTTTCATGTTCTAATCCTTTTCCTCTCGCTTTCTCAGCCGCCATTCAGTTTTTTCAGCAGCCGCTCCACCTGTTTTCCCGCGTTGGGCGCCTGCCAGATGGCCCGCCCCATCACCAACGTATCCGCGCCTCTGCGCGCTACTTCCTCCATCGTTTCTTCCGACACGCCGCCGTCCGCCATAATAGAAATCCGGTCGGGAAGTATGCTGCGGGCCTCCTCAATCTTTTTTAAAAGTCCCGGCCTGAACTCCTGTCCCCGTCCGTCCGGCTCCGACGTCATAATCAGCACATAATCTACATCTTCTATATATGGAAGTATGGCCTTTGGCTGCGCCATGAAATTAAATGCCAGCCCGGCCTTTGCTCCGCCCTGCCGGATACGCTGCAGGCATACCGCCGGATAGCTTACGGATTCCAGGTGAAAGGCAATGGCTTTTGCACCTATGTCCAGCAGATCATCTATATAATTCAGAGGGTTGGATACCATCAAATGAATATCCAGCTCCTTGCCGCTGTATTTGGCTGCCTCACGGATGGTCTTTATTCCAAATGTAATATTCGGCACAAAATTTCCATCCTCTACATCCATATGAAGAAAAGGGTATTCGCCAAGCTCCTGTATCTGTTCTCCCAGACACATTTGATTTGCAGATGCCAGCGATGGCAAAATTCTTATCTTTCTTTGCAAATCTGCTCACCTCTTTTCGATTATAATCACTTTTTCCCGTAATTATCTTGATTTTTTCGCGATTTTTATCAACTTATGATTGCTTCCAATCTTTTTGTTTATTATACTATCACGCATTTATTGATTTTGCAACATTTTTATTCCATTTTTTCCAATTTTTTGTCCATTATTGTTTTATTATGATTTATTTTCATTTTATATATTGATTTTTTTGATTGAATATGATATTATTTGATTCAAAAGAGTTGTCATTACCTACAAACACTTTTTAATTTTGAAAGGAGTATGAACTATGAACTGGATGGAAGAACTTTTTGGAACACCGAAACCGATTATTGCAATGTGTCACCTGCAGCCTCTGCCCGGAGACCCCCATTTTGATCAGGAAAAAGGCATTGAATACGTCGTGGAATGTGCCCGCAAGGACCTGCACGCTCTGCAGGACGGCGGCGTTGACGGCGTTATGTTTTCCAACGAATTCAGCCTTCCTTATCTTACCCAGGTAGAACCCATTACCATCGCTTCTATGGGATATGTGATCGGTTCCCTGAAATCAGAAATCACTATTCCCTACGGTGTAAACTGTCTGTGGGATCCTATTGCTTCCCTCGATCTGTGCGTATCCGTAGGCGGAAAATTTATCCGTGAAATCATCAGCGGCGTTTACGCTTCCGACTTTGGCCTCTGGAACACCAACGTAGGAAAGACAGTGCGCCATCAGATGGCAATCGGCGGCAAAGACATCAAGCTTCTTTACAACATCGTACCGGAAGCCGCCAAATACCTTGCGGACAGACCCATCGAGGAAATTGCGCGGTCTACGGAATTTAACAACCATCCCGACGCAATCTGTGTTTCCGGTCTTACCGCCGGAACCGAGACTGACACTCAGGTGCTCTCCCGCGTAAAGGGCGCAGTAAAGCACACACCTATTCTGTGCAATACCGGCTGCAACAAGGACAACATTGTGCGTCAGCTGTCTCACTCTGACGGCGCTGTATGCGCAACGACTTTCAAATATGACGGTATTTTTGAAAACGCCGTTGACGTAAACCGTGTAAAGGAATTTATGGATATCGTAAAAGAATACCGCAGCAATTTATAATATCAGTTTCAGTCAACTTGCAGGCGGGCTGCTGCCGAATGTTTTCAGGGTTTCCTATTCCTGTAATTTCCCTGTTTCATTCAGCCGCAGCCCGCTTTTCACCACACTTTTCCTATTGCAAATGCATATCCGTTGGGATATAATGGCAATGAAGGAACCATTTCAGGGAGCGTTAAAATGAGTAATTTTTATTTTTGTGGACTTGATAATGGCGGTTCCACAATTAAATGCGTAATTTTCAATCAGAATGGTTCAAAAATATCCAGCGCATCCGCGAGGGTACCAATGCAAAAACCCCACGAAGGATATACCGAACGGGACGCAGAAGCCGTCTGGCTTGCCAATTGCCAGGTAATCCGCGAAGCGCTTCAGAAATCAGGGCTTACCGCCTCCCAGATCTGCGCCGTCTCTATGTGCGGTTACGGAGGGGGCATGATTTTGCTGGATGGCAGCGGCTCTCCCGTATATCCCGTCATCGTATCGACAGATTCACGGGCGGACGACCTTCTTTTGAAATTTCAAGCCGACGGCACGGATAACGCAGTCTATGAGCGCACATATCAACGGCTCTGGTCCGGCCAGCCCGGTATGCTGCTTCCATGGTTTGTCAAAAATCATCCTGAGGTTCTGCAAAAAACAGCCCATGTTGCAGTTATCAAAGACTATATTCGTTACCGGCTGACAGGCGTCTGGGGCACAGAAAAAACCGATGCCTCCAATACAAATCTTTTCAATATCCATACGCAGTGTTTTGATCCTGAAATCTTTGACATTTTAGGTATAAAAGACTGTTTTTTTATGATGCCCCCTCAACTGTTCCGCCCTTATCAGACTGCCGGCCATATCACCGAAAAAGCGGCTCTGGCAACCGGCCTGAAAGCAGGAACTCCCGTTGCAGCCGGTCTTTATGATGTGGCGGCCTGCACTCTGGCAAGCGGAATACTTACGGAAGATATTCTTTCTCTGGTTGCGGGCACCTGGAGTATAAGCGGACACCTCGTACAAAATCTGGCAGAGTGTAGGGGCAAAAATAACAATATGTTTTCTTTTCTTGACAGCGGCTATTTCTGCGAAGAATCCAGCCCTACTTCCGTAAGCAATCTCGACTGGTTTGTAGATCAATTTTTCCGGGATTTGCTGCCGGTTGGGGAAGATATATATGAGCATTGCAACACTATCGTGGCTAATATGCATCCCTCGGACAGCAATTTGATTTTTCTTCCCTATTTATATGGGTCAAATTCTGTTGCCTGCGCACGGGCTTCTTTCTTTAACCTGTCCGGCAGCCATACAAGGGATCATGTTTTAATGGCTGTCTATGAGGGAATCCTGTTTTCGCTGCTTTCGCATATCCAAACCCTGTACGGCAATGCCTTTCCCACCCTGGCGCGCTTTTCCGGCGGCGCTTCCCGTTCTCCGGTCTGGTGTCAGATGCTGGCAGATATCCTGAATACTCCCATTGAGGTTATGGACTGCCAGGAACTGGGAGCTCTTGGATCCGCCATCTGCGCCTCAATCGCCTGCGGAGTTTACTCTGATTATGAGGAAGCCACAGAAAAAATGTGCCGCATAGCGCGGACGTATACTCCCGATCCCGAACGCGTGCAGATATACAGGGAAAAATATCAGCTCTACCAGAAAGCTGTTCACAGCCTGGAGGTATTTTATCACGAGCAGTAAACCGGCCTGCAGGCGCCTCACAAAGGCAGTCCTAAGTCCGGTAAATTGAATTATAAAAGAAACAGGAGAGAATCATGTTACGTGCAGAACGCCAACAAAAACTTATTAATCTGATCAACGAAAAAGGAATTGCGACTATCGAGGAGCTGGTGGAGGGCGTCAACAGTTCTATTGCCACTGTCCGCCGCGATATCAACGATATGGCCCAGGACCGTTTGATCGAAAAAGTGCGGGGCGGCGCGAAATCAATCGCATCGTCTTCCCCTTATGAACCCTCCTTCACTGCAAAATCCCTGATTAATGCAGACGAAAAGAAGCGGATCGCTGCCGAAGCAGTAAAGCACATTTCTCCCGGCGACCGAATCATTCTGGATTCCGGCACTACAACGCTGGAGCTGGCAAAGCTTCTCGGCATCTTCCACGACCTGACCGTGGTAACAAACGATATCCGCATTGCCGCCGAAATCAATACCAGCACCTCCAACGACCTGATCTCTATAGGCGGTATCGTACGTAAAGATTTCTGCTCCACCTACGGCTATTTTGCAGAGACCATGCTCAAAAATATTACGGTGGATAAAATCTTTCTGTCCGTGGATGCCATTGACGCAGAACGGGGCATTATGAGCTACACCATGGATGACGTCAGCCTGAAAGATATCGGTATGACAAACGCCAAAGAAGTGTATCTTCTCTGCGACCACTCAAAATTTTCATCCCAGGCGCTGTTTGCCGTAGGGATGATAGACAGAATATCCACCATCATCTGCGGCCGGGAGCTGGAAGCATCGACAGTGGAAAAGTTTCAGCAGATTGAAAAGAAGCTTGTGCTTGTGTAGAGAACATGCAGCAGCATAACTGCTGTCTGTGATATTCGCAGAAGCAAAAGATGCGCATCCTTTGTGTCATATGACACGATAAAGGGAGCCAACGGATGGCTCCCTTTATCATGTCCAATGCTTACAGAATATCCAGCACCTGCGCCAGATCAGCCGTCCGCTCTATAATGTAATCGGCTCCGCTCTGATCATAGGAAAATCTGTCGTCCTTTACCGCAGCCACTGTGATGCCCGCCGCTTTTGCCGCCTGTATGCCATAGGTAGAATCTTCCACAACAAGACAGTCCGCCGCCGGAAGCTTCAGCTGAGCCAGCGTATATAAATAGATCTCCGGGTTTGGCTTGCTTTCCTTAAACAATTCTCCGCTGACGACCACAGAAAAATACGGTTCAGTCCCTGTCTCGCTCAACATTCTTTTTATTGCCCTTTCCGACGATGACGATGCCAGCGCAATTACCACCCCGCTGTCCTTCAAAAGCTTCAGCAGCTCTTTTACTCCGTCAAACATCACTTCCCTGTATGGAATCTGAAACGCCGCATACTGACGGCGAAATTCCCGGTGCAGTTCCTCCGGCTCAATAGGCTCTTTCCACATCTGCGCCATATAAGCCCAGGTCTGCTTTGCGCTTGCTCCCGCAATCGCTCTCATAATATCCTCTCTTACCCTGCAGCCATTTTCTTCAAGAAATTGCTTAAATATCTGAAGATACACCGGTTCACTGTCAATCAGGACCCCGTCCATGTCGAATATCACTGCCTTTTTGTTCATGCTGACTCCTTTTTTCTTCATTAAATCGCCGGCCTTGCCCGCACTTCCCATGCTCATGCGCCCGGGCATACCCCTGGCGTCTGAATCTTATATTATAAGTATTTGTGATTTATGTCAATCACTTTTGAGTCATTATGAACGTTTTTGATAACTATCCGTTACTATTTTATCCATTTCCACAGAAATCTTCTCTCTCGGGCTGCCGCCACTTCCCTGCTGCTTCTCTGATGAGCCCGTATGGCTTCGTCCAGCCTGCGGAAGCGTTCTTCCTCTCTCTGCTCCTGCATATGCAGAAGATATTCTGTCTCTCTGGAAATAGAGTTCTCTATTCTTCGCTGAAGTTCCTCGTTATTCTCCCTGACAACCTTTTCAACAATATCCTCCACCAGCTCCTTAAACTGCTGCAGCTTTTTCGTATTGCTCTGTACAACTGCCAGACTGACGCTTTGTGTCTCCCGCGGCTGTGTTTCCTCCTGCGATGTTTCCTCCTGCCGTGT
>JAUNFZ010000050.1:0-7043 GCA_030524785.1 Eubacteriales bacterium
GACAGTGACGGAAGTACAGACCACAGAGGCAGCGAAAACGCAGGCGACAGAGGCAGCCAAGGTGCAGACCACAGAGGCGGCGACGAAGACGCAGACTGCGAAGCAGGTGACGGAGGAGCAGGCGGTGGAGACCGCTTTGAAGGACGCCGGTGTGACGGAAGCGGAGATTACAAATCTTCGGGTGAAAAAAGAGATTGACGACGGCGTGGAAGAATATAATGTGGACTTCTATGTGGAAAATAAAGAATATGAGTATGAAATTAATGCCTCCACAGGTGAGATCCGCAGCCGTGATATGGAGATTGACGATGATTTTGTGGATTCCAGTGAGAAAAGCAGCGCACTGACCGAGGCGGAGATATTGAAAATTCTGCAGGAGAAAGTACCGGAAGTGCAGGAGAAGGATGTGCGCATGAAGCTGGAAAAGGAAAGAAGCGGGCTTGTGTACGAGGGCGAGATCAACATGGGATTTGCCAAAGGCGAATATGAATTTGAAATTGACGCCCTGACGGGCCAGATTATAAAGTGGGAGGAAGAATAGCATGCTGGAATATCGTTATGACACACAGCTTCTGATTGAGGGAGAGAATCTGGATGAGGACGCGATCAGCGAATATTTTGAGGAGAATTTTCAGGGAGACTGCCTTCTGGCGGTGGGAGATGAGGATCTGATTAAGATTCACTATCATACCAACGAGCCCTGGAAGGTGCTGGAATATTGCTCTACCCTGGGAGAAATTTATGATATTGTGGTGGAGGATATGGACCGGCAGGCCAGAGGACTGAAGGGCTGAAAACCAATAGCCGGAACTTGAAAAGACGAACAGAGAGCCGGATAGCGGCGCCTGCAGGAAAAGTGCAGGCGCCGCTTTTCTGCCCAGAAACTAAAGATTTATAAATTTGAGTAAATTAGTTTACTAAATTTAGTTGACAAGATAAGAACGGATAATTTATAATAAAATCACTGTGATATTCCATTTGGAGGGAAGGAGGAATCTATGACAAATAAGGAATTGGCCAGACATTTCGGCGTGTCGCCTACTGCATTTTCCCTGATTGTCAACCATAAGCCCGGGGTTTCGGACGAAACCAGGGAAAGAATTTCTGCGGAACTGGAGCGGATGGGATATGGGCATCTTTTGAAAAAAGAAAATGTGAAGGAGCAGAATAGTAATCTCTGTTTTGTTGTATTTAAAAGACATGGACAGATCCTGGATCTTCATCCGTTTTTTCTGCTTTTGATGGAAAATCTGGAGCAGCGCGCCAGGATGCATGGGTATAATATGTTGTTTACCACGATTGATTTGCGTTTGCCGTTGAATGAACAGATAAAGTATTTAAACAGCATGGATGTAAAAGGCGCGGTGATTTTTGCCACGGAGATGCATGCGGAGGATATAGAATGTTTCCGGGAGTTTCAGCGCCCCTATATTGTTCTGGACAACGATTTTATGAGCCTGCCGGTCAATGCAGTTTCCATAAATAATCAGATGGGTACCTATCAGGCAGTGGAATACCTGGTTCGCCTGGGGCATAGGGAAATCGGGTATCTGAAAAGCATCAGCAGGATCAGCAGCTTTGATGAACGGGAGAAGGGATACCGGGAGGCGCTTCAGAGCTTCGGATTGGAGCTGAAGCCGGAAT
This sequence comes from Eubacteriales bacterium, assembly GCA_030524785.1. Classification (GTDB taxonomy): domain Bacteria; phylum Bacillota; class Clostridia; order Lachnospirales; family Lachnospiraceae; genus Marvinbryantia. The sequence continues at coordinate 1,645 of JAUNFZ010000050.1, forward strand.
ACATTTTTCAGGTTTGCTATTTTGAGGAGGGGAGTCATCAGGATTTCCGCCAGATCCTGCAGAAAAAGGCAAAATTGCCGACGGCATTTGTCACAGACGACGATACGATTGCAGTGGGGGTGATGAAAGCGCTTCAGGAGCAGGGATATAGGATACCGGAGGATATATCGATCGTTGGATATAATGATCGGCCTACCTGCTCGGTCACGGAACCGCCGCTGACGTCGGTTAATGTGTCCAGATATTCTTTTGCGGCGGAAGCAATTGATATGCTGGTTGGCATTGTAAAAAACGAGGAACGGGCAAAGGAGAAGCTGCGCACGAAAAAGCTGCGTGTGGAGACAAAACTGTATGTGCGGGGGTCGGCGGGACGTCCGGCCGGCAGCAACCCCGAGTAAAAAGCAGAACCTAAAATTTGATATTACAATTTCACATGATTAGGGCGGCGGATGCTGCCGTAGGATACGAAAAAAGAACGTATTCTGCGGCAGCATTTTTTGTATCATAGGAAACTGCGTTTCCATGATACAAAAAATGCGCACCTCGCGGAGAAGAAGTTAGCTGTAAATAGCATCGCTCGGGCGCGAAAGTGTGCGACAAGCGTACACTTTGTTCCAGGTAAGATTTTTTTAAGCGATAATTTGGCCGGAGCCGATGGGCGGACGGGAACAAAACAGAAGAACAGAAATGGCTTTCGTTATATATGTGGGGTAAATAGAATGGAAAAATCAGGAAAAGTTTAGTAAAAATTTCCTTGGGGCGGAATGAGAGAAACTGAATAAATCGAAAGGAAAAAGAGATAAATTGACAAAAAATAAACGATAAAACGACTGGAATTAGCATAAATACACAAAAAACGAGCCGAAATATTATGGAAAATTACTAATTTACAACTGAATATTTACTGTATATAATATAAACATAAAGTAATCAAGAAAAGAAAATAAAGTAAATTGAAATGTTGACAGGAGGAAAAAGGAATGATCGAGTACAGAAAGGTAAAAGGTGATTTTGATCTGCAGGGTAAAGTGGCGGTGGTAATCGGCGGCGCCGGTGGCATCGGCGAGGCAACGGCCAGAATGTATGCGGGCAAAGGGGCGAAGGTGGTAATTGCGGACTGCAAAGACACCTGCCCCGAGGTGGCGGAGGCCATCGCAAAAGATTTTGGGACAGAAACCTATGGAAAGAAATGTGACGTAACAAGCCAGGAGAGCGTGGATGGGCTGGTAAAAGCAGTAGTAGACAAATTTGGTGAGATCAATGTGCTGGCCTGCATGCCTGGATTTGTAGATCTTTATCGGGCGACGGATATCGAAATCTCAAATATTGAGAAGCATATCGCCATCAATGCGGTGGGAGTCTTCCGGGTGTGCCAGGCGGTGGCGAACCAGATGATAAAACAGGGAAAGGGAGGCAAAATTGTCTGCATTACATCCCAGGCAGATTTTATCGCCATCAATAAGCATGTGGGTTATACCATGAGTAAGGCGGCTCTGGTGGGAATGATCAAGGTCTGCGCGCTGGAATGGGCGGAGTACGGCATCAACGTCAACGGCGTAGCGCCTACTGTGGTAAATACATATATGGGCGAGAAGGCATGGCAGGGAAAAGTAAAGACAGACATGATAGAGAAAATCCCTGCGCACCGCTTTGCGGAAACAGACGAGATTGCAGCGGCAGTGCTGTTTCTCTCCTGCGACGAGGCCAATATGATTACCGGCGAAGACCTGGTGGTGGACGGCGGCTTCACTATTTATTAATGATGTAGTCCGGGCGGAGGGTGCCCGGAAAACATAAAAAGCTAAGGCAAAAACTATATTCAAAGGAGGAAATTCAAATGAAGAAAAGAGTGGCAGGTATCTTGACAAGTGCAGTTATGGCGGCAAGCCTTTTGTGCGGCAGTGTATTTGCAGAAGAAGGCGGATATGTGACTCCGACGGCGGAAACAGAGCTGGATGGTTCCGGCCTAGTGATCGGCTGCATCCTTGCAAACGTGGAAAATTCAATTTATGCAAATATGAAAAATGATATGGAGGAACAGTCCAAAGTCTGGGGCAATGAATTTATGTTTGTGGCAGCTATGGAGGCTCCGGAGCAGGTGGAAGCCATTGAAAGTCTTGTAAATGCCGGATGCAATGCGATTATTGTTCATATCGCAAACGCAGAGGCAGAGGAAGACGCAATTAAAGCAGCTACCGAGCAGGGTGTAAAGGTGCTGGCGTTCGACCAGGTTTCCGAGTCGGCGGTAAAATCCTATATCGCAGATAATTATAACGCCGGATACAATACAGGCGTTATGGCGGGTGAATGGATCAACGAAAAACTGGGCGGCGAGGCGAAGCTGGGTCTGTTTACTTATACCAAGATGGCGGAATTGATTAAGCGTGAAGAAGGTATCCGCGCAGGCCTTGCAGATACGGCTCCGGACGCTGAGATTGTAATCAGCTCTGAGGACTATACGATTTCTATGGGCGTGAGCGGAGCAGAAAACTTCCTTCAGGCGGAACCGGATCTGGATGGCATTGTTTCCTTTAACGGCTCTGCGGCCCTGGGCGCTTATCAGGCTTTCCAGGCGGCTGGTATTGATGATGAAAATCATGCAATCTTTGCTACGGACGGTGCTCCGGAGGAATTGGACGCCATTGCAGAGGGCGGCTGCTACCGCGGAACAACATCCATGGGATTTGACAAACTGGGATTTGAGATGCTGGGCGACGCAATTCTGGCCTGCCAGGATCAGCCCATTGGTGAAGAAGTAGAGCTGTGGCCGGTTGAGTCTGTAAATGCAGATAATGTGGAGGAGTATCGTTAAGGAGTATCGTTAAGTCTTTCCAGCGTCCGGACGGTGCTGTATAAGGCAAAGCGGTTATGAAAAGTAAATGTGCCAGGCTGTCGGCTGTGCTGTGCGGCCTGGCATTTTCTATCTGAATCTATCGAAAAAGGAGGAGAAGCTTTTGGAACGGCCAGTGATATTGGAGCTGAAGCATATTACGAAGACGTATCCGGGCGTCGTGGCATTGGACGACATCAATGTCAAGATCCGAAAGGGAGAAGTTTTGGCTGTGGCAGGCGAGAACGGCGCGGGAAAATCGACGATGATGAAACTGATTTCCGGAGCTATTTGTCCGGATGGCGGAAGCATTGTATATGAAGGAAAAGAATACGAAGCCATGACGCCGGCACTGTCAAAGGAACTGGGAATTACTGTGGTATACCAGGAGTTTAATCTGGTTTCTTCACTGTCGGTGGCGGAAAACATGTTTCTGGGGGACTACCCCGGCGGGAAGGTGATGCCGGATTTTCGCTATATGAAACGGAAAACCAGGGAAATTTTTGACGATATGGGGATTGACATTGATCCCTCAGCAAAGGTGGGAGAACTGTCTACTTCCTACTGTCAGCTGGTGGAGATTGCAAAGGCAATGACAAGGGAACTGAAGGTGCTGATTCTGGACGAGCCCACGGCGGCGCTGACGGTGCACGAGACAGAGATCCTGTTTCGTCTGATCGAAAAACTGAAGAAAAAGGGAACCACCATTCTGTATGTATCTCACAGAATGAGCGAGATGTTTGAAATCTGCGACCGGGTGGTGATTTTCCGGGACGGCAGGAATGTGGGCGTGGAAAACATGTCGGAGATTACTATGGACGGCCTGATTCAGAAGATGGTGGGCCATGAAGTAAGCGATACGTATCCCCGGAGAAAAAATGAAGTGGGCGAGGTGATTCTGAAAGTAGAAAATATCTGCGGCCTGGGAGTGGAGGATATCAGCTTTGAACTGCATAAGGGAGAGATCCTGGGATTCTCAGGGCTTGTGGGAGCGGGACGGACAGAAACGATGAGAATGTTGTTCGGCGCAGACCGCTACGAGTCAGGTACCATTTATTTTGAAGGCAGGCAAGTTGAGATTCGAAAGCCGGAAGATGCCTGTGATCTTGGAATCGGTTTTGTGCCTGAAGACCGCAAGACGCAGGGCGTGGCGCAGAACCTGTCCATACGCCAGAATATTTCGCTGGCAATTTTGAAGCTGGTTTCCTCCGGGCCGCTGGGAGTGATGAACTTTCAGAAGGAAAACAAAATTCTGGAACGTTACAAGAGCGCGCTGAGCATTAAGACGCCCTCTTTTAATCAGCTGGTAAAGAATCTGAGCGGCGGCAATCAGCAGAAGGTGGTTCTGAGCAAATGGCTTGCCAGAAACTGTAAAGTGCTGATTGTAGATGAGCCCACAAGAGGCATCGATGTAGGGGCAAAGCAGGAGATTTATGAAATCCTGAATGACCTGGCGGAGCAGGGCGTGGCAATTATTATGGTTTCTTCTGAGATGCCGGAATTAATTGGCATGGCAGACAGAATCATCGTGCTCAGCGAGGGAAGAAAAACGGGAGTTCTTAACCGGGAGGAATTTGAACAGGAGAGGATCTTAAAGCTGTCCTCTCATGAATTTAAGGAAGAAGGAGTGAAGACGAATGGATAAGGTAAAATCATTTGTGGCGAAGCGGGCGGTGCCGCTGGTTCTGGTATTAATGTGCGTTGTATTTGCAGTAATTTCTCCCAACTTTTTAACGGTGAATAATGCGATGACGGTGCTGCGTCAGATTTCTATGATGGCAATTATGGCCTGCGGCGTATCCTTTGTAATGCTCTGCGGCCATGTGGATTTAAGTGTGGCGAGTATAGCCTCCCTGTCCGGCGTGGTGTGTGCCCTGGTGATGGTGAATCTGGGTATGCCGGATATCGTGGCTTATTTGGCGGCGTTGGCTTTTGGTGCCCTTGTGGGCCTTTTGAATGGCTGCCTGATTACGTATACTGGTATGAACCCCATGATCGGCACCCTGGGAACAGCCAAGGCGCTGAGCGGCGTTGCCTACATTATCTGTAACGGAGGTATGCCGATTTACGGACTTCCGGAAAGTGCAAAGTTTATCGGTCAGGGCTATCTTGGGCCGATCCCGTTCCCGGTATTTATTATGATCCTCTGTCTTCTTGTAAATGCATTTATTCTTTCCAGAACCCGCATTGGACGCTCCATGTATGCGGTGGGCAGCAACAAGGAAGTGGCGCGCCTTTCCGGTATTAACACAACCAGAATACAAATCCTCTCCTATTGCGGAAGCGGACTGTTTTCAGCTCTCACAGGTATTATTCTGATGTCCCGCGTGTATTCAGGACAGCCAAACGGCGCGGTGAACTATGAGATGGACACGCTGACTGCCTGCATTGTGGGCGGCATAGGGATCGGCGGCGGTACTGGAAATACGCTTTCTATTTTGATTGGCGCGCTGATTGTAGGCGTAATTAACAACGGTCTGACGATCATTCGTGTCAGCGAGTACTGGCAGATGATTGCCAGAGGCGGTATCCTTGTGTTTGCCGTGGCGGTGGACAGCATTATTCGTCT
>JAUNFZ010000050.1:7053-22697 GCA_030524785.1 Eubacteriales bacterium
AATTAAACATGCAAATTAAACATGGAAAGGAGACAGTATGATCCAAAAAATCTGGAAAGTAGAGGAAACGCCGGAGAGCAGAATGTTTATGAAGGCGTCCGGCTGCTGCCGCCTGGAGGAACATGGCTATGTGGAGGAAGAATATTTTTTTCGGGGCACGGCGAATATCTACGGGGAAGACGGCCGGGGAAAAGCAGAGATTTTGTATGCGGATGCGCCCTATACAAACCGCTTTGTGGTGCGCAGGCCGAAGGAAAATCCCAGCGGCCGCGTGGTGATCGAGATACTAAACAGCTCCTCCTACATGGATATCGACCGCTTTTGGGTGCTGACTTACCGAAAACTCCTCAGGGATCGGGATACCTATATTGGAATTACCAGCAAACCGGTTACGATGAAAAGCCTGAAAAAGTTTGATCATAAGCGGTACCAGCCTCTGTGCTGGAAGAATCCGCGCCCCAGCCTGTTTTTCAAAATGGATCTTGGGAATTTTCGGGGAGCCTCCGAACCGGAAACGGAGGATGGACTTTTTTGGGATATGTTGACGGAACTGGCACAGAAGGTCCGGGAAGGCGCAGATTTTTTAAGCCCTCTGTCAAAAACGGCGGGAGAGCTTTGGAGGCCGGAACGCGTGTATCTGGCGGGCTGGTCGCAGTCGGGATCTTACATGGTAACGTATACAAATTATTTTGCAAAAGCCCGTTATGAGCGGAAAGAAGCGCCGGTGTTCGACGGATATTTTTCGGCAGCGCCCGGTCCCTGTGTCGTACCCGGGTTAAATCAGTCTGAGATGGCAGATATCTATGCGGGCGAGGCAACGTAAAATTTTCCAGTGTTCCCTATTTTACCCTTCATACGGAGAGTGAAAATGCAGGACTGGGAACGTATCTGACCCGCATACCGGATTCAGACGAGGAAACCCTGCAGTACCGGATTTATGAGATCGCCGGAGCTACCCACGACAGTGCGGAGACGATGTTTGGCTATTACAGTCAGGCAGAAAACGATATGGAGCGGGTGGGGCTCTACCTGGGCTATCCCGGCCGGGAGCAGAATCCCAATGATTTTCCGTACTATTTTGCCTATTGCGCAGGGTTGGAGTGCTTATATGAGTGGGCGGAGCAGGGGAGAAAGCCGCCAAGCGCCGACCCGATTCCCTATGATGAATATCCGGGCCCGATGTCCAATGCAGGGAAAGAAAAGGGTGAAAGTCGGCTGGGTCAGGAGTTTCCGGGGGCGGTTTTGCATATAAACCGAACGGATGAAAGCGGAAATGCCATCGGCGGCTGGCGCTTGCCGGAAATTGACGCGCCGGTGTGCGTGTATAAGCCAAACTGCACCCCCCTAAAACCGGGAGCCGACGTGCGGCTTTTTGGATGCGAGCTGCCCTATTCTCCCCAAAAGCTTCACGAGATGTATCATGATCTGGAGAATTACTGCGAAAAAGTGCGGGCATTGGCCCGGGAAGCGGTGAAAAAACGCTTCTTGCTGGAGGAAGATCTGGAGGAATGTGTGGCGCATGCGGCGGCAAAGGCCAGGAAATATGGATTAAGGTCCGGAAAGGGGTGAGAGGATGATAAAGAATTATCGGCTGGTACAGGAAGACAAAAACACGCACGCCTTTGGGCGCTGCACTGAAAAATGCGGTTTAGAGCAGCAGGGCTATGCAGAGGAAGAATATTTTTTTGAGGGCACCGCAAATATATACGAAGCCGGGGAAGACGGAGAGCGAAGGACGCTGTATCAGGATGCGCCCTACGTAAACCGGATGATTGTCCGTCGCCCCAGAGAATCGGGGAAGTTCAGCGGACGCGTGCTGGTGGAGATATTAAACGCCACCTCCGGCATGGACATTGACCGGATGTGGGTGCTGACCTGGAGGCAGATTCTGCGAAACGGAGACATTTACATTGGCGTTACAAGCAAGCCCTCCAGCGTGGAAGCGCTGAAAAAGTACGATATCGCCCGCTACGGTGAGCTGTCCTGGAAAAACCCGGTGAAACGCAGGCTGCCGGCCTTTCTTGAACAATATGCGGCGGGATTCGGCGCGTACACATCTGAGACGGAGGCGGGTCTGTTATGGGATATGCTGGAGGAACTGGCGCAGGATCTGAAAAGCAAAGCCTTCTGCCCGGGCGGTATGCGGGCGCAGCAGGTGTATATGACAGGCTGGTCCCAGTCCACCGGGTATATGATTCAGTATGTAAAGTACTTTGCTTATCATGGTCGGGAGCACGCGCCCTTCGACGGATATTTCGCAGGCGGCGGCGTGAAATCGCTGCTCCCGGGGCTGAATCAGTATGAGATGCCGGCGATCGCTTGGGACGCGGTGATGACAGCGGTGAGGGAACCTTTTGTGCTGCTGCAGACGGAGAGTGAAAATCATGCGCTGGGAAATGAGACAGTAAAGACAGAAGACAGCGATGAGACCGGGTTTCTTCACAGAACGTATGAGATCCCCGGAGCTACTCACGACAGCGACTGTTCTATGGCAGAATGGTATCACGGTGACAGTGATGAGAAACGTATGGGAATCTACCTCACCTTTCCGGGCACGGAAGCATATTCCAACAACTACCCGATGCAGTTTGTGTTCCACGCAGCCTACCAGAAGCTGCTGGCCTGGGCGGAGGAAGGAAAAATTCCGGAGAGATATGAAAGGATTCATGTGGACATGGACGGAAGGAATATCCGGGACCGCTTTGGAAACGCCCGGGGAGGCTGGCGCCTGCCGGTGTTGGATCTGCCGGTATGTACCTACTACCGGTATTGCCGCGATCTGATGCCGAATACGTCGGGATTTGCACTGTATGGCTGCCGCTATCCGTTTTCGGCAGAGAGGCTGAAAAGTCTTTATCAGACGATTGGAGACTATGAGCGCCTGGTGAGAGAGAATACGGCGCAGGCAGTGAGAGAGGGACGGCTTCTTGCGGAGGATGCAGAGGAATGTGTTGTATTCTGCGTCAGGGAAGCAGGAAACGGAGGACTTGGCTGTTGACTTTTTGTTTGTTGCAGACTTATAATGAAAACCAACAGAGTGACAAACAGAAGTTGGGAGAAAGTATGACAAACAGGGAGCTGGCAAAAACATTGGAGGTGTCGCCCGCGGCTTTTTCACTGATTATCAATCAGAAGCCGGGGGTGTCCGACGCCCTGAGAAACAGGGTAGTTTCAGAACTGAAAAGGATGGGTTACGGTCATTTGCTGAAGGAAGTGCAGCCGGAAAAGAGAGACGACAATATCGGCTTTGTGGTTTACCGGAAGCACGGGGAAATTCTGGATCTGCAGCCCTTTTTTTTGCTACTGATGGAAAACATTGAGCGACGTGCCAGACAACAGGATTTTAATATACTTTTTTTTACGGTGGACGGCTGCCAGCCGGTGCTGCAGCAGATACAGATGCTGAACGAGCGAAACGTGAGCGGACTGTTGATTTTTGCCACAGAGATGGGGGAAGAAGATATGACATATCTTCGGGAACTCGACCGGCCTTACGTTATCATGGACAACGATTTCAGCTGCCTGCCGGTGAATACCGTTTCCATTGACAATCAGATGGGAACGTTTCAGGCGGTGGAATATCTGGTAAAAATGGGCCACAGGGAAATCGGCTATCTGCAGAGCAGCAATGAGATCAGCAGCTTTCAGGAGCGGGCGTGGGGGTATCGGTCGGCGCTGCAGAAATTTCAGCTGGAATTAAAGCCGGAATATACGTTTCGCGTGCGCTATACAGAGGACGGCAGCTATCAGGATTTTTCTGCTATTCTGAAGGAAAAACCGCAGCTTCCTACTGCCTTTGTGACGGACGACGATACGATTGCCGTAGGAGTACTCAAGGCGTTGAAGGAGCACGGCTACCGCGTCCCGGAGGACGTGTCGCTGATCGGATACGACGACAGGCCAATCTGCTGCGTCTGCGAGCCTCATCTGACGACGGTGGACGTCTCAAAATATTCCTTTGCAGCGGAAGCAGTGGATATGTTGGTGGGAATTATCCGAAACGGAGAAAATGTAAGGATGGAGCTGCGGCCCAAAAAGATGAGGATAGCCACCAGGCTTTTGGCTCGTCAGTCTGTGGAGAGAATACGGTAAGCCCAAAAAGAAGAAACGCGGCAGCGGCTTTCGCCGAGCCGCCGCAGATTTATCCTGCTTTTAAAGCTTCTTGCCCGTCAAAAGTTCATAGGCCTGAAGATATTTGCCAATGGTCTTTTCTACAATATCCTCCGGCAGTGTCCAGTCGTTGCCGGGGTTTGCTTTCAGCCAGTCCCGGGCGAACTGCTTATCGAAGGAGGGCTGGCCGTGGCCCGGCTCGTAGCCTTCTGCCGGCCAGAAACGGGAGCTGTCCGGCGTCAGCATTTCGTCGCCGATTACGATATTGCCAGCCTCGTCAAGGCCAAATTCAAACTTTGTATCTGCGATAATGATGCCGCGGCTGAGAGCGTAGTCCGCGCATTTTTTGTAGAGGGCAATGGTGCAGTCGCGCAGTTTTGCGGCATACTCCTCGCCTTTGCCCGGGAAATATTTTTCCAGATGGGCAATGCTCTGTTCGTAGGAGATGTTTTCGTCGTGATCACCGATTTCAGCTTTTGTGGAAGGAGTATAGATCGGCTCCGGCAGTTTGTCGGATTCCTTTAAACCTTCCGGCAGACGAATACCGCAGACCGTGCCGTTCTCCTTGTAGCTGGCCCAGCCGCTGCCCGTGATATAGCCGCGGACGATACATTCGATGGGGAGCATGTTCAATTTTTTGCACATCATGCTATTGCCGTTGAAGCGTTCCTGACGGAAAAATTCAGGCATATCCTGTACATCGACAGAAATCATGTGGTTCGGAAGAATGTCTTCCGTCATATCAAACCAGAATTTGGACATCTGCGTCAGCACGGTGCCCTTTTTTGTTACCGTATTGTTCAGAATCACATCGAAACAGCTGATACGGTCGGTGGCGACCATAATCAGGCTGTCGCCGTTGTCGTAAATCTCACGAACTTTGCCTTCTTTGACTGGCTTTAATTCTTCCATAGTTTCCAATTCCTTTCCTGATGCGGTTTTGCAGTACGCTGCATATAGTACTTTCATGGGCAAAGGCCTCAAAAAACCTGCGGTTTTTCTCGGTCGCTTCGCTTGTCAAATAGTCGGACCTGCATTTAGCCGGGCAAGCCCGGCAAATGACGTCCGCCTATTTTGCTTTGCCCTTTGCGCACATTATAGCATAATTTCCGGGGGTTCCAGTATAAAAAAACAGATGGTTTTGAAGATATTTTTTGTTGAAAATATATGAAAACAAAGCTATACTGACGGAAAGAGCGAAAGGCGGGATCAGGGCGATGAAGAATATGGTTACTTATGCGCAGGAGGTATTGGAGGACTTCCTGCAGCATCCCTTTCAGTCGGTGGACAGCTTGATTTTTTCCTGGGTTGCTTATATGCATTTTCCGGAGACGATGACAAAGCTTCGCAGCTGGGAAGGGATGCCCGTTGCAGAGCTTTTGCGGGCGGAGTATTTTGAGGAAATGTTTGCCGATCTCTGGAACCCGGAGGGATGCCGGGAACTTTTGTATGCGCTGGCGGCGAGTCCCAGATTTCGAAACGTCAGGCTGTGCGGGTACGTGGAGCAGCTTGACCGTGAGCAGGAAAAGCAGTTTGCGGCGGTGACATTTCGGCTGTATCCGGGGCTGTCCTATGTTGCTTTTCGAGGGACGGACGCGACGCTTGTGGGCTGGAAGGAAGATTTTAACATGGCGTTTCAGTGCCCTGTTCCCGCCCAGGAAGCGGCGGCGGAGTATTTGAAAGAGGCAGCCGAACGTTGCCCGGGCGGGCTGTTGATCGGCGGGCACTCCAAAGGCGGCAACCTGTCAGTGTATTCTGCAGCGAAATCAGAGAGCGCCATACAGGATCGGATAGAACGCATTTATTCCCATGACGGCCCTGGGTTTCAGGAAGCCGTTTTAAAGAGCGGGGAATTTCAGCGGATACTGCCGAAGGTAGAAAAAACGCTGCCTCAGTCGTCGCTGGTCGGCATGCTGCTGGAAAATCAGGAAGATTTTCTTGTGGTGAAAAGCAGCAGCGTGAGCCTGTGGCAGCATGATCCCTTTTCGTGGAACGTGGAAAACGGCGGTTTCTGCACGCTGGACAGACTGTCGGTCGGCGCAAAGGCCCGGGACGATATTTTGAATGAATGGATCCGGCAGCTCTCGGCGGAAGAACGGGAACGCTTTGTAGACGCTCTTTTTGAGGTCATTGAAGCCGATGGAATCGATACGATGTCTGAGTTTGGGGCAGACTGGAAGAAAAATATCCCGGCGGCGTTTACAAAACTTTCAAAGCTGGATGCAGACACCAGGGAATTTGTATTTCGCGCCCTTGGGAAGCTGGCGGCGCTGGGAATTAAAAATTTTCCGGAAATGATTAAAACCGGCGCCAGAGGCGGAGCGGTATAAGGGCGGCGTTTATGTGGGCCGGCGGCGCTTATCGGCAGCCGGCAGCGCATAAACACTTTACTGCTTGAAAAGATGAAAGTAATGTGTTATTATAAAGTTAAATTTATAAAAATAATAAAATATACGGAAAGGGAGAATGAAAAATGAAAAAATTTGCAATCGTTTCCATGGCTGCGATGATGATGGCGGCTGTTCCTGCGGCGACAGCCTTTGCCGGAGATCTGACATTTACAACCGGAGGAGATCAGGGTACATATTATGCATTCGGTAATGTATTGGCCGGACAGGTAACAGATGCGACGGATACGTCGGTTACAGCGATCACTTCAGGAGGTTCTCAGGCAAATATCGAAGCTCTGGATATGGGAGACGCTGAACTTGGATTTGTACAGTCCGACGTTATGGCTTATGCCTATGAGGGAACAAACCTCTTTGAGGGAATGGCAGTGCAGGGATTCTCTACAGTTGCCGACCTTTATATGGAGCAGGTACAGATTGTTACCTGCGATCCGGAGATTAAATCTGTAGAGGATCTGAAGGGCAAGAACGTATCTATTGGAGCACCGGGTTCCGGCGTATATTTCAATGCAATGGACATCCTTGGCGCATATGGCCTGTCAGAGAGCGATATCACCCCGACGTATGAGTCCTTCGGCGACAGCGCAGACAGCCTTCAGGACGGCAAGATTGACGCGGCGTTTATTACGGCGGGCGCTCCGACTACAGCAGTTACTTCTCTTAGCACATCCAAGAGCGTATATCTGGTAAGCCTGGACGACGAGCACGTGGACGCTTTGATTGCAGAGTGCCCCTACTACAGCAAGAACACGATTGCAGCTGATGTGTATGGCACAGAGGAAGATGTTACCACAGTAGCTGTCGGCGCTGTTGTTATCGCCCGTGATGATGTTTCTGAGGACGACGTATACAACTTTGTTTCCACCGTATTTGAGAACATTGATGCGATCACTACGGCGCATGCAAAGGGAGCAGAGCTGGATGTGGAATTTGCAGCGTCTGTGACGGCGGTTCCGTATCATCCGGGTGCAGCTAAGTACTTCGCAGAGAAAGGCATTGAAGTACCTGTAAAGTAAAATATCCTGTTTTACGCATTTGAAGGCTGAGGCAGGCCACTCCTGCCTCAGCCTTTGTGATAATAAGGAAAGTGACTATGAAAGAAAGAGAGGGAAAGATATGAGCTCTGGTGAAAAAGAGGCGAAGAAAACAGCGACTTCGCCGCCGGTGGACGTTGAGGTCGGAACCGCGGCAGACGTGGAAGAAGTGATGAAAAAATACGACAGGGAGTCCAATACGCGTATATGGGAAGGAACACCTCAGAAGGTACTGCGCTGTCTGATGGTGGCGTTTTCGTTTTACAGCATCTGGGTGACGCTGTTTGGAAAGGGACTTCGTGAGGCCAGACTGACCAGGTTCCTCGGCATGATTCTGATTATCGGCTATCTGAATTTCCCCGCGAGAAAAGGCGAGCAGAGAAAGAATTATATGCCCTGGTATGATATTGTGATTATGGTAGTGGGAGCAGCCGGTTTCTTTTACTTCGCAGCAAATACGAAGGAGATCCTGATGCAGGCCACAAGGATTACGAGAAATCCGCTGATGGTTGCCATGGCGATCTGTTCTATTCTGGCGATGATGGAGCTTTGCCGAAGAAGCGTAGGTATTCCGATTCTCTGCGTGGTGGGCGCGCTTCTGGTGTATACCTTTGCAAACGTCCGCTTCGGCAAGGTAATTTACGATCTCTTTTTTACAACTTCAGGCGTTATGAATACGCCCATTGACGTGTGCGCCAAATACATAGTGGTATTTATTATTTTCGGAGCCTTCCTGGAACGGACAGGTATTTCCAGCTTCTTTATTGATCTGGCAAATTCTGTGGCTGGCGCTTCTGCCGGCGGACCGGCAAAAGTGGCGGTGCTTTCCTCTGCTCTTTGCGGTATGGTGTCCGGTTCCTCCGTGGGAAATACGGTGACAACAGGTTCCGTGACCATCCCCATGATGAAAAAGACTGGATATCAGAGTGAGTTTGCCGGAGCCGTGGAGGCAGCAGCTTCCACCGGTGGACAGATCATGCCGCCCATTATGGGCGCCGCCGCATTTCTTATGGCGGAGTATATGGGCGTCAGCTACGGAGAGGTAGCGCTGCGTGCAATTCTTCCGGCGATCCTGTATTTCGTAGGCATTTTTATCGCGGTGCATCTGGAGGCAAAGAAACTGGGGCTTAAGGGTATGCCAAGAGAGGAACTGCCGAAGTTTGGCAAGCTGATAAAGAAAATTTATCTGCTGACGCCGATTGTGGTGCTTGTCGTTCTGGTTTCCACAAATACGCGTACCATGCAGTTTTCCGCAGCGGTAGCTATCGGCGCAACCATCGTGGTTGGACTTTTCAATAAGGACGACCGCATTACCTTCAAAAAATGTATCGATGCTCTGGAAGCCGGAGCGAAGGGAACGATCACCGTTGCCGTTGCCTGTGCAATGGCGGGCGTGGTAGCCGGCTGTATCACTTCAACGGGCCTGGCCTCCAAACTGATTACAACGATCGTGTCTGTTTCCCAGGGCCATGCGATGATTGCACTGGTATTGACGATGCTGTGCTGTATTGTTCTCGGTATGGGCGTGCCTACGACGGCGACTTACTGTATCATGGCGGCAACCTGTGCTCCGATTCTGGTGAGCCCGGAGATCGGTATCCCGGTAATTGCGGCGCATTTCTTTGTATTCTATTTTGGAATCGTGGCTGACATTACACCGCCGGTAGCCCTGGCTGCCTATGCGGGAAGTGCGATAGCAAAAGCGCCGCCTATGAAGACGGCTCTCGTGGCCACACGATTGGCAATTGCTGCGTTTATTGTGCCGTATATCTGCGCATTAAATCCGGCGATGCTTCTGGTGGACGCCGGTCCTCTTGAGATTGTACAGATCTGTATTACGGCGCTGATCGGTATTTTCGGTGTGTCGGCGGGCCTGAGCGGTTTCCTGTACTGCAGAATGAATATGCTGATCCGCGTTATCAGTGTTGCGGGCGGACTGACGCTTTTGATTCCCGGGGCCGTTACAGACGTGATCGGGCTTGTGCTGATTGTTGCCGTGCTGCTTTATCAGCGTATCCACGCTAAAAATGTTTCCAAAGCAGCTGCGTGACAGAGTTTTATAAAAATGATAAGAAATAAGGGGGTGCCGCCCGACCATCTGATTCAGATGATTTTGTGGCATCCCCTTTATGAACTATTGCCCCGGACGCTGCGTGTAAGCCAAATGCAGAACATCTTTGGAACATTTGCCGCTGCACTGAGCGGGAAAGTTGTAAAAACAATGGAAAAAAGAATGAAACTGCAAATATTGTCCGCAGATGCGGGCAAGACAATTGAATACTGCCTGAAAAGTAAAGCAGGACTTTCCCCGGCGCAGATACGCAGCCTTAAGTTCAGAGATGCAGGCATTTGCGTAAACGGCGTGCGAAGGAGAGTAAACTGGATTCTTCGGGAACAGGATATATTGACCCTGCGCCTGGAGGACGACGCCCATTCTTCCGGCCATCTGATTCCGGTGGAATATCCACTGGAAATATTATATGAGGATGAGGACGTCCTCTGCGTATGGAAACCGTCAGGAGTGGCCGCGCATCCTGCCGGGAGCCATTATCAGGACTCTATGGCAAATTATCTGCGGGCATATTTTGAAAAAAAGGGAGAAAACCCGAAGATCAGATGCATCGGTCGCCTGGATAAAGATACCAGCGGGATTCTTGTATTTGCAAAAAACCAGGTGGCGGCCTCCCGGCTGTGGGAACAGAAGGAAAAGGGGATATTTGGCAAAGAATATCTTGCTCTCTGCGAGGGGACTTTCCCACCGGAGGCATACAGAAAGGAGCAGAGGGTGGAAGCTTCCATAGACGCGGTGAAGGGCGATAAATATCGTATGTGTGTGACAATGCACGGCAAACGGGCCGTCACAAGGTATCGTGTCCTTGAAAAAGCCAAAGGAGACCGTCTGGCGGAAAAGATTTTCGGTGATGAGTACAGACTGGCGGCACGGTCTGAAAAAGAGATTTCGGCTGTCCTGTGCCGGCCGGAAACAGGGCGGACCCATCAGATACGGGTACACATGGCATGGTTGGGCCATCCACTGGTGGGGGATCCCCTTTACGGCAGGGGCGTCTTTGGAGAGACGCACAGTATGCTGTGTGCCTGGAGGAGCAGAATGATACAGCCCTTTACGGAAAAAGAACTGGTGGTGGAAAGAAATGGATGAACCGAGGGTGAGAATTGCGGACATTGCAGAGGAGCTGGGACTGAGTACTGCGACCGTCTCTAATGTGATACATGGAAAGACGAAAAAAATCTCAGACCGGACTGTGCAGAGAGTGCAGGAGCTTCTGGAGCAAAAGCAGTACATTCCAAGTATGGCGGGGATATTGCTGGCGCAAAATAATTCCCGCATTATCGGCGTGGTGGTAAACAGGCACGAGAAATACGAGGGGCGGGTGCTGGAGGATTACTTCATCGCCTCATCCCTGAACTGCCTCTCTTATGAGATTGAACAGGCGGGTTATTTCATGATGGTGAAGACCGCGAAGGAGTGCAGCGAGATTGTGCGCTTTGCCTCTATGTGGAATATGGATGGCCTTGTGGTGATCGGATTCTGTGAACAGGATTATAAGACCCTGAGAGACAGTATGCGGATCCCTTTTGTAGTCTACGACGGATATTTCCGGGAACAGGGCCGAATTTGCAATCTTATCATTGACAATTACGACGGAGGCCGTCAGGTGGGAGAATATTTTTACCGCCTTGGACACCGCCGCGTTCTCTGCCTGGCGGATAATGAGGTATGTACAGATTTGGAACGTTATGAGGGCTTCCGGGATGCTATGGGAGCAGCGGCTGAGACGGAGTTTTTGATGATTCCCATGGAAAGAGAGGCGCGCATGGCGTTTTACAGGAAAAATACTAAAAAGCTTAAAGGGTATACGGCTGTTTTTGCCGTATCCGATTACTATGCCATAGAGTTTATGCGCTTTTGTCAGGACAACGGTATCCGCGTGCCAAAGGATATTTCAGTGGCGGGATTTGACGATGGTCCCTACTGCGAGAGAGTAACGCCGACACTTACGACCGTTCGTCAGGACGGCGGCCAGAGGGCGGCTCTGGCAGTTTCCATGCTGCGAAAGCTGCGGGAGGGTGAGACGGAAGGAACCTCCATAACGCTGCCTGTGAAGCTTGTGGTGCGGCAGAGTACCGGACGTCCCGCATCCTTTGCATCATAGAAAACTGCGTTTCCATGATACAAAGGGTGCGGATTTGGCAAAATAACCAAATCTGCGCTTGTTTTTTTGTGATGGGTTACGCGTTTAACCTATTGTGAAATGCGGACTTCCGGGATATAGTAAGGCCTGAGGGATGCAGGAAGGCAAACGTATCCCCGGGGAGGATGCAATGAAAGAAAAAGATACATTTTACAGAACAGTATGGAAGATCGCCCTTCCGGTGACATTGCAGTCATTATTGCAGTCGTCCTTCAGCGTGGTGGATCAGATCATGACGGGGCAGCTTGGCAGTACGGGAATTGCGGGCATCGGTCTGGCAGGAAAATTTTCCTCCGTATTCTCTGTGGTGGTATCGGCGGTGGCCGCTGCAGCGGGCATTATGATTTCCCAGTATATTGGAAGAAAAGATATGCGGGAAGTAAGCAGAAGCTTCTTCGTAAATCTGGCTGCGGCTCTTGGGCTGGCTCTTGTATTTACGCTTTTATGTACGGGCTTGCCAGGGAAGATTATGGGCCTGTACAGCAAAGAGGAACTTACACGGGAAGCGGCGGCCGGATATCTGAAAATTCTTTCCATTTCTTATGTACCTGCGGCGGTTACAAGTCTTCTGTCTACGCTTCTGCGCTGTATGGAGGCGGCGTTTCTTCCGCTGGCGGCGGGGATTGCAGCGGCGCTGGTGAATACGTGCCTGAATTATGTGCTGATTTTTGGAAAATTTGGTTTTCCTGCGTTGGGCGTTGACGGCGCCGCCATTGCAACGGCGGTGTCCCAGATGGCGGGATGTCTGCTGACGGCGGGAATGTTTTGGCGGTGCTGCCGCAGGAAAAATTTCCGGCTGCAGGCGGCGTTTCGCATGGGCCAGGAGAAACGCAGACAGTATCTTGGTATCCTGCTTCCCATTCTGGCCTGTGAATTTCTGTGGAGCCTCGGGGAAAACGTCTATGCGGCAATCTACGGGCACATTGGAACACAGCCCTGCGCCGCCATGACGCTGACATATCCGATACAGACACTGTTTATCGGCGCGCTGAGCGGCCTTTCCCAGGCGGCAGGAATTATGATTGGAAAGTCTCTGGGAAGCGGTGAAAATGAAAAGGCGTATCAGAATGGAAAAAAGCTGATGCTCTGCGGTCTGGCTGGTTCGCTGGTACTGTCTGCCACGCTGGTCATTGCGAGGGGGAGCTATGTGCAGATTTACCGGGTGGAGGATACGGTAAAAGAACTTACGAAGCAGATTCTGACCGGCTATGCGTTGATTGCTCCGGTGAAAGTACAGAATATGATTTTAGGAGGCGGCATCTTAAGAAGCGGCGGCCGGACAGACTATGTTATGTATATTGACTTTATCGGCACATGGCTGTTCGGCGTACCGTTGGGGCTGCTGGCGGCATTTGTCCTGAAGCTTTCTATTCCCTGGGTTTACCTGATGCTGTCGCTGGAGGAGTGCGTGCGCCTTGGACTGTCCTTTGCCGTATTTAAAAAGAAGGTATGGATGAGGCGGCTGCAGGCGTGAAAACTGCGGCAGATGATTGCTTTATAGACGGCCTCAAAAGGGGCGGGCTATGCAGATGCAAACCGCTTCATAGACTGACTCATAGTGGCGGGCTATTAAGATGCAAACCGCCTCATTGACGCCCCCAAAAGGCGCAGGCTATAAAGATGAAAGTTCGTCGAGCACCCGGCGGGCTTTTTTGATTTCTTCCCGGTCGGTACGCCAGATCTCGTATTCGCTCAGGGAGGGCAGTCCCATATTGACGTTTTGCCTGCGGTATACCATACTGCTGTCTAATACAGTTTTTCCGGACATATGAAAGGAGCGCACGCCGGTGCTTTCGGCCAGCGTACGTATCACGGAGGCGTTTATGCCTGCTCCTGCCAGGATATCAATGCGGCCCGCCGCTTCCTTTACCAGGCGGTCAAGCAAGGCACGCCCGGACAGACAGGAGTTTTCCTGGCCGGAGGTCAGGATTGTCCGGATTCCGAGATCAATCGCTTCATGCAATGCAGCCTGGGGATTTCTGCAGACGTCGAAGGCGCGGTGCAGCGTTACGGACATATCCCCGGCAGCCTCTATAAGAAGCCTCATCCGCTCCAGGTCAAGATTCCCATCTGGTTTTAATATGCCGATGACAATACCTTCGGCGCCGAGAGCCGCAAACTGTTTTACTTCCTCCAGCATAATATGAAATTCGTGGTTGGTGTAGCAGAAATCACCGAAACGCGGGCGAATCAGCGCATGTATGCGGATATCTGTCATGCTGCGGATTTCGCGGAAAAGCGCGGCGCTTGGAGTAGTGCCGCCGATAATCAGATTGGAGCACAGCTCCAGACGGTCGGCTCCGCCTGCCGCCGCTTCCAGCGCGGATTCTGTGCTGTCGACACAGACTTCCAGAAGATATGGGTTCATGGAAACTACCTCCTCGGACGATACATTAATATTATTTTAACATTTTCTGAGGAAATATACCATAGATTATTTGAAGGGACTGTGTTAAACTGAGGCATAGGCAATTTCAAAGGACGGAAAGCCGGGCGGCGGATATATCCGGCGCTGCCGCAGAAAGCGAATCAGGCAGCACAGAGGAGGAGGACACAAATGATGAGAATGTTATTTCTGTTTTTTATATATTCATTTCTTGGCTGGGTTCTGGAAACTGTCTCGGTTACGCTAAAACAGCGAAAAATTGTCAACCGTGGTTTCTTAAACGGGCCGCTCTGTATGATTTACGGTATTACGGCGGTAATGCTTACAATCAACCTGACATCCCTGAGGGACAACATCTTTTTCCTGTTTCTGGGAAGCGTGATTTATGCCACGTTCATTGAATGGGCGGCGGGTATATTCCTTGAAAAGTTTTATCATGGGCGCTGGTGGGATTACAGCGAAAAAAGATGGAATTTTGAGGGGTACATATGCTTCAGCCATTCTATGTTTTGGGGTCTCCTGGGCGTGATTGTAATAAAATGGCTGAATCCTGTTTTTCTGAAGCTTTACAATATGGGCATCCCGGTGCTGATGCACACCGTTATGTGGGTGCTGCTGGCGGTTCTGATTCTGGATATTCTGGGAACTACGGCGGCGCTGTCCGGGGCAAAGGAGCGGGTGGCCCGCTATGAAAAATCAAACCGCTGGATTGCCAGGATTACCGCCGCTTTGCGCGAACGGATTTACGGGGCGATTGAAAAGCGAATCCTGAAAGCCTATCCCCTGACACAGCCTTCGGCTGAAAAGGAAAAAAGCGGTGTATTTGCAGAAGGATGCGGCTTTTACAAGCTGTTCTGGCTGTTCATGATCGGCGCCTTTTTAGGAGACATTGTGGAGACGGTATTCTGCAGGATTACCATGGGACAGTGGATGAGCCGCAGCAGTGTGGTCTGGGGACCTTTCAGCATTGTCTGGGGACTTGCGATTGCTATTTTCACAGCGCTTTTATATCAGCAGAGAAACCGGTCGGAGAGCTTTCTTTTTATTGCGGGTACACTGCTCGGCGGCGCTTTTGAATATTTCTGCAGTGTGTTTACGGAGATGGCGTTTGGGACCGTGTTCTGGGATTACAGCCATGTGCCCTTCAACCTGGCAGGCAGGATCAATTTGCTGTACTGCTTTTTCTGGGGAATTGCAGCAGTCGTCTGGTTTAAGGTGATCTATGGCAGGCTGGAAGCGCTGATTGAACGGATTCCAAAGCTGCCGGGAAAGATCATCACCTGGGTGTTGGTACTGTTTATGGCCTGCAATATCGGCGTTTCCTGCCTGGCGCTGGGACGCTATCAGGAGCGGAGACTGGATGTGGAGGCTACGGCTCCCTGGCAGCAGATTATGGATGAATACTATAATGATGATGTAATGCGGCGCATTTATCCAAAAGCCAAGGGGCTGGACATGCGCGGCGTGCCGGCGGAAGAAGCAGCGTCAGAAG
>JAUNFZ010000106.1 GCA_030524785.1 Eubacteriales bacterium
CACCCCCGGATCAGCCGAAGCCTACAGCTCCGAACCAGCCGAAGGATTCGACCCTCCCCCAGACCGGGCAGCTAAACTGGCCGGTTCCGCTGCTGGCGGTGCTGGGACTGTGTCTGTTCGCCGTCGGCTGGGCGCTGCGGTTCGGACGAAAGAGGGACGGCTATGCGGAATAAAGCGGGAACTGTTTGCATGGTTTTGGGGGCAGCACTGGTACTGGCCGCGCTGTCCCTTTTCCTTTTCAACCAGCGGGAGGACCGCCAGGCGGGAGAAGCGGCAGGCAATATCCTGTGCCAGATTGTGGAGGAGATTGAGCAGCCAGAGAGTACAGATATAGCGCAGGAACCCTCCTATCCCGACCCCTATGACACGGAGATGACGGTGACGGAAATCGACGGCTATGGCTATGTTGGTTATCTCTCCATCCCGGCCATAGACATAGAACTTCCGGTGATGTCCCAGTGGGATTATGAGCGGCTGAAAATTGCCCCCTGCCGCTATACCGGCTCCACGAAAGCCGATAATTTGGTTATCGCCGGACACAACTATACCCGGCATTTCGGACAGCTGAAAGAACTGGCCGAGGGCGACAAGGTGCTTTTCACCGATATGGACGGAACCGTATGGGTTTACGAGGTGGTTGTGGTAGAGGTACTGGCTCCCACCGCTGTGAAGGATATGACCGCCAGCGGCTACGACCTGACCTTGTTCACCTGCACCTACGGCGGAGCCAGCCGCGTCACCGTCCGCTGCGACAGAGCGGAGGAAGAAACTTGTGTAGATTAATATTTGAGAAATTCAGTCGGTGTTAGAATTATGGGATTTTCCAAACCAGATTCCAGAAAATCCTTGTCTCCAGTAAGCAGGACATCGGCTTTTGCTTCAATTGCTGCCCTCAGAATCGGACGGTCATTTACATCACGGATTTGCGCTTCATTTGGTAAATATTGATAGCCTACACAGAAGCCGGAAAAATAGGATGGCAAAGCGGCGCAAAATAGGGTACAATAAAAAGAAAATGCGAAAATCCATGGGAGGAGAAGCGATGAGAACAGGATTTATTGGCTGTGGAAATATGGCCGGGGCAATGATTCGGGGAATGATCGAGAGCGGAAAAGTGCAGCCGGAAGATGTGATTATCTCTGCCAGGACAGAGGCCACCAGGGAAAGAGCACGCAGGGAATTTGGCGTCAAAACGGCGGATTCCAACTGCGAGGTGGTCAGGGCGTCGGACATTATTTTTCTTGCGGCAAAACCTCAGCAGTACGAGGAAATCATTCAGGAGATCAGAGATGATGTGAAAGAAAATCAGATCGTTGTGTCGATTGCTCCGGGGAAAACACTGGCATGGTTTGAGGAAAAGTTTGGAAAACCTGTGAAGATCGTGCGCACATCCCCCAACACGCCGGCTCTGGTAAAAGAGGGAATGACAGCAGTCTGCGCCGGCAGCGCCGTCACGGAGGGAGAACTGAAGGATGTGATGGAACTGTGCGAAAGCTTTGGCAGGACGGAGATTATTCCGGAAAAGCTGATGAACGCTGTAGTGGGCGTTGCGGGAAGTTCTCCGGCGTATGTCTTTTTGTTTATTGAGGCCCTGGCGGATGCGGCCGTAGCGGAGGGTATGACGAGAAAACAGGCGTACAAATTTGCCGCGCAGGCAGTGATGGGAAGCGCAAAAATGGTGCTGGAGACGGGGCTTCATCCCGGGGAATTAAAGGATATGGTGTGCTCGCCGGGAGGAACAACCATCGAAGCCGTGCAGGTATTAGAGGAAAATCAAATGCGGGCCGCTGTAATGAAAGCGTCCAGAGCATGCACAAAAAAAGCCGGGGACATGTAATCCCCGGCTTTAAATTTGCCAATGCACTTTCCTGCGCGTCTGCCGATATATATCAGCGTATCCGCCAGGAATGTTGCGCGGTTTTGCGGGCTGCCTGAGGCTGATATACAAGGTGATAACAGCCAAAGTTCAGCGCCAGTGCGGTGACTACATCAATCACCGTATGTTGCTTTAAGAACATGGTAGATGCAATAATCAGCAGACATAAAATGAGAGAACCGTTTACGACTGCCGGATGTTTTTTCAATGCCGGGCTTTTTGCCAGAGCAATGTGAATGGCCACCGAGTTGAATACGTGGATACTCGGCAGTACGTTGGTGGAAGTATCTATACGCCAGAGGGAACGAACCATCGACATAAAAATGTTGTCCCGGTCGATGTATCCCGGCCGCAGTGTGTGGCCATTGGGCCAAACCAGAGAGACAATCAGAAATACGGTCATCCCGATTCCAAGATTGATTATCAGTGCCCAGTACTGGCTGCGGTCTTTTTCTACCAGTGCAAAATAGAGAACGCCGAACGCAACGTAGGCAAACCACAGAAAATATGGAATAATAAAATATTCGCAGAAGGGAATAAAACGATCCCACTTGGATGCCAGCAGATGCACATGATAGCTCGGGCGGTTTTCCACGTACGTGAAAATACTCATATAAAAAATCATATACAGAAGTACCGGAACAAGATGCCGGTATCTGACCCACAGATTTTTCCAAGATTCTTTTGTCATACAGTTCTCCCCATAACTATACTAACTATACTCACGAAACTCCGATTTGTTACGAGTACCGTTGTAGCACGATTTTTACGAGAAATCAATAGGATAAGGATTTTTTTAAGAAAAAATTTAGTCTTGCGAGCGTATGCAAATGAGCGCAAGTGTGCTATACTCTGTTCATGTACGTTAGTTAAATGAATACCCGCAGACGGGTTTTAAACAGATATTCAGGCTGGAGGAGATAAAGATTATGAGAAAAATATGGAAAAAAGGAGCGGCGCTATTTCTTGCGGCGGTGATGCTGACGGGCGCAGGCGTTTCTGCGCAGGCAGAGCTGCAGGGCGGAGAGACTGCCGCAGCTCAGACGGTAGAGGCCGCTTTGCAGGCCGCAGAAGGAAACACGGGGGAAGAAGCGCAGGCGACAGAACCTCAGACGACGGAAGCGCTGGCGACGGAGCCCCAGATCA
>JAUNFZ010000051.1 GCA_030524785.1 Eubacteriales bacterium
TCGAAACACCTCGTTTCTATATACGTTACTTTTAATATACACCATAATTATAAATTATAAATCAGTTTCCGAATATTTTCAGAATATTTTTCAGAAGAATCGCGAAATATTTTTCCGACGATTGGCGGCAAATAAATACGTCAATTAGCTATTCGATGCGTCAAGCCCCCGTGACATTTATTTTCCCTTCCAGGTATCAAAGATTATTTTTCTAAATTTTTCAAAAAAAGATAACACTTTTAGAGAGAAAGGAGTATAATCAGTACAAACTAATTCCAAAGGAGAATTTTTATTATGAGCACGATGAATATCAGTCTGCTGACTGACCTCTATGAGCTGACCATGATGCAGGGATACTTTAAAACCCACACCACTGAAACCGTTGTGTTTGATATGTTCTACCGCCGCAATCCCAGCGACGGAGGCTATGCTGTGGCAGCCGGCCTGGAGCAGGTGATTGAATATATTAAAAATCTTCGTTTTTCCAAAGAGGATATTGAATATCTGGCGGGTCTGAATATATTTGACAAGGACTTTCTGGACTATTTAAGCACCTTCCGTTTCAGCGGCGATATCTACGCCATTCCCGAAGGCACCGTTGTCTTTCCCCGGGAAACGCTTGTCAAAGTGATTGCGCCGATCATGGAAGCACAGCTTGTGGAGACTGCGATTCTTACAATTATCAATCACCAGTGTCTGATCGCCACTAAGGCTTCCCGGGTGGTCTATGCAGCCCAGGGGGACGGCATCATGGAATTTGGACTTCGCCGCGCCCAGGGCCCCGACGCCGGCGTATACGGCGCAAGAGCGGCCATGATCGGCGGCTGCATCGGCACTTCCAACGTCCTTGCGGGGCAGCTCTTTGACGTACCTGTGAAAGGGACCCACGCCCACAGCTGGATTATGAGCTTCCCGGACGAATATACTGCCTTTAAAACGTATGCCAGCCTGTATCCCAACGCCTGCTGTCTTCTGGTAGACACCTACGATACCATAAAATCCGGCGTTCCCAACGCTATCCGCGTATTTACGGAAATGAGGGAATCCGGCATCGAGCTGAAAAACTATGGCATCCGCCTGGACAGCGGCGATCTGGCTTATATCTCCAAAAAAGCACGCAAAATGCTGGATGCGGCCGGTTTCACCGACGCCTATATCTCCGCTTCCAGCGATCTGGATGAGTATTTGATCGACAGCCTGAAAACCCAGGGATGCAAAATTACTTCCTGGGGTGTGGGCACTAACCTGATCACCTCCAAGGACTGCCCCTCTTTCGGCGGCGTGTACAAGCTTGCAGCTATTCAGGATGGAAATGGAAACTTTATTCCCAAAATCAAGCTCTCCGACAATACGGTAAAGATTACAAATCCCGGAAATAAGACCATCTACCGCATTTACGAAAAAGAGGCGCACAAAATCAAGGCGGATCTGATCTGTCTTGCCGACGAAACCTTTGATGAAGCCGAAGATCTCGTCATCTTCGACCCGCTAGAGACATGGAAGCATACGCGCTTAAAGGGCGGTACTTATACTCTGCGCGAGCTTCTCGTTCCGGTATTCAAAAACGGCGAATGTATCTACACTTCTCCCAGCGTTATGGAGATTCGCGATATCTGCATGAAAGAGCTGGATACTCTGTGGGATGAAACAAGGCGTCTTGTAAATCCTCACGAAATGTATGTAGATCTTTCCGATAAACTCTATACCATGAAAAAAGATCTTCTGGAAGAAATGAGCCAGGATAATTAAGCAGAAACAAAATTTCTTTTCTATTGCAAAGCGGCGGCCCTGTCCGGGCCGCCTTTTTATGCTTCCATTTGTTTTCCCATAAAGTTGGCCGCACATTTTGCCACGACCCGTTCTGTCTCTCCCATCTGCACCTTCTCGGTTTTTCCAACCATAACCACGGCGCCGATGGCGTCGCCCTCACAGATAATCGGGCTGATCACCTGAGGACGTTTTTCTTCGCTGCTGTCAAAGATTTCCACATATGCGTTGTCTGACATATTGTAAAGAACATTCTCGCGCTCCCCGATCAGGCTCTCCAGAGAACCGCTGATGGGACGCCCCACGCACTCCCTTTTCATACCGCCGGCCGCAGCAATGATCTGATCCTTATCTGTAATGCATATGCTGTGCCCGGTGGTCTGTGCCAAAGACTCCGCATACTCCTTTGCAAAGCTTCCCAGCTCGCCAATTGGAGAATACTTTTTTAAAATGATTTCGCCTTCCCGGTCTGTAAATATTTCCAGTGGATCTGATTCACGGATCCTCAGGGTTTTTCTGATCTCCTTCGGTATGACGACTCTGCCGAGATCGTCAATTCTGCGGACAATTCCTGTAGCTTTCATAAATCTTCCTCCATTGCCATTCTTGTCAGTCTATACTGGTTATGGAGTTAGTATGTGGAAATGCCGCGGATTTATGCACTGCTGTTTAAAGCATCTGCATATATTCCACTGTATCGCCGTTTGCGGTCGTCACCATAAAATAGCGGCAGCCATTTTCCCAAAAGGGCAAATCCTGAATTTCTTTTTTTATGGCCAGTCCCAGACGTTTTGCCTCCGTATATGCCGTCTCCACGTCGTCTACACGATAGGCGATGTGGTCGATCAGCTTCGGCGAAGCAATCACCTGCTCCCGCTCTTTTCCGCCAAGAAATTCATAGAGTTCATATGTCACATCATCTTTACGTATAAAAGCCACGTTTTCCGGTATGTCGTGCCCCTGATATACGGTTTCATATACCAATTCGAATCCCATATTCTGGCAATACCACTGAATTGCATCTTTCGTGCTGACTACCGGCATCCCAATATGTAAAAGCCCTTTTGTTTCTATCATAATACATTCTCCTCCATCTGTACCCAGCCGCACTGTCCGGCAGACTGATAGCATTTTTCCATTACCTTTTGTATATATGCGCTCTCCGCAAAGGACGGAGAAGCCTGCTCACCCCTGTACACATGCTCCAGAAAATTATACATACTGGCCGCATGAGCCCTCAGAAATCCAATAGCAAACCGCGGATTTGGAAAACAACCGCCGGGTTCGGGATATTTCTGGTGGCAGTCAATTTTTGTAAAGCCTGATGTTCCACCTAACGGCTGCTCCGGTGCCTGCGCATCGTAAAATTCAAGATATCCCGGAGCCATGGTATTAAATCGAAGCGCGCCCTTTTCTCCGTGAATTTCAATGCGCAACTCATCCATAGTTCCCGTAGCCGCTTTGCTTACCAGAATTTTTCCCAGCGCTCCGTTTTTCATACGTGCTGTCGTCAGCGCCGTATCCTCCGCTTCTACCTTAACCAGCGTTCCCTCCCGATTAGGCCGACTAGGATATACAATATCTGTCACCGTATAAAGCCGGTCGTATTCGCCCAGCAGATAGTAAATCACATCATAGGCATGAGCGCCAAGATCCAGCAGCACACCCCCGCCGCCAAAGTTCTTATCCTGCTTCCAGCTTAACGCTTTCTTGGGATTGATGCCGGAGGAATGTAAGTAATCGCACTGGAACAGAAATACTTTTCCAATTTTCCCCTCCTCAATCAGCTCCTTCGCCCGCATCACCGCAGGGTAAAAGCGCATCTGCAGAGCAACCTGAGTAACCTGTCCGGGAAATTTTCCAAGAACCTCCAAAATCTCCCGGCTTTCCTCCAGGGTTGCCGTCAGGGGTTTATCACAGTATACATGTTTTCCCGCCTTCAGTGCCCGGAGCACCAGTTCCTTATGAAACACATTCGGGGTACAGATACTGACAATATCTATCTTCGGATCGCTGAAAATGTCCTCCGAATCTGTCGTCCCATATGCAAATCCCTGCATATCCCGGGCCGCTTCGGCTTCCTCACGCTTCGGCGTGCAGACACCCTCCAGCTTCACTGTAAACGGAAGATTTGAATAGTAAAGTGGGATTGTCTTGTAACTGTGCGTGTGGGTCTTTCCCATAAATCCATAGCCGATCACTCCCACGTGAAATTCCCTCATAAAAACACCTCCTGATCCTTTTCTATTTCACAATTCTTGGCCACTGTTCCCGCACCGGCGCCATCGCCCGATAGATCTGATGATAAATTTCCTCAGACGCCCGGTAAGCCATCCGAACATGTTCTTCCGGAAGAAAATACTCACTGGTACGTATGCACTGATTTACCGCATCCTTTGCGTCTTTATAAGTCCCCACCGCAATGCCCGCCAGCATTGCTGCTCCCTGGCAGACGGCATCTGCCGAAAAAGACCGACAGATCTTTTTATCCGAAAGGGACGCTCTGAGCCGCAGAGTGAAATCAGACTTGGAACCTCCTCCGCTGATACGCACTTCTTCATAATCCCCAATGTGCGAAAGCAGCTTTGTCATGGCAGCAAATTCATAGGCAATGCTCTCGTAAATCGCTTTGTAAAGCACTACCGGTTTTGTTCTTGGCGTCAGTCCCACGATGGTTCCTGTAGCCCTGCGATCGTACTCCGGCGTACAGGATCCTACAAAATGGGGCAGCACAAAAAGTCCTGTGGGCTGGCTTCCAAGCTTTTCCACCTCGCTGTCCAGCCGGGCAAATAATTCCTCCTTGCTCTCGGAGGTTGAGCCATAGCGCAGCAAATGCATCATCCAGTTTGTGGCAAACCCCGAAGGAAAAAATGCCAGGGAAACAAACTGTCCATCAAATAGATAACAATACGTATTGATACTGCTTTTAAATGCAAAATCTGAGGTATCTGCCCGTGCTGTCAAAAGAGAAAGCCCTTCATAGGTTCCCGCTGCGTCACTGACAATATTATTTTCTGTCACGCCGGAACCCAGAATACTGCAGCACTGGTCGTGCCCTGCCGTTGCCACACCGACGCCCTCTTTTAGCCCCAGCTGACGCGCTATATCCGGTTTAAGCTTTCCCACCAGAGTTCCGGAAGGAACCGGTTCAGAAAGTTTTGACGCATCGATACCCGCAGCATCCAGCATTTCACGGGACCAGGTGCGTTTTTTCAGATCCATCAGCAACATCCTGCAGCAGAGACATTTGCTGGAATAAGCGCCGAACCCCAACCGCATCAAAATAAAATCCTCGCAGGAAAGGAATTTATACGTGCGTTTATAGATATCCGGACAATTTTCTTTCAGCCACATAATTTTTCCTGCGGCAAAGGTTGTATCCAGCGGAAGTCCCGTGATATCATAAATTCTTCTCCGCCCCAGTCTCTGTTCCAGTTTTCCAATCTGAGACTTTGCCCGATTGTCCGCATTCATAAGCGCCGGGCAAATCGGCTCCCCGTTTGTGTCCACAGGAATGATCGTCTCTCCCTGGGTGCTGACGGCCATCCCGTTCACGGGATCATTCTCCAGCCATGCCGTTACCGTGCGCACAGTTTTCACAAAGGCATCCCAGAGCACCTCAGCGTCGATCTCCATCCAGTCAGGACGGCTGCTGTACGGTGTGTAGGATACCGACGCCTGTGCAAGCATCTGCCCTTCCTCGCTGAAAGCAACACACTTACAGTTGCTCGTTCCTAAATCAATGCCCAATAAACTCATACTTTCTGCCCTTTCCACCCATTGTTTTTCAACTGCTTCAAAATCATATCCGCCAGATCAGAAGCTGTCAGACACTGATACACCAATTGCTTCTCTGGCGGCGCCGAGATCCCATACCTGGTAACTCCCATGCGATGAAAGCTGCAGGAAATACCCTGTTCGGCGAGAAATGTTCCAAGAATGGTTCCAAGCCCCGACTGTATATTATGATCTTCAAAAACAATTATCCGGCCTGTGGCCGCAGCCTCTCTTATTTTTTCTGCATCCAGATGCTTTGGCGAAGTAATATTCAAAATACCGCACGAAATTCCTTCCTTTACGAGAATTTCGCGGGCCTTCAGAGCTTCCTGAACCATAACGCCGTACGTAATCACCGCTGCATCCTGTCCTCTCCGTATCCAATCGGCCGTGCCATAGGAAAACACATACTGTTCTCCAAAACACGCTGTCCCGCTCTCGTCCGTAAGTACAGGAAGCGGCGATCTGGGCAGGGCCAGTATCCCGGGGCGATCCGTCTTTGCCAGATAACGCAGCGCCGCATCCGCCTGATTTGGGTCCGCCGGCAGAATCAGATCGCTGTCAAGCAGCGCATTGGACAATGCAATATAATCTATCATCTGATGAGACTTTCCGTCTTGACCCACATCCGTTCCGCAGTGAGTGGCAATCACTTTCAGCGGAATATGATTTTGATCGATCACCCGAAGCTGATTAAAAGGTTCCGCCAGAGCAAACACACCAAACCCCATATAAAACGTTTTTATTCCACAGGCTGCGATTCCTCCGGCCACAGAGAGAGCATTGTGTTCCTGTATACCACACTCCAGCATAGTACCCGGCCGGATACTGTTCAGGCGGTCAATTCCAAGTCCTCCCGCCAGATCACAGTCAAGCACGCACATACTTCCCGCAGTATTTTCTTCTGCAAGTTGTGCTAAAGTATCCGCGCATACAGCCCGCCCGTCTGCCTTCTCTCCAGCAGCATAAATCCGGCGGGATTCACATCCACACAGGTGCTTCGCCGGATCTGCCGGCCGTTTTCCTGTACGTCCCGCCCATGGGCGAATCGGAAATTCTCCCTCTGGCAGGCCTGCTCTTAAATCGTTCAGGTGCGCGAGTGCCTTCTCCACCTGACTCTTACTTAAACGCTTTCCGTGATAATGCCAGTCGTTCTCAATCTCCGGAATATCCTTTCCCATCACCGTCTTTGCCAAAATACAAGTGGGAACACTGCTCTCCTTCGCTTTGATCAATGCCTGCCGTATCTGTTCGTAATCATGTCCGTCAATTGTAAGCACCTGCCAGCCTCCGGCCCGGTAACGCTCTGCAATAGGCACAGGAAGCACCTCCCGGGTGCTACCGCTGGATTGCTGTCCATTCATGTCCACAATCACTGTCAAATTTGAAAGGCCCTCCTTTGACGCCAGCTCAATGGCTTCCTGGATCTGTCCTTTGCTCTGTTCACCGTCTCCCATAAGCACATATACATGGGCGTCATTATACCCGTTCATAGAAAGTCCGATGGCCTCTCCGCAGCCCTGAGACAAGCCCTGACCCAGGCATCCGTTGCACCACTCTACTCCGGGGGCAAGATTACTTGGATGGCCTTCAAATACGCCGGGATTCTGACGGTAATCTTCAAATAATTGCTCCCTGCTGATAAACCCATACGCAGCCAATACGCAGTAATACGCCGGGGAGATGTGCCCCATACTGACAATGATCCTGTCTCTATCCGCCGATTCCATGTTTTCAGGTGATATATCAGCAATATCATAAAGTACTAGCAGAAGATCAAGGCATGACATAGAGCCGCCGATGTGGCCGGCTCCTGCCCTGTCGATCAGGCTGACGATATCTTTCTTTAACGTCAACGACAGCCATTTCCAATTTTGTTGTTTCATACCGTCGCCTCCTTTTCCGGGAAATTTCTAATTAAATTTGAGATTCTTCTCTATATTCGCTCCGGCAGGGGTGTCTGCTCATACAGCTGCCGGGTGTTGGCAACATTCGCCAATTCTCTGGAATAGGCGCTTGCACTGCCGCAGGCCACCGCATATCTGAGGCTTTCCGCATCGCTGCATCCTTTCAGCTTTTTCGTCAGAAAAGCCGCCGTCATAGAGTCGCCCGCCCCTGTAGAGTCCACCAGCTTCCCAGGGGGAACGCTGCAGATCCAGGTTTCCTCCTCCGAAACCAGCACGGCTCCTTGTCCTCCCAAAGAAACCAGCACATGCTCTGCCCCATACTCCAGGAGCCTGCGTGCCGCCCCGGCAGTCTCTGATATACCGGAAAGTCTTTTTCCTTCCAGTTCCTCCAGCTCAGCCCGATTAGGTTTGATCAGATACGGCTTCTGCTCCAGCGTATTTTTAAGGAAATCCCCCGATGCATCTACCACGGTTCTCACCTGATTTTCTGCCGCAATCCTCATAAGTTCTGCATAAACTGCAGTACATGTTCCTGCGGGCGGATTCCCCGATAATACCAGAAGATCCCCCTTTCGAAGTTCTGCAATTCTTTTCCTCAGCTGCTCCATCGCTTCCGGATCTATGGCGGGACCCGAAGCATTCAGTTCCGTCTCTGCCTGTGCCTTCACCTTTACATTGATTCTGGAACATCCCTCCTTCAGAAAAATAAATTCCTGAGAAAGGCTGGTCTCCTCCAGAGCCCTTATTATCTCCCTGCCCACAAATCCAGCTACAAATCCAAGGCAGATACTGGGCACTCCCAGATTCCAAAGTACCCTGGAAACGTTGATTCCTTTTCCGCCGGGGCGGCACACTGTCCTCTGCGCCCGGTTCAGTCCGCCTCTTTCTATCCGGTCAAACCACATGGTATAATCCAGTGCCGGTGAAAATGTTACCGTATAAATCACTCTGTACCACCTCCGTCAGCGATAAGCTCTGCGCTTTCTCATCAGGTCTACGTAAACGGCCAGAAGAATCACAACGCCCCGGGCCACATACTGCCAGAATGAATTTACATGCAGCAGATTCAATCCGTTATTCAGCACGCCGATGACCAGAATACCGATAATCATGCCGCCCGGGGTTCCCACGCCCCCGCTCATACTGGTACCGCCCAGAACAGCTGCAGCCACAGCATCCGTCTCATATCCAACGCCTGTCGCCGGCTGCCCGGAAGCCATGCGCGCCGCCAGCACCACCCCGGCAACGCCGGCCAGCAGGCCGCTGTAAGAATATACAAAAATCTGCACGCGGTTAATATTGATCCCAGTAAACCTGGCGGCCTCGCGGTTTCCGCCCACCGCATAGATCTCCTGACCCATTTTTGTCTGCGTCAAAAGCCATGCACTGACCGCAAGTATGACAATTGAATAAATTACCGGCAGCGGTATACTGCCCAAATAGCCCATGCCAATTTTTTCAAAGGCTTCATTGGAGACACGAATGGGATTTCCGTCAGCATAAAGGTATGCTGCACCCCGACAGATATTCTGCATGGCGAGCGTCACAATAAAAGGCGGCATATCTGTATATGCTATAATCAGCCCGTTTGCCATCCCCACCACAAGGCCTGCCAGACACCCGAGAAATATTGCTGCCCAGACCGGCGTTCCGAGATCCATCACTGCTTTTGCAGAAATACAGCCGGACAGAGCGATTACCGCGCCTCCTGTCAGATCAATACCGCCCAGCAAAATCGCCAGCATAATCCCAACTGTCAGGCAGACATTTGTACTGATCTGTCTGAGAATATTAATGATATTCGTCTGTGTTGCAAAAGTCTCTGTTCCAAAGCTCAGAAACAGGCACAGAATCACAAGTCCCACCAGAATCCCTGTATTTCTGTAAACATAAGAAGTAATATTTCTCAGCACGGGTATCTGCTGAGATTTCCGGTACAACCCGGCTAATCCTCTTTTCTTTTCTGCACCGTCCATCATCCGTTCATACCCCCTGTTGCATATTTCAATATCGTCTCCTGGGTAGCCTCGCTTCTCTCCAGCACCCTACTGATCCTCCCGCCGAACATCACGGCAATGCGGTCACAGATATTGATGATCTCATTTAGCTCTGAGGAAATCACAATGATACCGATTCCCTGCTGTGCCAGCATATCAATGATCCTATAGACATCTGCTTTTGCGCTTACGTCAATGCCTCTTGTAGGTTCGTCCAAAATCAATACCCGCGGGTGTGCCGCCAGCCATTTGGCAATCACCACTTTCTGTTGATTTCCTCCGGACAGCTGTCCCACAATCTTGTCATTTGAGGATGTTTTTATAGAGAGCATATCTACATACCGATCAACAATTTTCTCTCTCTTTTTCTTATTCAGTCCCGTCGATGAAATAAATTCTTTCAGTACAGCAAGGGTGGCATTGAACTTTACACTGTTGTTCAGCACCAGGCCTTCCAGTTTTCTGTTTTCAGGAACCATTACCAGTCCCATCTTCTCCGCCGCTCTGGGTGACGGTTTCAGCAGTTGCTGCCCTGAAATATATATTTCTCCGCTGTCCATAGGATCAATTCCCAGAATGGATCGCATCAGTTCTGAACGTCCGGCGCCTACGATTCCTCCAAATCCCAGAATTTCTCCCTCCCGCAGTGTAAAACTGACATCGTTTAACGTACCTTTCCTGCAGATATTTTTTACCTCCAGCACAGTGCTGCCATAGGTGCGCTCGTTGAATGTATAATAAGACTCCAGCTTTGCCCCCACCATCATAGAGATCAGCGTGTCCACATCCGTCTCCTTTGTATTGCAGGTTCCTACAAATTTCCCGTCCCGTATTACCGTGATGCGGTCGGTGATTTCAAAGAGTTCCGACATACGGTGCGATATATAAATGATTCCCACACCTCTGGCACGCAGCCGGTTCATTGTCTCAAACAGCATCCCTACTTCCGTTTCCGTGAGAGATGACGTAGGTTCGTCCATCACGAGGATTCTGGCGTCCAGAGACAATGCTTTCGCAATCTCAACCAGCTGCTGCTGTGCAATGCTCAGACGGCCCGCCAGAGTATCCGCTTGTATGGAAGCTCCCAGCGTATCCAGAATTTTTGCGGTGTCCTCGTTCATTTTCGCCGTATCAATCCTCCCGTAACGTGTTTTCGGTTCCCGGGTAAGATATACATTCGCCGCCACCGTCATATGGGGAATCAGCATCAGCTCCTGATGTATAATCGAAATGCCATATTTTCTCGCATCTATCACGCCGGCAATCTGCGCCGTCTTTCCGTCAATGACAATTTCTCCCTGCTCCGGGCGGTAAATTCCTCCTAATACTTTGATCAGAGTAGATTTTCCCGCGCCATTCTCTCCCAAAATTCCATGAACCTCTCCTTTTTGCAGATTAAAGTTCAGGTTGTCCAGAGCCTTAACCCCGGGAAAGGATTTGCTGATGTTTTTCATTTCCAAAAGGGGATATTCTGACATAGCTCTTTACCTTCCTCGCTTTCATTTCTGCAGGCCGCCGCTGTATATCCCTTTCAGACTGTTATACAGCGAAACATCCCCGCCAGCCCCCAATGTTCTGACAGCACTGAAAGGGTTGCGGGGATGTGTATCGCCTGATTACTGCCAGCCTTCCAGGCTATAATCGTCAATATTGTCTCCGTTGATAATAAAAGATTCAATGTAAATCTTCTCGTCAAAGCTTTCGCCGGCAAGAAGCTTGTATGCCGTATCAATCGTCACTTCACCAATAGTTGCCGGAGACTGTGCACCGGTGCCTACCATTGTGCCCTCTGCAATGCACTGCTTCGCTTCCGGGGAACCGTCCACACCCCATACAAGGATTTCTCCTTCTTTATTCTGAGAAGCCACTGCCTGCACACATCCAATCGCCATCGGGTCGTTCATTCCAAAAAATGCAGCCAGATCAGGATTTGCAACAATCAAATCCTCTGCAATCGGCAGCGATACGCCTGTATCTCCCTTGCCGTTCAGCCGATCTACCACTTCCACGTGATCGCCCACTGTATCCAGCAGGCCCTGAATACGTGCGTCCGAGGCAACGTTTGATGGAATATCTAAGATAGCGATCTTTGCGCCCTCGGGAAGTGTTTTCAGCATGTCTTCTCCCACAGCCACACCTGCGCTGTAGTTATCCGTAGCTACCAACGCATCTACCAGGTCAACATCGACTACATCTGTGTCAAAATTGACTACCGGGATATCCTGCTCGTCGCAGAGCGTCAGCACCGGTTTGATTGCCGCCGAATCAATGGGGCATAAAAGCAGGCAATCGATTCCCTGTGCAATCATATCCTCACACTGGGAAATCTGCGTCTGCAGATCGCTCTGGGGATCAGAGGTAATCAAAACATCCCCGTTTGCTTCTACAACCTCCCGTACCGCCGCTTCAATCTCCGCAAAAAACGGATTGTTGTTCGTGGTAACAGTGAATCCGAATACAACCGGTTCATGCTCCGTTTCAGCTCCCACAACCGCCGCCGGGGCAGCTGCCATACACGCAGTTAATAGAACAGCAAGAACTTTTTTCATCATTATACATCTCCTTTTCTTTTTTATTTTTGGTGCTTTATAATGTACCGTTATCTTAGCAAAAAAGAAATATGGGTTCAATGCACGATTTTGACGGCAATATGGATTTTTCTGCTTTTATTTTTGAAAATTTCTTTGCTGTTCTGCATAAAATCAGTCAAAAAAAGAAGCTATCTTCATTCATTTTGCCGAATGTTCCAATAGCTTCCAGGGCATTTTGTCATCTGCGCGATTCGTTTCTGTATTTTCTGGGAGACATCCCAACACATTTGGTAAACTGTCTGGAAAAATAGAGCTGATCCTCATAATGCAGCAGTCTGGCAATCTCTTTAATCGAAAGATCCTGCTCCACCAGCATCCTTTTTGCATAATTCATCTTTACTTCTATAATATATTTTACCGGTGCAATACCAATTTTATTCTGAAATAGACGCGTAAAATGTGCTGGCGATAATCCTGCCGCATCCGCCACAATGCTGACTGTAACCGGCTGCTGCAAAACATGGTCGTTAATAAAACGCACCGCCTTTTCTACCGGATCTTCCTTCTCTGTCAGCGATGCTGCCGCATCCAGTACTGTTCCCCGGCGCAGATGCATCAATACTGCGTACAGATACGCATTATAAACCTCTGCATCCTGCATACCGTTGCTGTTATACAGTCGCAGAATCTCTGACACAAGAAAATTTACGGAGCCATCATAATCGTGAAATAGAATCGCCTGATCCTCCTTGATCAGCGATGATAAAAATTCTGCATTTCCAGTAAAGCATATCGTATAATTCCTATAATTTTCCTCTTTTGATGAATACAGATTATGCTGTATTCCCGGAGGTACCAGCACAAAATCATGCGCTTCATAGGGCACCGCAAGACCATTCAGATTTATTTTGGTCCGGCCCCTCGTCAGATAGTTTAGTTCATAGTATTCATGGGTTTGAGGAAACAGATTTTCTGATGCATTTGTGCGCTGTGTACTAATAAAAACGATCGGAATGTCAAGAAAAAATCCCATCTGACGCCTCCTTTTCATGAATGTTTTTTATGCTTTCTTTTCCATTATAACCTGCCTTTTCCCATTATAACCCGAATTTTAAGAATTTGCATCTTATATTTTATCCTGAACATCAGAGCCCTAGGAATCTGCAGTTTCGGACGATCCTGCGCACATAGCCCGCCAGGCTGATAGTACAAAAATCAGGTTAGCTCCCTGCCGGGCTCTAACCTGACCATTCCGTTTCCCCACGGCACTGCCTTCTACTGCCACAGAGGAATCTCCATCCAAAATTCCACGCCGTTTTCCCTGTTCTCAACACCGCAGGTGCCTCCGTGCTGCTCCACGATTTTCTTTACCATATAAAGCCCCAGGCCGGCGTTGCTGATCTTTGTCTCCTTTTCTTTGCTCCCCCGGGATTTCATATAAAAGCTCTGCCAGATACGCTCCAAATCCTCCTGGGCGATCTGCGCGCCCTCGTTAAAGACCTCTATCCGGGCGCAGTTTGTTCCTTTGCGCAGCCCTATGCCTATCTTTTTTCCCTGCGCCGTATGCTGAAAAGCGTTCATCAGGTAATTATTCACCGCCTGTTCCAGATACATGCGGTTCGCCCTTACCTCGCAGCCGGAAGCCAGCTCCGCCGTCACTTTAATACGGTTTTTCTGGAAAAGCGCGTCATATTTCAGCACCATATACTGCATCATATCGGAAAGGCTGACCCTGCACATCTCCATTTCCTTCATATGATGATCCATGATCGTCAGATCGAGAAGGTTCCCCACAAGGTCTGACATTTTGTCTATTTCCTCGCGGATAGATGCAAAATAGTATTCCCGGTCAATGTTGTCTCCCATACTCTGCAGCATTTCCACCTGCCCCGAGATCACGGCCAGCGGCGTTTTCAATTCATGGGAAACATTGGCGACAAATTCTTTCTGAGCTTCATCCAGAGACTGCGCCGCCTTTTGTCCGCTGCTGCCGTCGTCTTCTGCAACCAGGCGCAGCTGAAGCGATTTTTTTCTGAGCAGCACATACCACAGGCCCAGCGCAAGCAGCCCGGCGCCCACAAAATAGGCCAGACTGTAGGAAATAATTTCTCCGGCAGCGCTGATTTCCCGCCGTATATATACATAATACGTTTCTTCATTCTGAGTAACGGTTCCCCACAGACGCAATATGCAGACTCCGCTGCGTCTGCGGATTCTCACTGAAGGCTTGTCACTGAATTCATCCAGTCTCTGCCGGATGTATTTTTCGATCTGCGTCTCCACCTCCCAGGGCCGCGTAACATAGATCGGCGAAAAGTCTTCATCTGTGATCAAAAACTCCATTTTTTCCATCTGATAGGCCGAAAAGCTTTCCTGGTCTTCCTCGTCCAGCGCTGCCAGTTTCATGGAGGACACTTCCTCAAACGCCTCTCTGAGCGTTCCCAGTTTTATTCTGGCATAACAGGGATAGGCAAAAAGGCCATAAACTGCTGTGATTACCGCTGCCGTCAGAAGTATCATCCACAGAGGATGCTCCGTCTGCCTCATCAGCTTCTTCCATTTCTCACCCTTCATTCTCCGTCTCCCCAAACAAATACCCCACGCCATACACTGAACGGATATACGTACACTCCTCCGTCAGCTTTTTGCGAAGTTGTTTTACCAGCGTATCTACTGTGCGGATATCGCCCACATAGTCATATCCCCAGACAGCGTCCAGGATGGTATTGCGTGCAAGCACAATGCCGTTGTGCTCTATAAAATAAATCAGCAGCTCAAATTCTTTTCTGGTGGTCTCGATATACGTATCCTTCCAGTATACCTTCTGTCCTTCCAGATCTACTGTAATGTATCCGAACTCCATCGTACTTTTCAGCTTGCCCGCCCGCTTCAGTACCGCCTCAATATGAAGCTTTACAAGCTGCAGCGTATACGGCTTTGTAATGTAGTCGTCGGCCCCCTTCTCGAAGCCGTTCATCTGGTCCTCCACAGAGGACCGGGCCGTAACCATAATCACCGGCACGTCCGATATCCGGCGGATCTCGCGCAGCACTTCATAACCGTCTATATCCGGCAGCATGATGTCAAGCAGGATCAGGTCAATACCGGACATATTTTTATAAAACTCCTGCAGCGCTTTTTGCCCGCTTTCAGCGCCAACCGTCTCATAGCCCTGCAGTCTTAAAAAATCCTCCAACATTCGGGCCAGCTTCTGTTCGTCCTCCACAATTAAAATACAGTTTTTCTTCATCTTGCACCTCATCCTCAAGCTTTCGGAGTTCTTTTACTGTATCCAGCTTTCATCCTCCATGCTCCCCAAAGCTACCGTCCCCGTCTCAAGATACTCCTGTTTCAATTTTTCAAACTGCGCCTGGCGCTCCTTCAGGTATTCGTTCACATTTTCCGGCGTCACATGATACCCGAATCCCTCATAGGAATCTTTTCCCGCCACTGTGTCAATGACAAGATCAGCTACCTCATAATAGCAATGACCCCAGTCAAAGAAATTATACGGATTCATTGTAATATCATTATAGCCCCCGAAATCCCAGAAGTCCGTAATCGCGGCCACTTTCCGAAGATATTCCCGGTAGGCCGTTCCCTCATAATCCATGGTTCCGGTGATAAATGTGGGCGCAAACCACACCATCAGCTCCACGCCATTTTCGTCGCACATGGATTTGATATTCTGCAATACTTCCAGACATTCTGCAGAGTATTTTGCCTGATTCGTGTCTGCAAAAATCCTCTCCAGACGCGATTCATAATTTCTCAGCACATTCCCTGCGGTCATCTGCGTGTTTCCGCGCCGGCTGTTGTAAAGAG
Organism: Eubacteriales bacterium; assembly: GCA_030524785.1. GTDB lineage: Bacteria > Bacillota > Clostridia > Lachnospirales > Lachnospiraceae > Marvinbryantia. The sequence continues at coordinate 15,805 of JAUNFZ010000051.1, forward strand.
CATCCAGATTTCTCTCTCCGCCCGTATAATTATGTACCGTTTCCGGTTTTCCATTTTTCACCTGGTCTGCCAGCACCTCAAAACTGCTGCGCACGTCCTTCATCAGAAAATCCAGATATTCTCCTATCTGTGATTCCCCCGTGAGCAAAGCCGGGTTCTGCATTACCACCGACTCATTATTGTTGACAATGCGATGAACCTCCGCACCGCTGAAATTCACAATAATCTTCTTCGGAGCTGCGTTTTCCAGCAGAAATTCTACAAGCATCTCATATTCGGGCAGCGTCCCCTGGAACTCATACATATTATAATACCGATAGCCGTCCATCTCCTGCAGTTTTTCTGTGCAAAACGCTCCCGTTTTAGAACCGCCCAGAATATATGCATCATACTGATCCTTGAAATGAAGCACATGCTGCAGTTTAAGCACCCGCTGATAGTGCTGGGTATCCAGAATTTTAAAATCCACGTCATTGTAGTCGCCGGACTGAAACGTAAAATATCCAAAAGGATCCACAAAATAATTCATCCCGGCAATGAACAGAACCACAGCCGCAATCACTCCCAGTATTCCAAAGCACCACTTTTTATACTGCATATGTTCTCCTTTCGTATTGCCTTTGCTCTATGGACTTGCAAAATGCTTCGCATTTGCGTTGCACCTCGGGTATCGCCCCCGCTCCTGCGTCGCGACGGCAGGTCGGCGCAACTCATCTTTAAAACTGGAAGTACAGGAACTGTACTACCTGGTTCATTTTGGAAAGGCAAATTGCCAGCAGCACGGCTGTATAAGCAAAATGTATAAAATTCGGTTTAAACTTTTCTGACATCGTCTTTGTGGTGGGTGCAAACCAGCAGATCAAAAGCCCAATCAAAACGATCACCCCGGTCTCGCCACGGGTCAGAATAAAGCGTCCCACCTGCTGCAGCGCAGCCCACAAGCCGTTGACAAACAGCGACGGCACGTTAAACATCGCCTTATAGACAAGCAGCGCATCCTGCATATTCTGCGCCACAAAGATCACTCTCGTAAGCACAATAAAGAAGAAGGTGGAAGTCACGCCGATCCAATAGGGCGGCTCCTTTTTATGATAACTCAGGTAAGCCGCAATGCACACCAACACGCCGTTCATGATTCCCCAGACGACAAAGTTCCACCCTGCCCCATGCCAGATGCCGGAAACAAGAAAGGTCGCCATTGTTGCAACATAATAATTGCGCCATTTGTTTCCTTTGCGGAACACACTTTTAAACACGTATGCCCCAAGGAATCTGGAAAGGGTCATATGCTGCCGCTGCCAGTACACCTGGAAGTTCCGCGCTCTGAAGGGAGCGTTGAAGTTTTCCGGCAGTTTGATATTGAAAAAAAGTCCCAGTCCTATTGCCATGTCCGTATATCCCGAAAGATCAAAATAGTAGGAAACGGAATAGGCGATCGTGTAATACCAAGACCGCAGAAACGTCGTATTATTTCCAATTTCCGCATAAAAATCCGCCGCCGCATTATTCAGCGGATCCGCCAGCAGCATCTTTTTTGCACAGCCAATGGCAAACACAAAAACACCCAGCGCAATGTTTTCGTAATTGAGCTTCATGTTTTCCGTATTCTCAAACTGCGGCGTGATCTCTTTGTGATGAACGATAGGGCCCACAATCAGCTGGGGGAAAAATGTGATGAACAGCAGATAATCCAGCACATGGTATTCCTTCGTCTCGCCGCGGTAGGAATCCACCAGAAATGCTATCAGCTGGAATGTAAAAAATGAAATGCCGATTGGCAGTATAATGCCTTTCAGGGTAAAATCCGTACCCGCAATGGCGTTTACATTTTCAATAAAGAAATCGTAATACTTATAATACCCTAAAAGAGCTATGTTGCCCAAAACGGAAACCGCCAGCAGAAGCTTTCTCTGCACAGCGTATTCCTTTCCCTGCATCCTGCAGAGGGCAGATCCGGCCACGTAATTTGCAAACACGCTTCCCAGAAAGAACGGAAAAAAGTCCGGACTTCCCTGGGAATAAAAAAACATGGAAGCCAGAACCAGCCATATCTTCGACAGATAGTAAAATTTGAATTTGTTCAGAATACCGTAGCCTCCCGCCACAATCGGAAGGAATCCAAAAATGAATTTATAGGATGAAAATATCATTTGTCTACTCCCACTTTTTCCATTTACTTGTCCGCTGTTCCAGTATTCGGAACAAAACTTCTTCCATCAGCATCATAATCACGCCGAGGCTGATGATGGTTATCAGCGTTACGGATGTGTTGGCCGTACTTCTTCCGACGCTCAGCACATAGCCAAGCCCCCTCGGCACGCCTACCAGCTCCGCGGCGATCACTACCCGCCATGCAAAGCCCAGGCCCAGTTTAAACCCGGACACAATATAGGGAATAATGCTGGGGACAATGCAATGGACAATGATCTGCCAGCGGCTTGCTTCCATCATACGCATCACATCATAGAGCTTTCTGTCCACGTTTAATACTCCCTGCAGGGAATTAATGATAATCGGAGACAGCGAGCCCATGACAATAATAAAAATGGCCGCATTATTTCCCAGGCCAAACCACAGAATGGCCAACGGCACCCAGGCCACCCCGGGAATCGGAGAAAAGAAACGCACCACCGGATATATGCAGTTTCGAAGCGTCTCGCTCATTCCCATCAAAATTCCCAGAGGAAGTCCGATGACTACCGCGAGCCCAAAGCCGACCAGCACACGCTGCATGCTGACCCATATATTGCTAAGCAGATATCCGCTGGCGATCATTTCAGCAAATTCTTTCGCCACTGTTGTGGGCAGCGGCAGCAAAAGCTGCGCTGTTTTCCCATCCAGTTTTCCAAATATGCCCGTTGCAGAGGCCACGGTCCACAGCAGCAAAATTGCCGCAATTCCCGCGCACCCCTGCAAAAAGGCTTTCCAGTTCCACTTCATATGTAATCTATGCCTTTCCAGGATTTTTACTTCCAGAACAGCTCCTCCGCAGAGGCAACCTCATCAATGTATCCCAGCGCCTCCGCCCATTTTAAAGTCTCCACAGAAGCCTCCTGATCGATATCATAGGTATAATCGATGCGCTTTCTTGCGCTTTCAATAATTTCTTCGTCAAGCTCCAGCACCTTCGCCAGCACAGCGTTTGCGCCCTCGTCCTCATTGAGAAAATCTACCGTCTCTTTGTATGCTGCAAGAAACGCCTCCAGATCGTCCTCGCGGTTATCAATAAAATCCTGGCTTGCCGCCACTACGTTTACCGGATAAAAAGCGTCGCTTCCGGTTTCTTCTTTAATTACCTCCGGCGTATCGTACAAAACAACGATATCGTCATACATCGCCTCCGCCTGGGCAGCAAAGGGTTCCCAGGTAATCATAGCGTCCACTTCCTTCGTCGCCATCAGAACCGTAGCCATATCCGCCGGCTTCATGCCCGGAATCAGCGTGACGTCCATCTCGGGGTCAAGCCCTGCGTCGCCCAGAATCTTGCTTCTTAAAAGAGCGTCGGTCACAGTCGCCACACTGGGTTCCGCGATCATATGGCCTTTCAGCTCCTCCACAGAAGTGATGCCGGTGTCTTCTCTTGTCATCAGCACATGGCCGCCGCCGTTTGCGCTGGCCACGATCTTCATGTCAACGCCTTTGGAGATCCAGGTTGCCACTGGAATAATTCCTCCGATGGCGATATCAAGTTCTCCTGCCGCAAAAGCTTCCATCAAAGCCGCTCCGTCTGAAAACTCTGTCACCTCAATCTCCACATCTCCCTGATTAAACAGTCCATTTTCCACTGCCACAAAGGGGGTCGCCGTTCCCAGCGCCAGGATTGAGCCCACACGGATTGGCTCACTTTCCTCTGCAGAAGCAAAGGTCCCCAAAGATCCCGCCGTTACCGCCGCTGCCAAAATCATACTTAAAGCTCTTTTTCCCTTACTCATTGTTTACACCATCCCTTTCTTATAAATGTCAATTAGCTTGAGTCTCTGGATCTTTCCATTTCCTCCCTTTGGAAGATCCTCTATAAAAAATACCTTTCTCGGTACTTTATAGGCTGCAAGATGTGCCTGACACCAGTCTTTCACCATATTTTCCGTCAGCGAATCGTTTTTTCGGACAATAAACGCCGCCACTTCTTCCCCGTAAACCTCGTCCGGAACACCGACGGTAGCCGCCAGTTCTACGCCTTCCAGGCGGTACAGTACTTCGTCCACCTCTCTGGGTGAAAATTTTTCTCCGGCCCGGTTGATTAATTCCTTGATTCTGCCGTCCAAATAAAGATATCCGTCGCCATCCAGGTAGCCAAGATCCCCTGAGTGGAACCATTCCCCACTGAATGACTTTTCTGTTTCCTCCGGCTTGCGGTAATAGCCTCTTGTGATATTGTCTCCCTTAATCAGCACCTCGCCCAGCGCTCCCGCCGGAAGGTCCTGCATCTGTCCGTCCACAATCCTGATCTCATTTCCGAAGGGAAGCCCCACAGAACCGGGCTTGCAGGTCTTTGGCGGCATTGGATTTGTGGTAATCTGGCTTGCGCCTTCCGTAATCCCATAGGACTCGATGATGGGAACGCCGCACCTGCGTTCAAACTCCTCCAGCACCGCTACGGGAAGCGGAGAGGAAGCAGACCGCGCAAAGCGAAGGGAGCTTTTATCCTTATCTTCCGGTATTCCTCTGCTCAGCAGATGAGAATACATGGTGGGCACCCCGGAAAACCATGTAATATGGTACTTTTCCACATCGTCCCAGAAATTCGTCACACTGAACTTTCCTCCGATTACAATTTTCCCGTCAGAGGCCAGCGGCGTAATCAGCGTAATCACCAATCCATTAATATGAAACCAGGGCAGCACGCAGAGTACGGTATCTCTTTCTGTCAAAAGATGCGCCTTACGGATATGCTCCGCCTTTGAGAGCAGATTGCGGTAGCTTAAAATAACGCCCTTTGGATGACCCGTCGTCCCGGAAGTATAAAGCATCATCGCCACATCCTCCGGCTCCTGTACATATGCGCTGTCCTCATTTTCCGGCCAGTCTTTTTTTGCCGTTTCAGCGCTGATAAGCAAAAGAATCCGGCCGTTTTTCAGCCGTATCTGTTTTTCCCTGTACGGTTTTGGAATATATTTCAGAAATTCCTCCGACAGAAATACTGCCGCGGCCTCCGAATCCTTAATTAAATACTCAAGCTCTGCTTCCTTTAGCATAGTATTGACCGGCACGGCAATGCCTCCGAACTGTGTAATGCCAAAAAAAGAAAGGGCAAATTCCACACTGTTTTCCATCACCAGCAGCACTTTACTGCCCTGTCTCAGCCCATGTCCCAGAAGTTCTTCCGCCGTGGCCGCGACCTGCTCCGCCAGCTGCCGGTAGGTAAGCGTCTTTCCCGTCCGCGCACAGCGCATCAGCACCTGTTCACCATACCGCTTAGCTTTTTCCGTAATCACCTTTTGAAATGTATCCGCTGCCATCCTTTTCCTCCGTCTGTCTTTCTAATCTTCGCGGTTTTCCGCATTCAGCTCCAAAATGCGGTTGCGCACAGCGATAAACTCAGGGCTTGTCCTGTTTCGCGGCCTGGGCAGATCAACGCATATAATCTCCTTGATTCTGGCCGGCGAGCCTGTAAAAACAACAATTCGATCCGACAAAAAGACAGCCTCCTCGCTGTCGTGGGTTACCAGGCATGTGGTAAACTCTTTTTTGTCGCACAGATGCATCAATTCATCCTGCAGCTTCATTTTCGTAAAGGAATCCAGCGCTCCAAAGGGCTCGTCCATCAGCAGTATTTTCGGGTTCATCACCAACGCCCTTGCGATTGCTACCCGCTGCTTCATCCCGCCGGAAAGCTGATCCGGATAAGAATTGCGAAAATCCTCCAATCCCACCAGACGAATTACCCATTCTACCTTTTTCGTGATATAATCCTTTGGCTTTCCCGCCATTTTAAGGCCCAGCGCAATATTTTTCCAGACCGTCATCCAGGGAAACAGCACATAATCCTGAAAGACCATCATCCGGTCACTGCCGGGTCCCGTGACGGTTTCACCGTCGATCTCCACACTGCCGCTTTCCGGCTCCAAAAGCCCGGCCATGATCCGCATCAAAGTGGACTTTCCGCATCCCGACGGCCCTACAAAGGAAATAAACTCCCGGCTGGGAATCTCCAGCGAAATATCTTTCAAGATAGCAAATTTCCCCGGTTCGTCATTTCTGCCAAATGATTTTGTAATGTTTTTTATCACAATAGACATTTTTGTCTCCCATAATTTCAATATCGTATTGTATTCTAGCAAAGGAATGTGATACAAATATGATTTTTTAATATTTGCGTAATATTCTTTATTTTTCCGTAAAAAATGTATCTTGGAAACGCAGTTTCCTATCATGCGAAAACAGCCGGCAGAAATCTTGTTGTGATTTCTGCCGGCTGCCTGTCATTTTCTTTTCTTGCCGCCTATGCTTCTGTCTCTG
>JAUNFZ010000107.1 GCA_030524785.1 Eubacteriales bacterium
TGAATGCGTGGAGCTGGTGGAGGAGATTCTGCGTAGCCAGAATAAGCTTTCATAGAAAAGTAGCCACTTCCATTTATACAATCGTAATCGCAGCAATTATGTACCAAAATCTGCTGATTATTCGTGCAAAGTATTGCGTTTTTCGTGCAATTGTCATATACCATAATTACTAGTAAGAAGGGAGATGATTGTATGGCTGGCTCTACCACAAACATCAGTATCCGCATGGATTCGGATTTGAAAGCGCGGGCCGACGCCCTGTTTGGGGAACTCGGCATGAACCTGTCTACGGCGTTTAATATTTTTGTTCGCCAGTCGCTTCGTGAGGGCAGGATTCCTTTTGACATTTCTCTGAATCAGCCCAATAAGGAAACGATTGCCGCCATGTTGGAAGCAGAAAGGATTGCAAAAGACCCGTCCGTGAAAGGTTATACCGATTTGGATGAGCTGTTTGCAGACCTAAAAGAATGAGGAAAACAAAGTACACTGTCAAGCCTACCACACAGTTCAAAAAAGCCACATCCTCCCAGACTGGCTGCTGGTTTACCGCATCGAGGACGATGTGTTGGTGCTGACATTGGCTCGTACCGGGACACATAGCGACTTGTTTGGAAAATGACCGTATAGGCCGCCGTATGGAAAAACTTTCCGTACGGCGTTTTTGATGCAGCAGGATTCGGGAGCAAAAGCCCCTTTACGCATAAATTCTGTCATCTGGCCCGAACGGTATTTGCCATATCCAGATAAGCGGTCTTTTTCCAGGAACCGCTGGCCGGGGCAAGGAGTACCTGAATTTTTGTGACAGCTTTACGGTATTTCCAATCCTTCAGGGAAACGGACAGCTTCACCTGCTTGTTCGCAGGAATGATACCGGTGCTCTCCAGGATATTTTTGCCGCTGTAAAAGCGCAGCTTAACGGCTACCTTGCTGCCGGTCGAACCGGAGACCTTGAGGGTCGTACAGAAACGTGAATTTGTGCCGAAGGAAAGCTTTTTGCTGAAGCTCTGAGAGAAGCCCCAGAGACTATTGCGGTTGCGGCGGTAATCATGAATCACGCGCAGCCCTTTGCCTGATTTTTTTTGTGTGGTGACGGCGCCGTATTTGAGCCAGTTCGATGCGATGGCCGCACTTTTTTTATAGGAAGCTACCGCACTCATTGGCACAGTAACGATATTGGTCTTGCTGTACAGGGCAGCGCTGTAGCCGGGAACGAGCTGTGACCAGCTCGCTGCGCCGATCTGTGAGAGATAAGCGTCAGAGACGCTTGGAGACTGGTTCGTGTCCATATATTTAAAGACAGTCCAGGAGTCCTTTTTTGTATCTGCCCACTCGGTGGTAGTTGCACTGGTAGAGGTCCAAAGACCCAAATTCAGCCCCTGGGCCGTTTCGGTCTTGTGATCGATGTGGCGGTTCATGATGAAGGAGTCGATCATATCATCCGCTTCTGTGAGATAGTAGCTGTAAACAATTGCAGCGGATTGCTCCTTTTCTACATTTTTTGTGAAGTCCTGAACGGAGGTAAAGCCCTGTTCAGACAAAATAATGCGGGTGCTTGCACCGTAGGTACTGCGGATATAGGAGGTCAGCAGACTGATATTTCCCATATTGATGACCGGGGTGGTCAGGGATTGTGTGACCTGCTGGTTCTTATTTTCCCAGAATTTCGGTTCGGTCAGCGGCGAGCTGTATGGATGGTAAGCAAGATTCCACTGGATACGGCCCTGCCGTGAAATTGCAGCCGCAAAAGCGTCCAGCATTTTCCGGGAGGCAAAGGAGCCGGGAACCGTGTTCGTATTCCAGAGGTGGTCCAGGGATATGTATACCCGTGCATTGGAATATACGCTGGTGACTGTATTGTAGGTCATTCGAAACGCATTGGCGTAGATCTGGGCGTGCTGCTGCAGCGTTTTTGATCCCGCGTAATTGTACGTCGTATAGTTGTTGACCTCATTGCCTACGATCCAGTTCACGATCCTTCCGTTTTTGGCAGAGGAAGAGGCATAACGCTCGGAGAGGAAGGACAGGGCGGCCTGCAGCTGCCGTCGGGCAGAAGCATTTGAGGTGTTCCAGGCATACGAAAAATGTCCCTTTTCCCGTCCGGAGGGATAGATCAAATTGGTCAGGTCATCCCTCCAGCCAAGGAGCAGGATGGCGCTTACGATGGTGTTGGATTCTTTCAGGGCCTTAAGCTGCTTGTCATAGCTCTGTATCACATATTTGCGGAACCAGTAGGTTTTTCCCTGGTATTTATAAGCATAGGAAGTCTTTGTATTGCGCTCGGATTTGGCGGCGAACATTTCGTTAAAGACAAAGTTCACGACGGAATGCCGGACATTCAGCTCCACCGCATCTTCAAGCATGTCTGCGTTCACCTGCAGTCCCTTTTTTGAACTTGCAGTGGGAAATTTGTAAGTATACTTAGCGGATTTCCCCGGATTTGAGAGATATCTGGTATCACTGACCGCAATATATTTGCCGCTTTTCTTTGCGGCAATTACAAAGTTCGAATACAGGTGGCTGGAGGCTTTTGTCTTGTTGAGGGCGAAGGTAAAAGTCATGGTCTTCGCCTTTTTCTTTGATTGAATTGGCTTAGCACCTGAGGAAATGGTGGTCTTTCCAAAGGGCAGAGCGAAGAGATAGCATTTGCTTCCGGGGACGGAGGCGGTGTTGGAAAGCTTCGCCGTGACCTTTACCTTGGAAGCAGAGGCCAGCTTGCAGCTGGAGATCTGCACCGGCTTTGCAGCGGCGCTGCTCCTGGGGGCCGGGGCAAGGAAAAGACAGAGCAATAAAAGGGGCAGCAGGAGGCGTCTGTATCGCAGTTTCAGGTCGTTTTGTTTCATAACTCATTCCCTCATTTCTTTATAATCTATAATTTAATGATATCATGATGAAAAATGGGTGTAAAGAAAGAATAGATGAAAGACACCGGAAAAGAGCGCTGACAATTTG
>JAUNFZ010000052.1:0-8403 GCA_030524785.1 Eubacteriales bacterium
ATTCCTTACTGGCTGTAAGGGATATTAACCATAAATATATTGTAGTAGAAAGGAGATCCTGAAAATGGAGAAAAAAACACCCCTATATGAAAAGCACCTGGAAGCAGGCGGAAAAATCGTGCCTTTTGCCGGTTATCTCCTGCCGGTGCAGTACCCCTCCGGCGTCATTGCCGAACACAATGCTGTGCGCAGCGCCTGCGGCATGTTTGACGTCTCACACATGGGAGAGATTCTTTTAAGCGGCCCGGACGCCGTAAAAAACCTCAACCTGCTGCTGACCAACGATTACACCGAAATGTATGACGGTCAGGCGCGCTACAGCCCGATGTGCAACGAAAACGGAGGCGTCGTGGACGACCTGATCGTCTACAAAATCCGCGACGAACATTATTTTATTGTAGTAAATGCCGCCAATAAAGCTAAAGACTTTGCCTGGATGACTTCCCATCAGACCGGAGACGCCCGTTTTGAGGACATCTCAGAGCGCATCGTGCAGATCGCGCTCCAGGGACCGAAGGCACAGGGGATCCTGGAGCGGCTCACAGATGCATCCCAGATCCCAACCGCCTATTACAGCGCCATATTTGAAGCCAAAGTCAGCGATATCCCGTGCATTATTTCCCGTACCGGCTACACCGGTGAGGATGGATTTGAATTTTACTGCGATGCAGCGCAGGGATCCGCCCTCTGGGATCTGCTGCTCGCCGCCGGAAAGGAGGACGGCCTGATTCCCTGCGGGCTTGGCGCGCGCGACACCCTGCGCCTGGAAGCCGCCATGCCGCTCTACGGTCATGAGATGGATGACACCGTCTCCCCGCTTGAGACCGGGCTTGGCATCTTTGTCAAAATGAAAAAAGAAAACTTCATCGGAAAGTCCGCTTTAGAGGCAAAGGGAACGCCCGCCATCCGGCGCGTTGGCTTAAAAGTCGTAAAAAGAGGCATCATCCGAGAACACTGCGATATCTATATAGGAGAACAAAAAATCGGACACACCACTTCCGGTACGCACGCGCCGTATCTTGGCTATCCCGTCGCCATGGCGTTGATTGAACGGGATGCCGCCGTACCCGGCACGATTGTGGAAGCCGAGGTGCGCGGACGGCGGATCGAGGCAGAAATTGTAAAGCTGCCATTTTATAAACGCGAAACAAAATAATTAATATATCAAAACGAGGAGGATATACCATGAATTTCCCAAAAGAACTACACTATGTAAAATCCCATGAATGGGTAAAAAAAGAAGGAGGCACCGTGACCATCGGCATCAGCGACTATGCGCAGGATGCGCTGGGCGACCTCGTGTTTGTCAACCTGCCGGAGCCGGGCGATGAAGTCACCGCCGGGGAGCCGTTTGCAGACGTGGAATCTGTAAAAGCAGTATCCGATATCTTTTCCCCGGTGACGGGTGTGATCTGCGAGGTCAACGAAGAACTTTTGGATCACCCGGAGCTGATCAACCATTCCCCGTATGATGCATGGTTCATCAAAGTGGAACAGGTGACAGAGGAAGAAGAATACCTGGACGCAGAGGCTTACGAGGCGTTCACAGCAGAAGAAGCGGAGGAATAAGTATGGGCAGATTTGTCGCATCCACCCCTGCCGAGCAGCAGGAGATGTTAAAACACATCGGCTTTGACTCTTTTGACGGCCTGTTTGCACACATACCAAAAGAAGTACGTTTCAAAGGAGAACTTCCTCTTGACAGAGGACTCTCCGAAATGGAAACAGACCGCGCACTGTCAGAGCTTTCCGAAAAAAATAAGATCTACCGGCACATTTTCCGGGGCGCCGGCGCTTACGATCATTACATCCCGGCGGCTGTGACCGCTATTACTTCCAAAGAAGAATTTGTCACGGCATATACCCCCTACCAGGCTGAGATCAGCCAGGGCATCCTGCAGTCCATCTTTGAGTTTCAGACCATGATGTGCGAGCTTACCGGACTTGACGCTTCAAACGCCTCTGTCTATGACGGCGCCACGGCAGCCGCAGAAGCCGCCGCCATGTGCCGCGAACGCAGACGCCGCACGGTACTGGTATCCGAAACGACCAACCCGCAGGTTCTGCAGGTGATTAAGACCTACTGCTTTGGCAGCGGCACACCCGTAAAGGTCATCCCTGCCGAAAATGGCGTTACCGATCTGTCCGCACTAAAGGAGGCGCTGACAGAGGAGACCGCCTGCTTTTATGTACAGCAGCCGAATTTCTACGGAATACTGGAAGATTACGAAAGCCTGGGCAATGCCGTTCACGAAAAAGGCGCAAAATTTATCATGGGCTGCAACCCGATTGCCCTCGGCATCCTGAAAACTCCCGCTGAATATCACGCGGATATTGCAGTCGGTGAAGGGCAGCCGCTTGGTATGCCGCTGGCGTTTGGCGGCCCTTATCTCGGCTTCATGACCGCAACCGCTTCGCTTATGCGCAGGCTGCCCGGGCGGATCGTCGGGGAAACACAAGATGCGGGCGGCAGGCGTACATTTGTCCTGACACTGCAGGCAAGGGAGCAGCATATCCGCCGGGAAAAAGCCGGCAGCAACGTCTGCTCCAACCAGGCGCTCTGCGCCCTGACCGCGGGCGTCTACTTAAGTACGCTGGGAAGCGACGGTCTGGCGCAGGCAGCCACGCTTTGCACCTCCAAAGCACATTATCTGCTAAGTGAACTGGAAAAAGCCGGCTGCACGCGCAAATATGACCAGCCGTTTTTCCATGAATTTGTAACGCGCACCCCCGCGCCTGCTTCCGTTATCCTTTCCGCTTTAAGAGAACATCAGATCCTTGGCGGGCTTCCTCTTGGGGAAAACGAGATCCTCTGGTGTACAACGGAGAAAAATACAAAATCCGAGATCGACGCTATGGTTGCTATCGTAAAGGAGGTGTGCACCAGATGAAACTGATTTTTGAAAGAAGCGTGCCGGGACACGGCTGTTCCGTTTTACCGGAGTGCGACGTTCCCACCGTCATACCGGAGGGCTTTTGCCGCCAAAGCAGGCCGCGCCTTCCGCAGATATCCGAAAACGACTTGAGCCGCCATTATACCGAACTGGCAAAACAGACGCACGGCGTCAACGACGGCTTTTATCCTCTTGGCTCCTGCACCATGAAATATAACCCGAAGATCAATGAAAGAGCAGCCGCCCTGCCGGGCTTTACCGGCGTCCATCCCTTACAGCCCGAAGAAGACGCGCAGGGCTGCCTGGAGGTTATGCACAGAATGGAAACCATGCTCTGCGGGATCACCGGCATGGACGCCATGTCCCTGCAGCCGGCTGCGGGCGCCCACGGGGAATTTACCGGGCTTTTGCTGATCAAAGCATATCATAAAAGCCGCGGCGACGAAAGGCGGACGAAGATCATCGTGCCGGATTCCGCCCACGGGACCAATCCCGCCAGTGCAGCAATGGCAGGCTTCTCCATCGTCAACGTGCCTTCCGCCGCGGACGGCTGCGTAGATTTAAACGCCCTGCAAACGGCAGTCGGCGAGGATACCGCCGGGCTGATGCTCACGAATCCCAACACGGTCGGCCTGTTTGACAAAAACATCCTGCAGATCACAGACATCGTGCATAAAGCAGGCGGGCTTTGCTACTACGACGGGGCGAACCTGAACGCCGTCATGGACATCGCACGCCCGGGCGATATGGGCTTTGACTGTATGCATTTAAACCTGCACAAGACTTTCTCCACGCCTCACGGCGGCGGAGGTCCCGGAAGCGGTCCCTGCGGATGCAAGGATTTTCTTGCGCCGTTCCTTCCCGGTCCGCGCATCGTCCGGAATGAGACCGCTTACTGCATGGAATATCAGAACACCTCCGTCGGATCGGTCAAGGCATTTTACGGAAATTTCCTGGTCGTTGTCAAAGCGCTTTCCTACCTTTGTATGCTTGGCAGGGAAGGCGTGCGGGAAGCCTCCTGCAACGCGGTGTTAAACGCCAATTATATGATGCACGGCCTGTCCGACCTCTATGACATGGCATTTGACGAAACCTGCATGCACGAATTTGTCATGAGCCTGGAAAAATTAAAGCATGACACCGGCGTATCGGCGCTTGACGCCGCCAAAGCCATGCTGGATTACGGCATCCACCCGCCGACCATGTATTTCCCGCTGATCGTACACGAAGCGCTGATGGTCGAGCCGACGGAAACGGAATCCCGTGAAACGCTCGATGAAGCGATCGCTATCTACCGTGAGATCTTTCAAAAGGCACACGAAAACCCTGATGCCCTGCACCATACCCCGGCGCATACCCCGATCGGGCGTCCCGATGAGGTAGCCGCAGCAAGAAAGCCGGTGATCCGCTATGATTACGAAGCTGTCCTTTCTGAAAACGACTGAGACAAACCCTTACCGCAATCTGGCGCTGGAAGAATATCTGCTGACAGACTGTAGGGAAGGAGAATGTATCCTCTATCTCTGGCAGAACCGCAGCACCGTCGTCATCGGAAGGAATCAAAACTGCTGGAAGGAGTGCCACATTCATGAGCTGGAAAACGACGGCGGGTTTCTCGCCCGCCGCCTCTCCGGCGGCGGCGCCGTCTACCACGACCTTGGCAACCTGAATTTTACTTTTCTTGCCAGAAAAGAAGATTATGACGTAGACCGCCAGATGGACGTGATCATCCGCGCCATGGATCTGCTTGGGCTCTATGCGCAAAAAACCGGGCGAAACGACGCCGTCATCAATGGACGCAAATTTTCCGGCAACGCCTTTTACCGCACCGGTCCTTTCTGCTACCACCATGGCACGCTGCTGATCAGCGCCGATACAGAGAAGATGTCGCAGTATCTCCGTGTATCCGTCGAGAAGCTACAGTCCAAGGGGGTTGCGTCCGTGCGCTCGCGGGTAGCCAACCTCAGTGAATTTTGTCCGCAGATCACCGTACCTCTGGTATCGGAACACATGCGCCGTGCGTTTTGTGAAATCTACAGTCTTCCCGCCGCAGACTACGACCAGAGCCGCCTGGATACCGAAAAGCTTTGCCGCCTGGAAGATAAATTTTCCTCCTGGGAGTGGAAATACGGCAGGGCGATTTCGTTCCAGCATGAATTTTCCAGGCGCTTTTCCTGGGGTGAGATCCAGATACAGCTTGATGTCAGCAAAGGCGTCATCCAGCAGGCAGCGGTCTTCTCCGACGCCATGGATCCTCTCCTTTCAGATACGGTCGCACATGCCCTGCGCCGCCAGCCCTACGAACAGCCGGCTCTGCTTGGCGCCATCCGGCACTTACCGGCAGAAATCCGTGAGGACATAAAAGCTCTCATTCTTGATTCTGTCTGAATCTTTTGGAGGTAAACCTTATGCAAGAAACATACGATTTGATCATTATCGGCGCCGGTCCCGCAGGCTACACTGCCGCCGAAGCCGCTGCGAAAAGAGGCATGAAAACTGCCGTCATTGAAAACCGCAGTCTGGGCGGAACCTGCCTAAACCGGGGCTGTATTCCCACCAAAACCATCCTGCACAGCGCTGATTTGTTCCGTGAAATAAAAAGCTGCTCATCCTTCGGCATCCATACGGACGAGCCTGTGTTCTGCATGGAGAAGGTGCAGGAACACAAGCAGGAAGTCATTGCACAGCTTGCATCCGGCATCACTTCCCTGCTGAAAAAAAATAAAGTTACCGTATACGAGGGCACCGGGACAATCCTGGATAACCACACAATCCGGATCCGCAAAGTTCTTACAGAAGCACTTTCTGCGAATAGCTCCGCTCCGGGCGCAGGCACAGATCCTGCCGGGGATTTCCTTATTGCCGCAAAAAACATCCTGATCTGTACCGGTTCCGCCCCCGCCATGCCCCCGATCCCCGGGATTGACTTGCCTGGCGTCGTAACCAGTGATACACTATTGGAAAAGCAGACTGTTTACAAACGCCTTCTGATTATCGGCGGCGGCGTGATCGGCATGGAATTTGCTTCTATCTATCAGGCGCTTGGCTCTGAAGTGATCGTTGTGGAAGCCCTTGACCGTCTTCTTGCAAATATGGATAAGGAATTGTCCCAGAGCCTGAAAATGCTGCTGAAAAAAAGAGGCGCCCAGATCCACACAGGCGCAAAGGTACAGGAAATCCGGCGCAGCGAAAGCAACGCGCTTCTATGCACCATTCTGGAAAAAGATACGCTTCTCACCCTGGAGGCGGACGGTATTCTTGTTGCCGCCGGGCGCCGTCCATGCACAGAACAGCTTTTTGAAGGTGCTTCCCCGGCAGAAACCGGCTGCGGGGATTTTCATGCCGATCATGCCGTCCCCAGGATGGAGCGCGGATATCTCTGCGTCAATGAACATTTTGAGACCAGCATCCCGCACATTTACGCCGCAGGTGATGTCATCGGCGGCATCCAGCTTGCCCACGCGGCGAGCGCCGAAGCGCTTCATGCCGTATGCCATATGGCAGGGGAAACACCTGCGGAGGATCTGTCCGTTATCCCGTCCTGCGTTTACACCAGCCCGGAGATCGCCTCCGTCGGCATCACACCGGACGAGGCAAAACGGCAGGGGCTTCATGTTCGCACGGTGAAATATCCGATGTCCGCCAACGGGAAATCTGTGCTTTCTGCGCAGGAACGCGGCTTTGTCAAAGTCACTGCAGATGCCGAAAGCCAGAAGATCCTTGGCGCACAGATGATGTGTGCACGCGCCACAGATATGATTTCCGCGTTTTCCCAGGCGATCAGTCTCGGGCTTACCTGGGAGCAGATGGCATCCGTCGTCTACCCGCACCCTACCTTCAGTGAAGGCATCAAAGAAGCAGTCGCATTGTTTTAAAGACGGTAACTATTCATTTACAAAGGGAAGGAGTACCGGCATCTTCGCCGGAGGACAACTATGGAAAGAGGAGATTTCTTTTATCAGGCATTTACAAAAATCCTGCAGGAGGAACTGGTGCCGGCAATGGGCTGCACGGAACCGATTGCCCTTGCTTACGCTGCCGCCCGGGCGCGCGACGTACTTGGCACACTGCCGGAGCGCGCCGTCGTGCAGGCAAGCGGCAGCATTATCAAAAATGTGAAAAGCGTGATCGTACCAAACACGAATCAGTTAAAAGGAATCCCTGCCGCTGTATGCGCCGGTATCATTGCCGGCGACGCCGACAGCGAACTTGAAGTGCTCGCAGACGTCTCTTCAGAAAAAATCGGACAGATTAAAACTTATATGGACACCACCGACGTCCAGGTGCTCTACCTGGACAGCGGCCTGACCTTTGACCTGATTGTAACCGTCTTTGCCGGGTCGGACCACGCAAAAGTACGCATCTCCAATTCCCACACAAATATTGTCCTCATCGAGCGAAACCATGAGATCCTTTTTGAGACGCCGGTAAATGGCGAAAACGAGGAAGGCTTCACCGACCGCAGCGTCCTCTCGGTAGAAAAGATCTGGGATTACATCACCTGCCTTGACGTGCGCGATGTGCGCGACCTGTTAAAGCGCCAGATCGAATATAACACGGCAATCGCCGAGGAAGGGCTTCGCGGCAACTACGGCGCCAATATTGGACAGGTGCTTCTTGCTTCCTGCGGCGACGACATCAAGATCCGCGCCAAGGCAAAAGCGGCTGCCGGGTCGGACGCCAGGATGAACGGCTGCGAACTGCCTGTGATCATCAACTCCGGCAGCGGCAACCAAGGCATCACCTGCTGCGTTCCCGTCGTCGAATATGCACGGGAACTTGGCGCGGATGAAGACACCCTCTATCGTGCCCTCGCCCTTTCAAACCTGGTGTCCATCCATATCAAGACCGGCATTGGGCGGCTCTCCGCCTACTGCGGCGCGGTCAGTGCGGGCGCTGCCGCAGGCGCGGGCATCGCATACCTGTGCGGCGGCGGATACCCGTCTGTCACCCACACTATCGTCAATGCACTAGGCATCGTCTCCGGCATCATCTGCGACGGTGCAAAAGCCTCCTGCGCCGGAAAGATCGCCGCTGCCGTAGACGCCGGTATTCTCGGCTATCATATGTACCAGCACGGGCAGCAGCTTCGCAGCGGCGACGGCATCGTCGCCAAAGGCATTGAAGCAAATATCAGAAACATCGGGCGTCTCGGAAAAGAAGGGATGCGGGAGACGAACAAAGAGATCATGCATATCATGATGGGGGAATAGGGCTAAAAATAGCGGCCCTGCATGGGAAATAGCGGTATTTTAAAAGGCTTTTATTCTTGCACTCTCCGTAATTCCTGATTTGCTCATCTTCGTACAATTTCCCAATAACCTTTTCTGCTAGAACCAACTCTTATAATCATACCGTTTTCCCGCAGTTCTTTCATAATACGACTGATCTTTCGTGTACTAAAGCCGGTTTTTTCTGCTAAAAGAGCTGCTGTAATAGCCGGATTATCCCGAAGAAGCTCCATAACTCTGTTTGAATCAGTATTTTCGCCTGTTATATCGCCATTATT
>JAUNFZ010000052.1:8413-22004 GCA_030524785.1 Eubacteriales bacterium
TATCGCCACTGGCGATATTCCACACATTTGTTGGCACAGAAAACGGAAATTCGACCTTAATAAAGTGTTCCGAAATATGGAAGATACTCTTATCATATATCTTCAAAATACGGCTCATGCCAGAACCAAGTTGTTCCACCAATCCCACATCCTTAAATACACGCATCAGTTCACGGTTGCGGGGCATACTGCTGCAGCTAAAAAAATCCTGTTCACTTTGTCCCGGAATCAAGCCGCCGTAAGATGTAAACACCATTCGGTCGCTGAAAATTTCAAAGACTGGCGGTATTTCCCTCGAAAAATCCGAATGGACGATAGTATTGATGATCGCTTCCCTCATAGGAATAGGCTCAATAGGAATAATTCCTATCTCTGCCAATAATAATTATACACTAACAACACCATCAGGTTTGACTTGAGCTTCTGCTGCTTTACATGGGATATAACATCTTTTTTGCGCAGCAAAAAGGAGCATCGCTCCACAACTGACTAATCAGTTATTTTGCAACACTCCCACAAATCTATTTATTCTTCTCAATCTCCAGCCCCGGTATCTTGATCTTTCTCTCAATCAGGACAAACACCACTGTCATCACGCCGATAATCGCCAGATAATAAACCGCCACCAGCGAATAGGATTCGATGGTATTATAAAATCTGGAAATCATGATCTTTGCCTGGGTCATCAGCTCCGGCACTGCAATCAGGTAGCACACGGACGTATTTTTTATCATGGAAATCGCCTCGTTGGCCCAGGTGGGCAGTACGATACGTATCACCTGGGGAATCATAATCACCCAGATTGCCTTTACCTTGGACATTCCCATGGCCCTGGCCGCCATCATCTGTCCCGGGCCGACAGAAAGAATTGCGCCTCTGAAATATTCGATCTGGTAAGCCGCCGAGTTCAGCCCCATGGTAAGGCAGCCCGCCACCATGGGCGATAAAACGATCCCGAACTGGGGCAGCCCGTAGTAAACGATAAACAGCTGCACCAGCACCGGCGTTCCACGCAGAAATTCTGAATAGACCATGCTGATGGTCTGCAAAACCTTATTTCCATAGACCCTCGCAAAGGCCAGCGGAATCCCCACGGCCAGGCCAATCAGCAGGGAGATTGCTGACATCTCTAATGTAATCAGCGCGCCCTCGAAAAAGGCGGGAATTGCTATTTCATAGAAGTTCATACACTCACCCTCCCTACTGGAATTGTCCTTCAAATTTACCCAGGAATTGTCTGGCACGCTCCGTTTTCGGATGCTGGAAAAATTCATCCGGCGTTCCTTCTTCTACGATTACGCCGCCTTCCAGAAATACCACCCGGTTAGCAACCCGGCGGGCAAAATTCATCTCATGGGTTACGCATACCATCGTCATTCCCTCTGTGGCCAGCTTTTGCATTACCTCCAGCACTTCTCCAATCAGCTCCGGATCCAGGGCGGAGGTGGGTTCGTCGAACAGCATTACTTTGGGATCCATCGCCAAAGCTCTGGCAATCGCCACCCTCTGCTTCATTCCTCCCGAAAGCTGTCCCGGATATAAATCTGTCTTATCTCCAAGTCCTACCCGCTCCAGCTCAATTCTGGCCCGTTTTCTCGCCTCTTCCTTTTTTACGCCGCGCACCTTTGTCAGTCCCACCGCCACATTATCAATTGCTTTCAAATGAGCAAACAGGTTAAATTCCTGAAATACCATGCCAAGCTGCTCTCTGGCATGATTGATATTTACTTTGGGCGCCGTCAGCTCCTGTCCATTCACCCAGACATGGCCTTCCGTGGGAACCGTTAAAAGATTAATGCAGCGAAGCAGCGTACTCTTTCCCGTACCGCTGGGTCCCAGCAAAACCACTACTTCCGATTCCCGTATGGACAAATCTACCCCTTTCAGCACCTCATTGTTTCCGTATACCTTTTTTATTCCTTCCAGACGGATAATTTCCTTCCCCATGGTTGTCTCCTCTCTGATCTTTTCGGTCAAAATCCTCTTATTTTCCCAACACATTTTTCCGTCAGGAAATATCGGGAATTGCCAGACGTTTTTCTACTTTCCGCAGAATAAAGCAGATTGCATAAGTACATACAAAATAAATCAGCGCCACAGCAAGATAAACGGCGAAGGGCTCTCTGCTCCTGGCAATTTCATACTGCGCCAGACGCATAATCTCCACCACTCCGATAATATACACCAGCGAGGACGCCTTGATCACACCCGCCACCTCGTTTGTCCAGGAAGGCAGAGCCCGGCGCAGCGCCTGAGGCAGAATAATCGCAAAAATCGCCTTTGTCTGAGACATTCCCAGCGCTCTGGCCGCCATCATCTGACCGGAATCCAGGGATTCTATTGCCGAACGGAAAATTTCCTGCTGGTACACACAGCTGATCATCGCAAGCGAAAGGGTTCCCGCCCAATAGGCAGAGATGTTTATGGAGCCGGCAATGACAAAATACAGCAGCAACAGCAGAATTGTCTGCGGGATTGCCCGGAAAACAGCACTGAAAGCCACCATGATTACTTTACAAAAACGTCCTCCATAAACCCGAAGGAAAGCAAGAAGCAGTCCTCCCAACGCTCCCAAAAGAAGCGCCCAGAAAGAAACGGAAAGCGTTACCCCGATCCCGCCCAGCAAATACGGTATTAAATATGTAATTACTCTTTGCAGTGTCAGTTCCATAAAAACCTCTTTCCCCTTATATCAGCAAACCACGGCCTCCCATAACATGGTTCCGTGGTTTGCCTGAAAATTTTATATTCTTAATTCTTTAACGCCAGTATCTTTCGTTTACCCGGGGTTTAGTCTACTTCCCACTTCGCTGCCAGTTCATCCAGGAAGCCTTCCTCACGCAGGTCGTCGATGATGCTGTCCAGTTCTTCCAGAAGCTCCGGCTGCTCCTTGGGCACTGCAATATTTTCGCCTGTGCCGTAGAAGGAACATTCAAAAATAATTTCTACGTTGTATTTCTTCTCATAATCCTTGGCCTGGTTCTTGTCGCCTGCTACCACATCAGTTCTTCCTGCTTCCAGATCCAGAATCATGTTTTCCGGCGCTTCATAGCGGGAAACCTGGCTCTCCTTCATCAGGCCGTTGTCCACCTGCTCCGTAATAAACTGATCCGGGAGGGTACCGCTCTGAACACCTACATTGTAGTTTACAATATCTCCCATATCGGTAATTTCAATATCCGAGCCCTTCTGAGCAATATAAACGTTCATCTGCTGATGATACATCTGAGTAAAGTCTACCTTTTCCTTACGTTCTTCCTTGGCGCCCATAGAAGCGATCGCCACATTTACTTTTCCAGTCTGCACCGCCGCTACCAGCGCATCGAAAGCCATATCCTGGATTTCAACCTCAACACCCATTCTGGAAGCAATCTCATTGATCAAATCCATATCGTAGCCTACATAATTTCCGTCCTCATCGATGGATTCCCAGGGAGCATTGGTCGCGCTGGTTCCTACGACAATTGTGCCTTTTTCTTTGATTTCCTCCAAAAGATTGCTCTCTGCAGCGTTCGCCGCGATTCCCGCCAGCATACTGCATGCCATTGTCAGCGCCAAAGCCGACCCCATCATTCTGCGTTTCATAAGTTTTCCTCCTTTGTCTGAAATTGCTTCAGTTTTTTATTTATCAAGGAGGAATATCCTCCTTAATATCGCGCTTTATTCACCGTCTTCGTCCTCCTTTGTTTATGATCCATAGGAGGCTATATTATCCCGGCCTTTTCCCATCTCGATAGGACTGCTGAACAGATACTGGAACGCCGCTTCCGCCGCGCCGAACAGGCTGGCGCGCCCTCCCAGAATCGACAGTTCCACCTCCAGCTGTCTCCAAAGCAGTTCCGGCAGCAGCTCCTTCATTTTGGCCCAAACCTGGTTCAGCAAAAGCTCTCCGGCTTCGGCCAGAAGTCCGCCAATTACAATCAGGGACGGATTATATGTATATACCACATTCACCAGACCCCTGGCCAGCGTTTCCGCCGCCTCGTTCACAATGCGGACAGCAAATGCATCAGACGCCTTTGCGGCAGCTATGATATCTTCTACCGCCACTTTTTCAGCCGCATTACCTGTCAGCCGCTTCAGCAAAACATTATCCGTCTGCTCCCACAGCTCTCTGGCCCGACGTATCAGCATCTGGCCTCCGCAGCGTTCTTCCAGATTCAGGCATCTCTCGCTGTCCCCTGAGGGGTCATCCGAAAAATTAATCGTATTCCCAATCTCCCCGGCCACGCCCCAGCCGCCGCGAAACAGTTCCCGCTTTGAAATAACTCCGGCGCAGATTCCCCAGGAAGTAGTTACATAGACCATATCATTTACATCATCATACAGGCGTTTCCATTCGCCCAGCGCTGCCAGTCTGGCGTTAATATCCATTCCCACCGTCACCGCGTACCGCTCCATCAAAAGCTTCCGCAGCGCGATATTCGACCAGCCGAATGTTGTGGAGTAAAGAATTGTCCCGCTGGCGTTATCGATAAACCCGCGTACTCCACAGTAAATAATCAAAAGTTTACTGGGATCCCTGAGGCTTTCTTTACAGTTGTCAATCGCCTCATACAGCGCTTCCAGATACTCTTTTCCGTGAACCGCCGATTCATACTGGAAGCACAGTTCCCCGCACAAATCAAAAACACCTGCGTGAACCTTGAACCGCCCAAAGTCCACTCCAATAATATACCCGGCTTCTCCGTTCAGACAGATTGTGATAGGCCGTCTGCCTCCGCTGGAGCTGCCTTCCCCCGTTTCAATCACATAGCCTTCTTCCATAAGCTGTTTGATAATACGGGATACCGCCGATAAACTTAAACCTGTTGCCTTCGCCAGCTCGGTCCTCGAAATATTCTTGGCCTCATGAATGTGTTTCAGCACATAATTACGATTCGCATTGCTCAGTGCGCGAAGGTCAATTCCACCCTTTGTCATATAGTCCTCCCAATTTTCCCTTTATCATTTTCGATCCTTTATGGATCCTCCTTCTAATCTAACCCATATTTCAGTTTTTTTCAAATACTATATTCCTCAACTTTTTCGGGAGAACTTACTTTCTTCTTGGTTGCAAATATCTTTTATGGCTCATATACTATCATATTTCGTGAAATCTGTAAAGCATTTTTTCAAATTTTCAATAATTTCACTATTTTCCCTTATTTTATCTGTGTTTTCTGGCGTTCTATTCCCCTTGGCTCCGATCTTTTTCTGCGTTTTGCTTCTCTTTTCTTTGATCTTTTTGATCCAGAATTCTAAATTTTCCTTTCTCCAGCCAAAATTTCTCCTTTATTTTGCCAAAAATCTGCTTTACATTAAGTTAAATTGGTGTTATATTGAAGATGTTTCTACCAACTTTCAAGAAAGTTGTAGTACCGGCAGACTTATAGTTCCGGAAAATTTTAAGAAATGAGGTGACGATATGTTGAAAGTAATCCCCGACAGTGATTATTTTGACAGAGTAAAACGGCTTCAGGCCAAGATGGAGGAACAGGATCTGGACGCAGTGCTGTGCTATGCGGACACCGGCGTTTATGAGAATGTATTCTATCTCAGCAAATACTGGCCGCTGTTTGAAGTAGGCGGCGTTCTGGTGGGAAGAACCGGCACCCCCCTGGTTTTGATTGGAGGAGAAGCGCCTGAATTTGGCGGACAGACGCCCTACGGCATGGACGCGGTGCGGGGCTGCTCCGCTTTCGGCCATACCAGCGGACCCGTGCGGGACTGGATTGGCGTGAAATATTATGACCTTCCTCAGCTTTTTGACGAAGTGACCGGCGGAAAGGGCGTAAAACGACTGGGACTGGCAGACTATAACATTGCTCCCTATCCGCTGTACAAACAGCTCTGCGACGCGGTTCTCCCCGGCGGAGAAGTGATTGACTGCGCCGATATCCTGATCGACCTGCGCATGAATAAATCAAAAGCGGAACAGGAGATGGTAAGGGAAGCCTGTGTTCTCTCCGAAAAAGCCTTTAATAACGCTCTGGGGAAAATTAATCCCGACATGACAGAATATGAGCTGGAGGGCGTTCTGGCTGCAGAATTGTACAAAGAAGGCGGCGAAGGTCCTTCCTTCCCCATCCTTTGTTACTCTGGCTACCGCAGCCGCAGCGGCATTGGACGCAGCACCCACAATAAGCTTGGGCGCGATACCCTGATCAATATTGATATCGGCTGCCACTACGCAGGCTATGCCTCTGCCTATGGCCGCCCCATCATTTTCGGAAAAATGCCGGATTCTATGAAGAAAGAAATTGATTTCATGCTGGATCTGCACGAGCGTCTGATTTGCGACTGGGTGAAGCCGGGAATGACTTCTGAAATGGTTTATCAGAAATATTATGACTGGTTTGTTGACCACGGTTATGGAGCGCCGCCGGCAAGCGCCTCCCACGGCATCGGCGTATTTGAGGGTGAGCCCCCCACATTCCGCTTCAACAATCCCACTGTCCTGAAACCGGGAATGACCATCGCGGGAGATCATTTCTTCCGTTCCAAAGAGTACGGATTCCGTTTTGAGGACTGCTACCTCATCACCGAGACCGGCACGGAACTGTTTACACGGGACAATTGGGGCTATATCGAGCTGTAAAACATACTTGATTTCACTGATCCGAAGGGGCTGCTGCAGTATTTATATGCGGCGGCCCTTTCCTGCAAGGAGGCGTTTTATGTCCAGGGCAACCGTATCCTATTTTTTCCTTCAGGCCGGAGAATGGGCGCTGGAGGGGTGTCTTTACTGCTACAGCAGTGTTTTTTTACTCTCCTGCGGCCTGAGCAATACATTCATCGGTATTCTTCTTGGAATTGCCGTTATGCTCAGCTTTCTGGGACAGATCTTCCTTGGAGAATTTTTTAACCTCCACGGACAGGCCTCCCTTCGAAAGTTTTTTCTGGCCGGCGGCCTGTTCCTGATTCTCAGCAATTTTCTGCTGTTTTTGGGGCTTCCAAACTGGCTGGCAATCCTCCTTTTTATGCTGTGCTGCCTGCTTCTGCAAATTTTTCCCGCTTTTCTAAATTCCGCCGCCATGGTGGAAATCCAGTCCGGCGTCCCCCTAAATTACGGTGTCGGGCGCGGCGGCGGTTCCCTGGGCTACGCCCTCTGTGCCTCCTTTATGGGATCGCTGATACTCTCCCGGGGCGTTTCCGCCATGTTCCTGTGCGGTCTTTTTCTGTCCGTACTTTTTATCATCAGCGCAGTCTGCTTTTTTTACATCTGCGCCCGCCAGCGAACCTGCAGTCCGGCAAAGCCTTCCGGCAAATCCGCCGGGGCCGGCGCGCAGTTTCATCCCGGCTTTCTGAAAAAGTACCGGCGCTATTCCATCATTCTTTTGGGCACTGTTATTTTGATGGCCGGCCATACTTATATGTCGAACTTTATCTATCAGGTGGTATCCTCCAAGGGCGGCAACGAAGCCTCTGTGGGCATTGCCAGCGCCATCGCCGCCTGCTGCGAATTTCCTGTCCTTTTTCTGTTTGGGCGAATGAAAGGGAAGCTGCGCTGCGATTCCTGGTTCAAGCTGTCCTGCCTTCTGCTGACGCTGAAAATGGGGCTTACCCTCCTCGCCCCCACGCTACCGCTGATCTACCTGTCTGAAGTTCTCCAGATGGGATACGCGCTGTTCATGGTCAGCAGCGTTTATTACACCGGGACGCTCATCCCCAGAGAAGATACCATCAGCAGCCAGTCTTATCTAAACGCCGCCTCCACGCTGGGCGTTTTGATTTCACTGCTGTCAGGAGGCGTTCTCATTGACTCCCTGGGAATCCCGGCGCTGCTTACCGCAGGCCTTTTGCTTCTGTCCTGCGGCACCCTGATTATTTTTCTTTCAGCGCAGAAGACGGAAGAAAAACCGCAGCGATAATCACCTGAAAAATCACCACAACAACCCAGCCTGCTCCCGTAGCCAGCGCCACGGCGGGCAGGCCCATTTTTCCAATCAGGGCCCAGGAAAGAACTGCACGTATGGAAATATGAAGGGCGGATCCCACAGCCGGCACATGAACCATTCCAAGTCCGCTGTACAGGCCCACAAAGGAGCTTCCGATAAAGCAGAGCACATAAAACAAAGCGATGATATTGATGTATGCTCTAACGCTGTCCCCGAGAACTGCCGTTGTTTCCTTTACAAATATTCCTGAAGCCTGAGGTGCCGTCAAAACCATGAGGACAGACATAAAGATGCCAAGAACCACCATCATCTTCAGGCCCCTTCGAAACCCTTCTCTTACTCTTTCACTTTTTCCGGCTCCCCTGTTCCAGGCGATAAACACCGAAATTGCCGTGCTCCCGCTGTCTCCGAAAGAATTGGCAAATCCCTCGATTCTTGCCGTTATGGCATATGCCGATATAATGCTGGTTCCCGCCGTATTTACCGCCCCCTGCACCAGCAGTTTTCCAATATACAGGCTGGACTGGCGAAGGGCGCAGACAGATGCATAGTTCGCCGTTTTTCTTATCAAACCGCCGTCAAAAACCACATCCCCTGGGCCAAACAGCATACAGGGATGCCTGAATTTCATATACACCAAACATACTGCGGCAGCAAAGATCTGCGAAATTACTGTGGCCGCCGCCGCACCTGCAATTCCCATATTCCAATGCACTGCAAGCAGAAAGTCCAGACCTGTATTTAAAAGCATCGCCGCTCCAAGCCCCAAAAGAGAAGCTCTCGTATCTCCCGCCGCCTGCAGGGCCGCCGAACACCAGTTATAGAGAAATACTGCCGGAAGTCCAAAATAAATGACTTTCAGATAACTTCCCGCAAAAGTCGCCACCGCTTCCGGCGTCCGCATTGCTTCCATAAGCGGTTCCAGCGTAAGCAGTCCGGCCGCGCCGAGAAACACCGTGCACAAAAAGCCAAGCGCAAAAGAAACAAAGCTCTCCCGCCGCAGCACTTTTTCTTCCTTTCTGCCATACAAATCCGCAAAAATAACGGCGACCCCGCCGCACCCGCCGCTAATCACAAAAGTAAACAGGTTCATCACGCTTCCCGCAGTGCCCGCAGCGGCAAAGGCCGTATTTCCGATATAACGTCCAATGATAAGGGAATCCACCGTATTATAAAACTGCTGCAGCACATTTCCCAGAATAAGGGGCAGCGCAAGAGCGGCCAGCTGGCGCTCTATTTTGCCTGTTGTCAGATCCTCTGTCTCTCTCATACATTTTTTCTCCATCCTGTTGTAATCCGGCGCCGGCAATGATTCCCGTTGCTGACGCCATTCTAACGCGGCAGATAAACATTGTAAAATGCTTATTTCTTTGCTAAAATATAAATATTACTTTATATTAAGAAAGGAACTGGACTCTTTTCTTTCACCGTATCCCGGGAGGTAAATCATGACACATCTGGAAATTGAAGCTTTCTTTGAAATCATAAAATCCGGCTCTATCTCCCTGGCTGCTCAAAACCTGTACGTCACCCAGCCAGCTCTGAGCCGGAGGATAAAAACGCTGGAGGAGGAACTTGGCTATGCCCTGTTTCTGCGCCGGAAAGGGCAGCGCCGTATCGAGCTGACGCCCCAGGGGGAGGCCTTTGTTTCTGTGGCACGCAAATGGCAGACTGTCTGGCAGGAAGCCCGGGATCTTTGCACTCTGGATACCTCCAACGTCTTAAATATCTCCTCCGTCGGGAGCGTAAGCAGCTATATTCTTCCCCAGGTTTTCGAGTCGATTTCAAAAACTCCCGGAGCTGTCAGCCGCGTCTGCTTTCACAACTACCACTCTTTCGAGGCCTATCAGTACGTCCTTGGCGGCCTTGTGGACATTGCCCTGATCTCGGACGATATCTACTGCAAGGACGTGGAAACAATTCCTGCCTTTCAGGAGCCCATGGTGCTGGCTGCAAACAGCGCCATGATTCTTCCGGACAACGTTCATCCAAAGGATCTCGACTGCCGGCAGGAAATCCGTCTTCCCTGGAACCCCGAATACGACGCCTGGCACGATTTCTGGTTCGGTCCCGCCCCGGAGTATCGGGTCTTTCTCGATCAGATGAACCTGCTGGAATATATGCTTTCCTGGGAAAACACCTGGGCTGTTGTGCCTTTATCCGTAGCTCACAGGATATCCTCTTTCGACTGCGTCGCTGTCCGCCAACTGGAAGCGCCGCCTCCGGAGAGAATTATTTATTATTTAAAAAGCGGCAGCAGAAAAGAAGCCGTTGTCCATCGTTTTCTGGAGGCGCTGGATGAAACCCTCCGTTCCATCCCCGGGGTTACTTCCTTTTTAGGCTCCCATATCCGCTGACGCAGGCGCGCCATATAGAAAAAACCGGCAGAACAATCGCAACCAACCGCAAGTTGCAAAGTTTGATTTTCAGGACTATGATCTCTACGTAAAGGTGGTAAACATGAAGGTATCTGCATTTAAAAGACAACAGGAAATCGCAGAATGGATTAAAAGAGACGGCTCTGTAAAGGCCCGGGATCTCTCAGAAATCTACGGAGTCAGTATGGAAACGATCCGCAAGGATCTGACCTGTCTCGAACAGATGGGAATTGCCCGCAAGGAATACGGAGGCGCCTCCGTCTCTCCTCTCAGCACAGAAATTGCGCTGGACTACCGCACAACTCATCTGGACAGAAAGGCGGAAATTGCCAGATATGCCCTGGAATTTCTGAAAGACCAGCACACGCTTCTGCTGGACACCGGGACTACAGCCATGGCCGCCGTTCCCTACATCAACAAGCTGCCGAAGATGGATATCATCACAAATTCTCTTGATATTTTTGAGCAGTTGGACGGCTTCACACACAACGTTTTCTTTCCGGGCGGAAGAAAGCGGGAGCGAAACCGCTCCGTAGTAGGCAGTTGGACGGAGCGCTTTCTGGATTCCATTCATGTGGACGTATGCTTCCTTGGCACCGCCGGAATCATGGATTCCCAGGGCCCTACCGTCCATTCTTATCCCGAGCTGAACACCAAGATAAAAATGATCGAACGCTCCGACCTGGTCTATGTATTGGCAGACAGCAGTAAATTCCAGCAAAACGGCCTTCACTCCGTGGCCGACTGGAGCCGCATCGACGGCATTATTACGGACCGCACACTGCCTTCTTCTGTTTATCAGAAATTTTCACCGAAAGTACCAATTTACATAGCAAAGGAGTACGAAACATGAAATTACAAATTGCAGTAGATATTGCAGACACAGCAAAAACCCTGGAAATCGGAAGATCGGTACATGATATCGTCGATATTTTTGAGGTAGGCACGCCGGTTCTTCTTAAGGAAGGCATGGCGCCGGTACGTGCGCTTAAAAAAACCTGGCCTGACCTTACCGTCCTGGCTGATTCCAAGATCGTGGACGGAGGCGCCCTGGAATGTGAGGACGTCTGCCAGGCAGGCGCAGATATTCTTACGGTACTGGCTATGTCTGATGATGAAACCATCCGGGAAGTCGTAGAAGTTGCGCACCGGTACGGGCGCAGCGTGCTGGCAGATCTGATCTGCGTCAGAGATATCACAGGCCGTGCCCGGGAGCTGACAGCGCTGGGCGTTGATTACGTCTGTGTTCACACCGGGGTAGACATGCAGAAAAGAGGCCGGACGCCCCTTTTAGACCTGACGGAACTGGTACAGGCCATCGAGCCCTCCAGGGCAGCCGTCGCCGGGGGCATCTCTATGAAAACACTGCCGCAATATCTTTCGTTGCAGCCGGGTATTATTATCGCGGGCTGTGCTCTCTACGGAGCGCCGGACGTGCGCGCGGCCGCGCTTGAAATGAAAGGAGCGATCAGATCATGGATATAAAAGAAATCTTAAAAAGCATAAACAATGAACTGGAAAGCTGCATGGAAAGTCTGGACGAAGGTCAGCTGCAGGAGCTCAAGCTTCGCATCCGGGAGGCAAAAAGCATTTTCGTGGCAGGCGCCGGCCGGTCGCTGCTGATGATCCGCGGTTTTGCCATGCGGCTGATGCATCTGGGATTTTCCGTATACGTTGTGGGCGAGACTACCACTCCGGCCATCGGCCCCGGTGATCTTCTGATCATCGCCTCCGGCAGCGGCTCCACCGGCTCTCTGACCGTCATGGCCGAAAAATGTAAAAAGGCGGGCGCAGATCTGGCGCTCATCACCACGATCCCGGACTCTGTAATTGGCCGAAAAGCCGACTGCATCGTGCATATCGACGCCCCGACCACAAAAAATGTGGCCGGCGTCAGTCACAAAAAAACGGTTCAGCTGGGAGCCAATACTTTCGAACAGTCCGTCCTGCTGGTGGGCGACGCGATTGTCATCGATATCAGCAGCGAACACAGCCTTGAAAAAAGCAACGAACTGCTTATGAAAAAACACGCAAACCTGGAATAATACCGCAGGTCTCAAATTGCACTGCAGGTTCTGAATCGCACTGCAGGTCCCGAATCGCACGGCAGAGTTTGTTACTGCCCTTCATTGTACTTCTTTTTCAATGCGCGAAGTTTCAGGCCGCAGTGCATAAACAGATAAAGGTACAAAATCACCAGGACCGCAAACGCTACAACAAACACATCTGCAAGAGAATCGCTTTCCCCTATGCTCCTTACAAAACTCGGAAGCAGACAGCCGAAAAAGATGACCAGCAGCGGCAGCATACGGGTCTTTACAATATGGCTTACCATGTCAATGCGCGAATTGTCATCTGAAAAAATCTCCCCATCCTGCTCCGTATCCGTTTCCAGAACAGGCTTGCGGAAATACAGCCAGCCGTTGCAGCGGTTAAAATACTCCCAGCCGTAATCCTGAAAAATCTGAAGATAGTCACCGCTCTCTGTATTATTTTTGTAATCCAGGCGGTAAACAACATCCTCAGGCGTACAGCGTTCAAAAATATAGAAGCAGGGCAAAATAGTTTTTACGAGCTTCCATCCGCTTTTATGCTGGGAACGCAGCCAGATTTCTTCTTCCTCATAATCGGCAATCGTAAAAAAACGAGCCATCGTCTTTCTGTTACTCATCTGTACTCTCTCCTTTACTGTTCTTATACAGGCGTTCAATGCGGCGGATCTCAAGCGCCAGGATTTCCTTTCCAAGCTCTGTGATCTGATACAGCTTTCGCTTTTCTTCCTCCCTCGCGAAAGCAATCAGCCCGTCTTTTTCCATCTTCGCCAGCGTTCCATACATAGTCCCCGGGCTGATTACCAAAGCGCCTCCCGTCATCTTCTTCACCCGCTGACTGATGCCATAACCATGCTGAGGCTGCTGCAGGCAAAACAAAATATAAAAACCGCTTTCCGTCATAGGGACATAGATTCGTCTGATTTTACTGTCCATAAACCCTCCTGACTATTCCACTTCGATATATCGAGGTTCGATTTATATTATATCGAAGCTCGATGTAGTTGTCAAGGGAATTTTCTGGGAAAAAGATATATCTCGAAAAAAGTATCCGCCAGCTACGCTCTCCGTAAGGCAAGTACCCCAACCGCCTTGTATCTCAATACGAGATTTCAGATGCATTGCTTCGTCATCATCAAAAACCATAACTTGCCAAAACTGTTCAAATGTAAAACTATGGCCACGATTTTCAAAGGTCTTTTTTAATGTGAAAACCTTTCACTCTATTTGCTAACTTGAAAAAGTAAATTCCAGTGCAGAGGTAAATTCCACCACACTTTGT